>NZ_CP071383.1:4078451-4392178 GCF_017348915.1 Leclercia pneumoniae | reverse complement strand
GGCGGACTCCACTCGAACAATAAAAAGAAAGCTATTGAATAGTCATGATTGTAGACGCACGTCGAAAAGCCCTGCGCATAAGGGGGACGTGCGAACCGCTGTCTGCGGTTTTATACCCGATCGTAACCGCTGGGATCCCGATCGGGACCGCGGATCATAGCCTAAACTGAGCCAGAGATCTTCTGTTTCTCACAGATTCTTCCCGATTTATCCACAGGAAGATCCGAAACCGGGTAAGTGTAATCGATCCTGGTTAGCCTGCCCCGGGATTTAGGCCGCATATTGGAAAAATTACTGAGTCGTGACAAATTTTTGCTTAAAAGATCTAACGAAGATCCTGGACGATCCTTGCGCTTTACCGGTGAGGTCGTATAATCCTCCACCCGTCGCGTAATGCTCGGCTTCCCGCGCGTTTAACGCTGTTCATTTTGCATGCGAAATCGTGTGAATTTACGCGGGAAATAAGGAAAGAGAATTGACTCCGGAGTGTACAATTATTACAATCCGGCCTCTTTAATCACCCATGGCTTCGGCGTCCGTCGTGCGATATTCGTTCGGGCATCGTAAAAAGCCATTGAATTTATTCAAGTTTAGGTAGAAATCGCCATGAAACGCACTTTTCAACCGTCTGTACTGAAGCGCAACCGTTCTCACGGCTTCCGTGCTCGTATGGCTACTAAAAATGGTCGTCAGGTTCTGGCACGTCGTCGTGCTAAAGGCCGCGCTCGTCTGACCGTTTCCAAGTAATAAAGCTAACCCCTGGTGGTTAAGCTCGCATTTCCCAGGGAGTTACGTTTGTTAACTCCCACTCATTTCACTTTCGTCTTCCAGCAGCCACAACGGGCTGGCACGCCGCAAATCACCATCCTCGGCCGCCAAAATTCGCTGGGGCATCCCCGTATCGGTCTTACTGTCGCCAAGAAAAACGTTAAGCGTGCGCATGAACGCAACCGGATTAAACGTCTGACGCGTGAAAGCTTCCGTTTACGTCAACATGAACTCCCTTCGATGGATTTTGTGGTGGTGGCGAAAAAAGGGGTTGCCGACCTCGATAACCGTGCTCTCTCGGAAGCGTTGGAAAAATTATGGCGCCGCCACTGTCGCCTGGCTCACGGGTCCTGATAGCCCTCATTAGGGTCTATCAACGCCTGATTAGTCCGCTACTCGGGCCGCACTGCCGTTTCACACCGACATGCTCAAGCTATGGAATTGAGGCATTGCGCAGGTTTGGAGTGATAAAAGGCAGTTGGTTGACGGTGAAACGCGTATTAAAATGCCACCCTTTACACCCAGGTGGAGACGACCCCGTCCCCCCCGGACCCTTTGATACCAGAGAACACTAACGATGGATTCGCAACGCAATCTTCTTATCATCGCTTTGTTGTTCGTGTCTTTCATGATCTGGCAGGCATGGGAGCAGGATAAAAATCCTCAACCCCAGCAGCAGACCACGCAGACCACGACCACCGCAGCGGGTAGCGCCGCCGACCAGGGCGTACCGGCCAGTGGCCAGGGGAAACAGATTACGGTTAAGACCGATGTGCTTGAGCTGACTATCAACACCCGTGGTGGTGATGTTGAGCAGGCGCTGCTGTTGACCTACCCAAAAGAGCTGAAGTCTACCGAACCGTTCCAGTTACTGGAAACCACACCGCAGTTCCTTTATCAGGCGCAGAGCGGTCTGACCGGTCGTGATGGCCCGGATAACCCGGCTAACGGTGCGCGTCCACTGTATAACGTCGAGAGTGATACCTTTGTGCTGGCTGATGGCCAGAACGAGCTGGCTATCCCGATGACTTATACCGACGCCGCAGGCAACACCTTCACCAAAACCTTCACCCTGAAACGCGGTGAATATGCGGTGAACGTTGGCTACAGCGTGCAGAACGCCAGCGAGAAACCGCTGGAAATCTCGACCTTTGGTCAGCTGAAGCAATCCATCGATCTGCCGTCTCATCGTGACACCGGAAGCAGCAACTTCGCGCTGCATACCTTCCGTGGCGCAGCGTACTCCACGCCAGATTCGAAGTATGAGAAATACAAATTCGATACTATCGCGGATAACGAGAACCTGAACGTCAGCGCTAAAGGCGGTTGGGTTGCGATGCTGCAACAGTATTTCGCAACGGCGTGGGTGCCTAATAACGACGGTACCAACAACTTCTACACCACGAACCTCGGCAACGGTATTGCAGCTATCGGCTACAAATCTCAGCCGGTTCTGGTGCAGCCGGGTCAAACCGGTAAGCTGGCGAGCACCCTGTGGGTCGGCCCGGAAATTCAGGACAAAATGGCTGCAGTAGCACCGCACCTGGATTTGACCGTGGATTACGGCTGGTTGTGGTTCATCTCTCAGCCGCTGTTTAAGCTGCTGAAGTGGATCCATAGCTTCCTGGGTAACTGGGGCTTCTCCATCATCGTTATCACCTTTATCGTTCGTGGCATCATGTACCCGCTGACTAAAGCGCAGTACACCTCCATGGCGAAGATGCGCATGCTGCAGCCGAAGATTGCGGCGATGCGTGAGCGTCTGGGCGATGACAAACAGCGTCAGAGCCAGGAGATGATGGCCCTGTATAAAGCAGAGAAAGTGAACCCACTGGGTGGTTGCTTCCCGCTGCTGATTCAGATGCCAATCTTCCTTGCGCTGTACTACATGCTGATGGGTTCCGTTGAGCTGCGCCATGCGCCGTTCGCCCTGTGGATCCATGACCTGTCTGCACAGGACCCGTACTACATCCTGCCGATCCTGATGGGCGTGACGATGTTCTTCATCCAGAAGATGTCGCCGACCACCGTGACCGACCCGATGCAGCAGAAGATCATGACCTTCATGCCGGTCATCTTCACCGTGTTCTTCCTGTGGTTCCCGTCAGGTCTGGTGCTGTACTACATCGTCAGCAACCTGGTGACCATTATCCAGCAGCAGCTGATTTACCGTGGTCTGGAAAAACGTGGCCTGCATAGCCGCGAAAAGAAAAGTTCCTGATTCGGTTGAGCAGTAGCTAGAATAAGGGCGGTCAAATGACCGCCTTTTTTTATTGCAACACAGTTGAGAAAAACCATGAGCCATAACGACACTATCGTCGCCCAGGCAACCCCACCGGGACGCGGTGGTGTGGGCATACTGCGCATCTCCGGCCAGAAGGCGCGCGAGGTAGCAGAAGCCGTACTGGGGAAACTGCCGAAGCCGCGCTACGCCGATTATTTGCCGTTTAAAGACAGCGACGGTACCGCGCTGGATCAGGGCATTGCGCTGTGGTTTCCGGGGCCAAACTCCTTTACCGGCGAAGATGTGCTCGAACTTCAGGGCCACGGCGGCCCGGTGATCCTCGATTTACTGTTAAAACGTATTCTGACCTTGCCGGGCCTGCGCATTGCGAAGCCGGGTGAGTTTTCTGAACGTGCCTTCCTGAACGATAAACTCGATCTGGCGCAGGCCGAGGCGATTGCTGACCTGATCGACGCCAGCTCTGAGCAGGCAGCCCGCTCTGCGCTCAACTCGCTGCAGGGGGCATTTTCTGCCCGCGTAAATCATCTGGTGGAAGCACTTACTCACCTCAGGATCTACGTGGAGGCGGCGATTGATTTCCCGGATGAGGAGATCGACTTCCTTTCCGATGGCAAAATCGAAGCCCAGCTCAACAGCGTGATGACCGATCTCGACGCGGTGCGTGCCGAAGCGCGCCAGGGCAGCCTGCTGCGTGAAGGGATGAAGGTGGTGATTGCCGGTCGCCCTAATGCCGGTAAATCGAGCCTGCTGAACGCGCTGGCGGGTCGTGAGGCTGCCATCGTTACTGATATTGCCGGCACCACCCGCGACGTACTGCGCGAGCATATCCACATCGACGGCATGCCTCTGCACATTATCGACACCGCGGGTCTGCGCGATGCCAGCGACGAAGTGGAGCGTATCGGTATCGAGCGCGCCTGGCAGGAGATTGAGCAGGCTGACCGCGTGCTATTTATGGTAGACGGCACCACCACTGACGCGGTGGATCCCGCAGATATCTGGCCGGACTTTATCGCCCGTCTGCCCGCTAAACTGCCGATCACCGTTGTGCGTAACAAAGCCGATGTGACGGGCGAGACGCTGGGTATGAGTGAAGTAAATGGTCACTCACTTATTCGCCTCTCGGCACGTACCGGCGAAGGCGTGGATGACCTGCGTAACCACCTCAAACAGAGCATGGGCTTTGATACCAGCATGGAGGGCGGCTTCCTGGCGCGCCGTCGTCACCTGCAGGCGCTGGAAGAGGCGGCGAACCATCTTGTTCAGGGGAAAGCGCAGCTGATTGGCGCCTGGGCGGGTGAGCTGCTGGCGGAAGAGCTGCGCCTGGCGCAGCAGAATCTGAGTGAGATCACCGGGGAGTTCTCCTCGGACGATCTGCTGGGCCGCATCTTCTCGAGCTTCTGTATCGGGAAATAACCCTGCACAGCCACAGTAATCGTCAGGTTATTGTGGCTGTGATTACACTCACAATTAATTATCCTGCAGATAGACCCGTAATTCTCATTATAATAATGTAGCTGAGTGTCTAATGAGGATAAATCAATGATGATTATCTTAAATACATACATCACTTCTAAGTGGTTTAATATTGACAATAAAATTGTCAATCACCACCCATAATCCCCCCTTTGCTCGTCCTTTGCTAAATGCTAACTAACCAGGTTTATTAATCTGCTTATTTGGTATGTCTGCAATATATTCTTGCCAGCTCCGATCGTCTGCGTGGTTTATTTCCACAGGCGGCATTAAATGATGGCTGGCATATACATCTCTGTACTTAGGGTTATTAAATAGCCCTCAGCACCGCTGCGTGCAAAAAGGATGAACAAATGGAAAACTTCAAACATTTACCTGAGCCTTTCCGTATTCGTGTTATTGAGCCAGTGAAACGCACCACCCGCGAGCACCGGGAAAATGCCATTGTTGAATCGGGCATGAACCCGTTTCTGCTTGATAGCGAAGATGTCTTTATTGACCTGCTGACCGACAGCGGTACCGGGGCAGTCACACAAAATATGCAGGCCGCTATGTTGCGTGGGGACGAAGCCTACAGCGGCAGCCGCAGTTATTACGCGCTCTCCGATGCGGTGAAAACCATTTTTGGCTATCAATACACTATCCCGACTCACCAAGGGCGGGGCGCTGAACAGATTTACATTCCGGTCTTGATCAAAAAACGCGAGCAGGAAAAAGGGCTGGACCGCAGCAAAATGGTCGCGTTCTCCAACTATTTCTTTGATACGACTCAGGGCCATAGCCAGATTAATGGCTGCACGGTGCGTAACGTCTATATCAAAGAGGCGTTTGATACCGGTATTCGTTACGATTTTAAAGGCAACTTTGACCTCGAAGGACTGGAGCGCGGCATTCAGGAGGTGGGCGCCAATAATGTGCCTTATATCGTCGCAACCATTACCAGCAACTCCGCCGGCGGCCAGCCGGTCTCGCTGGCCAACCTGAAGGCGATGTACGCCATCGCGAAAAAATATGACATTCCGGTGGTGATGGACTCCGCGCGCTTCGCGGAGAACGCCTACTTTATCCAGAAGCGTGAAGCGGAATTCCGCGACTGGAGCATTGCAGACATTACCCGTGAAACCTATAAATACGCCGATATGCTGGCGATGTCGGCCAAAAAAGACGCGATGGTGCCCATGGGCGGCCTGCTGTGTATTAAGGATGACCGCTTCTTCGACGTCTATACCGAATGCCGAAACCTTTGCGTGGTGCAGGAAGGCTTCCCGACCTACGGTGGCCTTGAAGGCGGTGCGATGGAGCGCCTGGCCGTCGGTCTGCATGATGGCATGAATCCGGACTGGCTGGCGTACCGTATCAATCAGGTGCAATACCTGGTCGATGGCCTGGAAGCCATCGGTGTAGTGTGTCAGCAGGCGGGAGGGCATGCGGCATTTGTTGATGCAGGAAAACTACTGCCGCATATTCCGGCTGATCAGTTCCCGGCACAGGCGTTAGCCTGCGAGCTCTATAAGGTGGCGGGCATTCGGGCAGTAGAAATCGGGTCGTTCTTGTTAGGCCGCGATCCTAAAACCGGCAAACAGCTGCCCTGCCCGGCGGAGTTACTGCGTTTAACCATTCCACGCGCGACCTACACACAGACGCACATGGACTTTATTGTCGAAGCCTTTAAACATGTGAAAGAGAACGCCAGCAATATTAAGGGGTTAACCTTCACCTACGAACCGAAAGTTTTACGTCACTTCACTGCCAAACTGAAAGAAGTTTAACCCGCACCTTCCGGGTGACTAACACCCTGTTAGTCACCCGGAATTCATTACACACCAACAATATCAGGCTAACCATAATTAATGGGTGCACCATGGATAACAGTTTAAAGACTAAACACTCCTCGTTTTGGGGTGTCATGGTAATAGCAGGTACGGTTATTGGCGGGGGAATGTTTGCTTTACCCGTGGATTTAGCAGGCTCGTGGTTTTTTTGGGGCGCATTTATTTTAATCATCGCCTGGTTTTCAATGCTTCACTCAGGATTATTACTGTTAGAGGCCAATTTAAATTATCCTGTCGGTTCCAGCTTTAATACCATCACCAAAGATCTGATTGGCAATAAATGGAATGTGGTGAGTGGCTTCACGGTCGCCTTTGTTCTGTATATTCTTACTTATGCGTATATCTCTGCCAATGGCGCGATCATTAGTGAAACCATCGCCATGAACCAGGGGACGCATGTTAATCCGCGCCTCGTGGGGATAGGTACAGCGATCTTTGTTGCGGCGGTATTATGGGTCAGTTCCCTGGCAGCCAGCCGTATTACCTCGCTTTTCCTGGGGATTAAGATCATTGCGTTTATTATTGTTTTTGGGTCGTTTTTCTTCCAGGTGGACTACGCCATTTTACGGGACATTAATGTCAGTACCACCAGCAACACAGCCTATTTCCCCTATATTTTTATGGCCTTGCCGGTCTGTCTGGCGTCGTTTGGTTTTCATGGCAATATACCCAGCTTAATCATCTGCTACGGCAAACGAAAAGATAAGCTGATTAAAAGCATTGTCTTTGGTTCGCTGTTGGCCCTGTTCATTTATCTGTTCTGGTTGTATTGCACGATGGGCAATATCACCCGCGAGAGCTTTAACGAGATTATCTCTTCAGGCGGCAATGTTGATTCGCTGGTGAAATCATTCCTCGGCACCCGACAGCACGGCGTGATCGAATTTTGCCTGCTGGTCTTCTCTAACCTCGCGGTCGCCAGCTCTTTCTTCGGCGTCACCCTGGGGCTGTTCGATTATCTTGCCGATCTCTTTAACATCGATAACTCTCCTGTCGGACGCCTGAAAACGGTTTTGTTAACCTTTCTGCCACCCGCCATTCTCTATCTCATCTTCCCGAATGGCTTTATCTATGGCATTGGCGGTGCGGGATTGTGCGCAACCATCTGGGCCGTGATTGTTCCTGCCGTGCTGGCATTAAAAGCGAGAAAAAAGTTTCCCGAAAAAACCTTCACCGTCTGGGGAGGGCTGTTTATTCCGGGGCTGGTCATTCTGTTTGGTATTGCGGTTATTCTCTGCTGGTTCGGCAGCACCTTTAACGTTTTGCCACGCTTCGGTTAACGTCCGCGCTCGTTGTCTACGCCACCCGCCCGGGTGGCTTTCCTGACAGGAAATCACCTTTGTCCAAATGGCAACTCGCTTATCCCCTTCCCAACCCCTATTCTGCTTGCCTGCATCTATGGGGGATCTATGGCTCGTTTTCTGTTTTGTAGCTTTGCACTGGTTCTGCTTTATCCGTCTGGCATTGATATGTATCTGGTCGGTTTTCCGCATATCGCCCGCGACCTGGGGGCCAGTGAAGCGCAGTTGCACATTGCCTTTTCGGCCTACCTCGCGGGAATGGCCTCCTCAATGGTGTTTGCCGGGAAAATTGCCGATAAAGCAGGACGTCAGCCCGTGGCGATTACCGGCGCCGTGATTTTTGCCCTCGCGTCAGTACTCTGTTCACAAGCGCAAGAAAGCACCCTTTTCCTGATCGGACGCTTCATTCAGGGCGTTGGCGCTGGCGGCTGCTACGTGGTGGCGTTTGCTATTCTGCGCGATACGTTAAGCGCCCAACGACGTGCGAAAGTGCTCTCGATGCTTAACGGCATTACCTGCATTATTCCGGTACTGGCGCCGGTCATCGGTTATCTGATTATGCTCAAATTGCCCTGGCAAAGCCTGTTCTGGACCATGGCGGTAATGGGGATGTTGGTCTTCCTCCTCTCTATTGCGGTATTGAAAGAGACCCACCCGGGTTCACAACACTCCCGGACGGGGACCACCTTCCATCCGGCGGAAAAACTGCTAAACCGATTTTTTATTAGCAGACTGCTGGTCACGACCCTCAGCGTGGCGGTGATCCTGACCTATGTAAACGTTTCCCCGGTATTGCTGATGGAAACCATGGGCTTTGATCGCGGCGAATACTCTACAGTGATGGCCTCTACCGCGCTGGTAAGTATGGCCGTCTCCTTCTCTACTCCTTTTGCGCTAAATATCTTTAGCCAGCGCACCCTGATGCTGACCTCACAGGTACTGTTCCTGGCCGCAGGCGTGCTGCTCGCATCGGCAAGTTCGCACTCTTTGATGTTGGCGGGCATTACGCTGATTTGCGCCGGTTTCTCCGTCGGCTTTGGCGTAGCGATGAGTCAGGCGTTAGGACCCTTTTCGTTGCGGGCAGGCGTGGCCAGTTCAGTATTAGGTATCGCGCAGGTGTGCGGCTCGTCGCTGTGGATTTGGCTCGCCGCCGTACTCGGCCTTAATGCGCTGAATATGCTGATCGGGATTCTGATTGGCTGTAGCATTCTCTGCATTGTTCTCCTTCTGGCGATTCGGCCCATAGCCCATTATGAAGAAGCCCCTCAGCAGTCTGGATCTTAATCTGTTACTCACCCTGCAACTGTTGTTGCAGGAGCGAAGCGTTACCCGGGCGGCGAAGCGAATGAACATCACGCCGTCCGCGGTCAGCAAAGCGCTGGCAAAGCTGCGCGCCTGGTTCGATGATCCGTTATTTGTGAAAACCCCGCTCGGGTTACTGCCAACGCCGCTGACGGTAAGCCTGGAGCACGATCTTGCCGACTGGATGCAGATAGGCAATCAGATCCTCGACAAGTCACACAATGACTCCCCGGGGGGGATGAAGTTTGAACTGGCGGCAGAAACGCCGTTAATGTTGATCCGCTTTAACGCGCTTCTGGACAGGATAAACCAGCGCTACCCCCAGGCCTCGGTGCGTATGCGCCACTGGGACTACGACTCGCTGGATGCCATAACCCGGGGTGAAGTGGATATCGGCTTTACCGGTCGCGAAACCCATCCTCGCTCCCGCGAACTGTTGAAATTGCTGCCGTGGTTTATCGACCATGAAATTCTCTTTTCCGACCGCCCCTGCGTCTACCTGCGTGAGGGCCATCCGGCGCTTCAGGAGGAGTGGAATCTCGAGACGTTTCTCCGCTACCCCCATATCAGTATCTTTTGGGAGCGTAGCGACACCTGGGCGCTGGACGAGGTGTTAAATGAGATGGGGCTGACGCGCAATATTGCTATGAGCCTGCCGGGGTTTGAGCAGTCGATGTTTATGGCTGCGCAGCCGCACCATGACTACATTGCGACCGCGCCGCACTACTGCCGGCACTATAATCATCTCCACCAGCGTAAGCTGGTGACGCGTCCGATCCCTATCGACGAAGCGATGGCAGAAAAACTTACCGTGCCCTTTACGCTTATCTGGCACAAACGTAACAGCCATAACCCGAAAATCATCTGGCTTAAAGAGACGATCAAGGCCCTCTATCGCGATTCACTGCGCGAGGAATCCGATTTTTATATCTGAAAATGTAAAGTTCGGTGTCGGGACTTCTAATAATCAACTTTACGGATTAAAACTGAGGAAGAGTTAAGCGATAATGATGTAACCGTTTAACCAGGCACAAACCATTATCACGGAGCGAAAAATGGCAACGCACTTTGCTAGAGGGATACTTACCCAGGGACATCTTGTCTCTACCAGGCTCTCCCCCGCCTGTCATGATGAAGCACGGATACTGCCGGAACATCGCCGCTCACGTTTTATCGCCTCAAGAGCGCTGCTCGCCGAACTGCTGTTTATGCTTTACGGCACCACTGAGCTACCGGATATCATCACCCTGCCGGAGGGGCGCCCTGTATTTGCCAACCCTGAACTGCCTCGTTTTTCCATCGCCTATACCGGGAATATTGTCGGTGTAGCGCTCACGACAGAGGGCGATTGTGGTCTGGATATGGAACTGCAGCGCGCTATTCGTGGCTTCCACGGCGGGCCGCATGCCCACGACACCTATCCGTTATCCAGCAATGAACTGCTGTGGGTGCGTAATCAAAACGATCCTAATGAAGCCAAAGCGCAGCTCATTACCCTGCGCCAGAGTATTCGTAAACTCTGCGGATGCGCCTCTGACGATGCCCGGCAGCTACAATTGCTTCCAGGTTCCGGACGACTTCGCGCCACCCAGGCAACGCTTGTAGAGGCCCTCAGCGACGCAGAAGATGTTCTGATCTGGTCTCTCGCCGTTACGCCCGCGATTGAGCGTTTGAATATCTGGGAATTTGACAGCAAGCATGGCTGGAATAGCCTGGCGGACGTTCCCGAGCGTGCCAACGAACCCGCCACGCGTCTGATGAGATTAACCAGTTTACCCGCAGAGAAAGCATTTACCCTTAGCTGACCCGTCCAGGGCCATCATGATGAAACAGGAGTAATCATGTCTGATACGTTGAAAGTTGTTACGTTACTGGGAAGCCTGCGCAAAGGTTCATTTAACGGGATGGTTGCCCGTACGCTGCCGAAACTGGCGCCAGAGGGGATGACGGTCGACGCCCTGCCGTCTATTGGGGATATCCCGCTGTACGATGCCGATGTTCAGCAAGAAGAGGGGTTCCCGCAAAGCGTTGAAGCGCTGGCTGAACAGATTCGCCAGGCAGATGGGGTGGTGATTGTGACCCCGGAATATAACTACTCGGTACCGGGTGGATTAAAAAATGCGATCGACTGGCTCTCTCGTCTGCCGGAACAGCCGCTGGCGGGTAAACCGGTGCTGATCCAGACCAGCTCCATGGGTGCCATCGGCGGCGCGCGCTGCCAGTACCATCTGCGTCAGATCCTGGTGTTCCTCGACGCGATGGTTATGAACAAACCGGAATTTATGGGCGGCGTGATTCAGAACAAGGTCGATCCACAAACAGGTGAAGTGATTGACCAGAGCACGCTGGACCATCTCTCAGGGCAATTGACCGCGTTTGGTGATTACATCAAGCGGGTGAAGGCGTAAGCACAGCCTGATGTCCTCTCCCGCCGGGAGAGGACACAAACCAGCAAGCCCGCTTGCTGTTTATTTTGCATCGATAAAGACAATCTTCAGCACGAACAGCAGCGCTACCACGATCACACACGGGCTAATTTCACGGAAACGTCCGGTGCCCGCCTTCATCACGCAGTAAGAGATAAAGCCCAGCGCGATACCTTCGGTAATCGAGAAGCTGAACGGCATCATCACCGCGGTAATAAACGCCGGTACTGCTTCGGTAAGGTCGTCCCACTTCACGCGCGACAGGCTGGAGGTCATCAGTACGCCCACGTAAATCAGCGCACCTGCGGCCGCATACGGTGGCACCATCCCCGCCAGCGGCGAAAGGAAGATAACCAGCAGGAACAGCAGACCCACAACAACCGCTGTCAGGCCGGTACGACCGCCCACAGACACGCCTGAAGAGGACTCAATGTAAGCGGTAACAGAAGAGGTACCGATAAAAGAGCCGGTTACCGAGGAGACGCTATCCACGAACAGTGCCTGCTTCATGCGCGGGAATTTGCCTTTCTCATCTGCCAGGCCCGCTTTATCGGTCACGCCAATCAGGGTACCGGAGGAGTCGAACAGGTTCACCAGCATAAAGGAGAAGATCACGCCTGCCAGACCCAGATTCAGGGAGCCGGCCAGATCCACGTGACCGACCACGGTGCTGACGCTCGGCGGCGCAGAGATGATGCCGCTGTAGTGCACGTCGCCCAGCATCCAGCCCAGCAGCGTGGTTACGATGATCGAAACCAGTACCGCAGCATGAATGTTACGGGACGCCAGAATAGCGATGATAAAGAAGCCCAGGATGCCCAGCAGCACGCTGTGGGAGGTCAGGTTACCGATGCTGACCAGGGTTTCCGGGTTCGCCACGATCACGCCAGCATTTTTCAGCCCCATCATCCCGATAAACAGACCGATACCGCTGGTGATGCCCACGCGCAGGCTCACCGGGATATTGGCAATCATCCAGTAACGTACGCGGAAAATGGTCAGCAGCAACAGACCGACTGCGCCCCAGAAAATCGCACCCATACCGACCTGCCATGGCAAGCCCATGGCCTGAACCACGACGAAGGCGAAGAACGCATTCAGACCCATCGCCGGAGCCAGCGCAACCGGCAGGTTGGCGAACAGCCCCATTAAAATGCTGCCGAACGCGGCGATCAGACAGGTGGTAACGAAGACGGCGCTGGTATCCATGCCAGCCACGCCCAGAATTTGCGGGTTAACAAAAACGATATAGACCATTGTCAGGAAGGTGGTAAAACCCGCGATCACTTCGGTGCGCGCCGTTGTACCGTGCTCGCGCAGTTTAAACACGCGCTCAAGCAGACCCTTGCCAGATGCCTGGGTAGTATGTTGTTGACTCATCATCTATTTCCGAACAGGGAGGGAAAATCCGTCGCTATCCTATACCAAAATGCGACAATAGGGGTGTTTGTGGCGTACTTTTTTTCATTGATTTTGCTTATACGGCAACGATTGCGTGCCACAAACAATCAGTACGTAAACGTTAAACCTGTTAAAAAGGGAAAGGCATGTCTCAGATTGAAGCGGTATTTTTCGACTGCGACGGTACGCTGGTCGACAGTGAGGTCATTTGCGCCCGTGCGTATGTCGCCATGTTCCAGGAGTTTGGCATTACGCTCGATCTCGACGAGATTTTTAAACGCTTTAAAGGCGTTAAGCTCTACGAAATTATCGACATTATTAATACTGAGCACGGCGTTGATCTGGCGAAAGCCGATCTCGAACCGGTTTACCGCGCCGAGGTCGCACGCCTTTTCGATGCGGAACTTGAGGTGATCGCAGGCGCAAACGCCTTGCTGGAGGCGATGACCGTGCCAATGTGCGTGGTTTCTAACGGCCCGGTCAGCAAAATGCAGCATTCACTCGGTAAGCTAGAGATGTTGCACCACTTCCCGGAAAAACTGTTCAGCGGTTACGATATTCAGCGCTGGAAGCCCGATCCGGCCCTGATGTTTCACGCGGCAAAAGCGATGAATGTAAACGTGGAAAATTGCATTCTGGTGGATGACTCCTCCGCGGGCGCGCAATCGGGGATTGATGCGGGGATGGAGGTGTTTTACTTCTGTGCCGACCCGCATAACAAGCCGATCCACCATCCTAAGGTGACCACCTTTACCGATCTGGCAGAATTGCCCGGCCTGTGGAAAGCGCGCGGCTGGCATATCACCCGTTAAGATCAGCTCCGCCGCAGGCCGCGGCGGAGCTTTAGCGTTGATCAGGCGTTGGACGAGAGCGCCGCGGCGGCGGCATTGTCTGCAATGACCGTCAGCGAGGGGTGAAGCTGCAACACCGATGCAGGCAGGCGCTCGCTCACTGGCCCTTCCAGCGCCCCTTTTAACGCCTTCGCCTTCGCTGCGCCATTGACGATAAGCAGTAAATTTCTCGCGGCCATAATGCTTCTTGGCCCCATCGTGACATAGCAATCCGGTACCAGCGAAAAATCACCCCCCAGTTCGCCATGAGCCACCATCGCGACAATCTCCCCTTCAATCGCCACTTTGGTGGTCATCTCATGGAAGTGGGTGGTTCCGGGGAGGTTCCCGCAAAAATGGCCGTCAGCCCCCAGCCCCATCACCACCAGATCAAGCCCCCCCTCTGCGGCCAGAGTGGCGTCGTGCTGCTGATAGTTTTCAACCGTCAGCGGGTGTATGCGGGATTCCTCTATCTGCGCCGGGGTAAAAAAGAGACGACGCAGATTGGTGATTGTCACGCCATCGCCTGTTTTGCCGCGAAAAGGGATCTCGTCGAAGTTGTAAAAATGGCTATTTATCCCCTGCTTGCTCTTCATCATCGGGATTAACAGCTCATACATGCGTTTCGGGGTCTTCCCGGCGGTGATGGCCAGATTAACCCGGCCCGGTCTGGTCATATAGCTCAGCAGATGTTGCGCGGCTGCCTGGCTCATCTGTTCGTAATCGTCGGTCAATATAAGTTTCATGTGATCATCCTGATCCGAAAGTTATTTGAATACTGTCTGCACGAATTGCGCGTAGGCCGGGCGCCAGACATCCATTTCATGGTTAAGCCCCGGATACTCATGGTATTCAAAACGGATATTCCGCTTTTCCAGCTCGGCCTTCAGCCCGGCGATATCCTTCCCGGTCACGTCATCCTTGCTGCCCACTGCCAGGGTAAAATTATGTAGCTGTTGATTAATCGAGGTCGGGTCATCAAGGCGTGCGCTAACGCCTGCATCAGGCACCGTGGTGGTGGTCACGCCACTAAAAGATGCAAGCCAGCCGAAACTTTCGGGGTGGTTAAGGGCAGAGACGAGCGCCTGGTACCCTCCCTGGGAGAGCCCGGCGAGCGCGCGCCCTTCGGCATCGTTTCGTACATGAAAGCGCTTGCTGATTAATGGAATGATGTCGGTCATCAGCTCCTGGTCAGCGGCTTTAGCATTCAGGGGGTAGAACACTTTCCGCCGTTCAGCGGGCACAAAGGTTTCAGGAACGATGCCCTCTGCGTCCGTTTCCGTATCCGGTACCACCACCAGCATCGGTTTAATTGCCCCTTTCGCTAACAAATTGTCCATGATCTGCGCGATACGCCCCTGGTCGACCGCGGAACGTACCGTATCGCCAAACCCGTGATAAAAATAGAGCACCGGTAGCGGGTCACCCTGACCGCTATAGCCTGGCGGCGTCCAGACAAAGAGCTGGCGTTCTGATTTCAACGCATCCGAGTGGTAGGTCAGCGTTATCAGATCGCCATGCGGTACCGGATTGGTATCCAGCATGCTGCCAGGTACCAGCACCATGCTGGTGTTAACCTGGCGCTGCGGCTTGGTCATCGCCGTGCCGGTATCGATACTGCGCACGCCGTCAACGTTGAAAAAATACTCATACAAATTGGGCTCCATCACCGGCCCGCGCCAGCTCCATAAACCGGTACTGTCTTTGGTCATGGGGTGGATGCTCTCTGGCGTAGGTATGCCCACCACCACAGAGACGCTTTTTGCCTGTGGTGCAAAATAGCGAAAGGTAATGGAGTTATCCGCATTCACCTGCGTAACAAACCGGTTCACGGGCTGCGCGGGATCCGGCATCGCAGGTAGCGGCATCGCGTAAAGTTGCTGAGCGAAGCAAACTGAAAGCGTAATGATGGATAAAGCGGTCTTCATTTTGTTCATCAGTTTCATCCTTGTTAAGTAGCCTGTTACCACCAGATTTCAGCCTGCGCACCGAGCGCAAACTGGTCCTGTTTTTGGTCTTCGAAAGTGAAGTGATCTAAATCGGTCTCATCCGCTTTAATGTAGGTGCCGTAAAAACGGATTTCGGGACGGGAGGTCAACATGCTGGTGTTGACTTTAAAGGTGTGGAACAGCGTGGTTTTATAACCCGACTCGTAATAGTTCTTGCCGTTCAGATCGGTATTTTTCTGTCTGAAGTAACCGAGCTCTACGCCGGTCTGGTTGAAGTTATCCCAGATCCAGGCCGGACGGACAACGGCACGTATCGAATCAAAATCGCTGTGGGCACCCGTTTCATAGCTGTAGACGTCGTTGCCGAAGGAGTAGACCAGCGCATTGGCGACAATCACCTTATCGCCGAGATACATCTCTCCCTGTGAGGCCAGACGGACAGCTGTCCCGTTAGTATGGTCACCATAGTAACGGCCATTATTCGTGGTGAACGGGCTGGAGCCCGCATAACGTGAAAAACTGCTGGCTATGGAGTTATTCGCAACCAGCAGCGAAAACTCATTAAAGCCGCCGTCAGAGAGTTTCTGCGTGAGGGTACTGCCCACCATCCAGGTGTCTTTCCAGCGGTAATAGCCATTATTATCCTGATTACTTTTCTCGCTGGCGCTCTGATTACCCGCTACATAGCGCCCGCTGAGCATCAGCGTGGCGTCTTCCCACAGAGGGAGCTCTTTATAGCGAAGGTCGACGGTATTGGTATTGATTTGCTGTTTGTTATTCAGATCGCGGTCGTAGTCATCCACATCTTCACGCACCAGCGCAATATCCACCTTGCCAGGGCCCACCTTCCAGTTTTCCAGCCCCACTCCTGCGGCAGCATCCGTACGCTGTGTTTTCCAGTCCAGCATCTGGATTTCGATTTTCGGTGCGCCATGTTTACCCACCCAGAAGTCGGCTTCCGGCGCAAATGGCAGGAAACCCTGCGTGGTGACGTACATGTCGGAGAACTGTAAATAGTTTTCGCCACCCGCATTGTCACCAAACCAGCCGGTGGAGTACTGCTGACTGACGTTGCCATCCAGCATAACGATCGCATCGACACGTTTGTTGCCCTCATGCCAGACCCGCTGTTTCAGCTGTAAATCAAACCAGCCGGTATATTCATTACCCAGTCGCCCGAGAGAGCCAATGGCCCAGGATTTGGGCGAGCCGTGAGACGCACTGCCCCAGCCGGAACGGAAATAGCCGTTATAGCTAAAGCCAATCTCATCTTTAACAAACTTACTGAAATCCTTCATGGTGATAGCAGATACATCTTTGCTCTCATTTTTCACCAGCACGGTGGCCGGCTTTTTCGCCGGTTTATCGGCGACCTGAACGGGGACGGCCTGATTTTTGTAATGCTGTAATTCGGCCTGCGTCTCCTTTAACGCTTTTTCAAGCATCTCCAGGCGTTGTTCGACCGTCAATGAGCCCGCCCAGCTCAAACCCGGCAGTATCATGACAAGCGCAGAGGCTATGATATTTCTCCTGAACATAATGAATTCCTTTTTCAAATGAATTAAGCGACGGCGGATGCCTTATCCGCGAAATAGCAAAAGAGCAAAGAGCCAATAAAAGCCGCGGCGAGAGCGAGGGCTGAGCCCAACAAACAAGCCCAGACGCTATAATCCACCCCGCCGGGGGGAAGAATTTGCATAAAGGTGAAGATGCCTGGCATCCCAAAAGACCAGGCTTTGGTTTGCGCGAGCCCGACCAACAGCCCTCCGCAGGCGCCACTGATACAGGCGATATAAAAGGGGTATTTGCGCGGTAAATTAACGCCATAAACGGCCGGTTCGGTGATACCAAAGAGACCAGTAATTGCAGCCGACCCGGCAACCACTCTCTTTTGCGGGTCGCGTTCAAAGCAGAACATGGCCAGCGCAGCGCCAACCTGCGCAAGAATGGCTGGCACCAGCAAAGGCAGGAGCGAGTCATATCCCAGCACCGTGAAGTTATTAATGCATAACGGTACCAGCCCCCAGTGCAGGCCAAACATGACAAACACTTGCCATAACCCGCCCATAACGATGCCAGCAACCCCCGGAGCAAAGCCGTAAAGCGCCAAATAACCCTGGGCAATGCCGTTACTTATCCAGGTGGCGAGTGGCCCAATAACCAGAAAGGCCAGAGGGGTCGTCACCATCAGACAAAGAAGCGGCGTGACGAAATTTTTCATTGATGAAGGGAGCCAGTTATTAAGGCGTTTCTCTACGACGCAACAAAACCAGGCAGAGAAGATTATCGGGATGACGGAAGCGCTATAATTGATAAACGTAACGGGTAAACCCATAAATTCATGTGGCGTAGCCGCCGCACTTCCCAGAGACTGAATGATGGTGGGATGTATTAATGCGCCACCAATGGCCATCGAGACAAAAGGATTACCGCCAAATTGTTTACCGGCCGTATAGCCCAGAATAACCGGAAAAAAGTAGAACAGGGCATCGCTGGCGCTGAACAGAATGCGATAAGTCCCGCTCTGCTCTGTTAACACATCAAAGACCACCCCCGCTGCCAGGGCTCCTTTCAGTATGCCGGTTGCCGCCATCACGCCTATTAACGGGGTAAAAATACTGGATACCGTATAAATAAAACGATTAATAAGGTTGCCCGTCGCCGTGTCCATACTGGCGGGTGCTTTCTCCCCGATAAGGGCATTGATAGCGTTATAAACATCATGGACATGATTGCCAATCACGACCTGAAACTGACCGGCGCTTTCAACGACCATGATGATACCCGGCGTATTTTTTAAGATCTCAGGCGTGGCTTTATCTCTCTCTTTTAATCTGAAACGCAGGCGGGTTGCACAATGAAGCAAGCTCAGAATATTTTCTTTGCCCCCTACGCCTGTGACAATTTTTTCGGCTAATTCCATTTGCTCATCCTTTAACCGCCACCGGGAAATAAAAAAACCTGAAAAAGGCACCTCTATGCAGAGAGGACCTCTTTCAGGTTTTGCCCGTACGTTGACGGTAACAATCCAGTTATCAATGTTTAAGGTATTAACTAAAAATAGCGTCTGATGACACAACTGCGCCGCTCTTTTTTATTCCAGAGCAAAAATAAAAACAATTCAGGGGAGGGTAAAATGTGACTAACGCCTAATTAATTCGCGCACCGGCAAAAAATACATCAGGTGTTATTTATATGGGGAATGGATTCTATAAAAATATAACGCCAGCTTTGCTGGCGTTAATAATATTACTCTTTCGGATCTTTACCCGCCAGCATCTTATCCAGCTCATCTCCGCCTACGTGACGGAAGTCCTGCCCCTTCACGAAGTAGAAGATGTATTCACAGATGTTCTGACAACGGTCGCCGATACGCTCAATAGAGCGAGCACAGAACAGCGCGGTCAGAACGCTGGGAATGGTGCGGGAGTCTTCCATCATGTAGGTCATCAGCTGACGCACAATGCCCTCATACTCCTGGTCGACTTTCTTATCTTCGCGGTAGATACGTACTGCTTCGTCCAGATCCATACGTGCAAAGGCGTCCAGCACGTCGTGCAGCATCTGCACGGTGTGGCGACCCAGCGACTCCAGGCTCACCAGCAGCGGCTGATGCTGCTGGGAGAACTTCTCCAGCGCGGTGCGGCAGATTTTATCCGCTACGTCGCCAATACGTTCCAGCTCGGCAATAGTTTTGATGATCGCCATCACCAGACGCAGGTCGCTCGCCGTTGGCTGACGCTTGGCAATAATGCGCACGCAGGCCTCGTCGATGGCCACTTCCATCATGTTGACGTTCTGATCGCCAGCGATAACGCGCTTCGCCAGCTCGCTGTCCTGGTTGTGCATCGCCGTGATGGCATCGGTCAGCTGCTGTTCCACCATACCGCCCATGGTCATCACCTGGGTGCGGATGCTTTCCAGCTCTGCGTTGAACTGGCCGGAAATATGTTTATTAAGATTGAGGTTGTCCATGGTTCACTCCAAATCAACCGTAGCGGCCAGTAATATAATCTTCAGTTTGTTTCTTCGCGGGGCGGGTGAACAGCGCGTCCGTATCGCTGAACTCAATCAACTCGCCCAGGTACATAAACGCCGTATGGTCGGAACAACGCGCAGCCTGCTGCATGTTGTGGGTCACGATCACCACGGTGTAATCCTGCTTCAGCTCGGTGATCAGCTCTTCGATACGCCCGGTTGAAATAGGGTCCAGCGCCGAGCACGGCTCGTCCAGCAGCAATACGTCCGGGCGAATAGCGATACCGCGGGCGATGCACAGACGCTGCTGCTGACCACCGGAGAGAGAGTACCCGCTCTGGTGCAACTTATCTTTGGTTTCGTTCCACAATGCGGCCTTGGTCAAGGCCCACTGCACACGCTCGTCCATATCGGCACGGGAGAGTTTCTCAAACAGACGCACGCCAAAGGCGATGTTGTCATAAATCGACATCGGGAACGGGGTCGGCTTCTGGAATACCATGCCCACTTTCGCGCGCAGCAGGGCGATATCCTGGGCATGCGTCAGGATGTTTTCGCCGTCCAGGATGATTTCGCCTTCAGCGCGCTGCTCTGGGTAGAGCGAATACATCTTGTTAAAGGTACGCAGCAACGTGGATTTCCCACAGCCGGACGGACCGATGAATGCCGTAACCTGGTTCTTGGCGATATCCAGGTTGATATTCTTCAGTGCATGGAATTTGCCGTAGTAGAAGTTCAAATCACGAACCTGAATCTTACCCGGGGCAGTATCAACCATACTCATTGACTCTTTTCCTCATTCGGCGCCGCGATGTGCCGCGCCGTAAAAAATTAACCGTGTTTCTTCTTCGCGAAAATGACGCGCGCCAGAATGTTCAGCAACAGTACGCAAAGCGTGATGATCAGCACCCCGGCCCAGGCCAGCTGCTGCCATTCTACGAATGGGCTCATCGCAAATTTAAAGATCGTCACCGGCAGGTTGGCGATCGGCTGCATCATGTCCGTGCTCCAGAACTGGTTGGAGAGAGACGTAAACAGCAGCGGGGCGGTTTCACCGGCGATACGGGCAACGGCCAGCAGGATACCGGTCATGATCCCGGAAACAGACGCTTTCAGCGTAATCGCGGAGATCATTTTCCACTTTGGCGTTCCCAGCGCGTAAGCCGCTTCACGCAGGCTGTCCGGCACCAGTTTCAACATATTCTCGGTAGTTCGAATGACGATAGGCACCTGCAGCAGCGCCAGCGCAATCACGCCAGCCCAGCCGGAGAAGTGCTCCATCTGTGCCACCACCACGGTATAAACAAACAGACCGACGACGATAGAGGGCGCAGACAGCAGGATGTCATTGATGAAGCGAATGACTTCAGCCAGCCAGGACTTACGGCCGTACTCCGCCAGATAAATCCCCGCCATGATGCCCAGCGGCGTACCAAAGACCGTCGCCCAGAGGATCAGCAGGCCACTGCCCGCCAGGGCGTTTGCCAGCCCCCCGCCCGCCGTATTCGGCGGCGGCGTCATCTCGGTGAATAGCGCCAGCGACATTCCATCGATACCGCGTACCACGGTGGAGAAAAGAATCCAGACCAGCCAGAACAGACCGAATGCCATCGTCCCCATGGAGAGCGTCAGCGCAATGCGGTTCTTCGTGCGGCGTCTGGCCTGCATTTTGCGGCGGGATTCCGCCAGCTCAGCGGTGTTTTGCATTTCGAGAGTCGCCATTAGCGTGCCCCCTCATTTTTAGCGAGACGCATAATCATCAGCTTAGAAATCGCCAGAACAATGAAGGTGATAACAAACAGAATCAGACCCAGTTCCATCAGCGCCGCAACGTGCAGCCCCGATTCCGCTTCGGCGAATTCGTTCGCCAGCGCAGAAGTAATGCTGTTACCCGGCATATAAAGTGAGACGCTATCGAGCTGGTAGGTGTTACCAATGATAAAGGTCACCGCCATAGTTTCGCCCAGCGCACGCCCCAGGCCCAACATGATGCCCCCGATCACCCCATTTTTGGTGAACGGAAGAACGATGCGCCAGATAACTTCCCAGGTGGTACAGCCGATCCCGTAGGCCGACTCTTTCATCATCACCGGGGTTTGTTCGAAGACATCGCGCATAACCGCCGCAATGTACGGAATAATCATGATGGCGAGGATCACGCCTGCAGCCAGAATACCGATACCGAACGCCGGGCCTGAGAACAGCGCGCCCACAAACGGAATGGCAGAGAGCACATTCCCAACCGGCTCCTGGAAGTATGTGGCGAACAGCGGGGCAAAGATAAACAGGCCCCACATGCCGTATACGATACTCGGAATGGCCGCCAGCAGTTCAATGGCGATACCAAGCGGACGTCGCAGCCAGCCAGGTGCCAGCTCCGTCAGGAACAGGGCGATACCAAAACTCACCGGAACCGCAATCAGTAGGGCAATGAGCGAGGTCACCAGGGTACCGTAAATGGGTACCAGCGCACCAAAGACTTCGTTTGGCGCATCCCACTCTTTGGTCCACAGGAAGGAGAAACCGAATTTCTGAATGCTCGGCCAGGAGGAGAAAATCAGAGACACGATAATGCCGCCCAGCAGCAATAGCACAATCAGCGCAGCCAGTTTTACTAGCGCGCTGAAGATCATGTCGCCTTTTTTTCCCGGAGGATTAAAAGCAGGCTTGGTTGCAGCCATAAATTACTCTTCTGTTAACGTCGTTTCACGAAAGGTGGCGGGCGCTTGCGCCCCCGCCATCTTCGTCAAAAATATCCTGTTAGTACAGCGCTTTACCGCTGCTATCTTTCACGTTAGTTTTCCATGCAGCACGAATCTGCTCAACCACGCTGTCCGGCAGGCTGGCGTAATCCAGGTCATTAGCCTGTTTGCCGCCGTTTTTGTATGCCCAGTCGAAGAACTTCAGCACTTCTGTGCCTTGTTCAGGTTTCTTCTGATCTTTATGAACCAGGATGAAGGTCGTGGAGGTGATTGGCCAGGCTTCGTCACCTTTCTGGTTTGTCAGATCCTGTGCGAAGGATTTGCTCCAGTCAGCGCCTTTTGCTGCGTTAGCAAAGGTCTCTTCGGTCGGGCTCACCGGTTTGCCGTCAGCAGAAACCAGCTTGGTGTAAGCCAGGTTGTTCTGCTTCGCGTAAGCGTACTCTACGTAGCCGATTGAGCCTGGCAGACGCTGTACGAACGCGGCGATACCGTCGTTACCTTTACCGCCCAGACCGGTTGGCCAGTTCACGGTAGAGCCAGAACCTACTTTGGATTTCCACTCTTCGTTCACTTTCGCCAGGTAGCTGGTGAAGACGAAGGAGGTACCGGAACCGTCAGCACGACGAACCACAGCGATGTTCTGCGAAGGCAGTTTCACGCCCGGGTTCAGTTTAGTGATGGCTTCGTCATCCCATTTTTTGATTTTGCCGAGGTAGATATCACCCAGCGTTTTACCATCCAGCACCAGCTCGCCAGACTTCAGGCCCGGGATATTCACGGCCAGCACAACACCACCGATAACGGTCGGGAACTGGAACAGACCTTCCTGGTTCAGTTTCTCATCAGACAGCGGAGCGTCTGATGCGCCGAAATCAACGGTATTCGCGGTAATTTGTTTAACGCCACCGGAGGAGCCGATACCCTGGTAGTTCACCTTATTACCAGTCTCTTTCTGGTAAGTATCAGCCCATTTGGCATACACCGGCGCAGGGAAGGTTGCACCAGCACCAGTCAGGCTTGCCTCTGCGAACACAGAGAACGCGCTCATCGATAAGGTCGCGGCGACAACAGTTGCGACAGTGGTACGCATAACTTTCATAATGTCTCCTGCAAGATTTTGGTAAATCGTTGTTTAGTGGCTACGAGGAGCAAAATAGGACAAACAGGTGACAGATAAATGTCCGAATTATGACAGTTTTATTACAGTGAAAATTTCACTTTAATCTAAAACAGATAACTCTTTATTATCAGTAATTTGATGGGTTTTTTGACAGTAAGATTGCAGAAAAATTTTCTTTCTATGACACTCAAAAAATAGCTGAAGATGACAGGTTGTCATCATCACAAGAAGAAAAAAACGGGGAGAAAAGCTCCACCCAAAGGTGGAGCCTGGAGGTATTACTCGACAGTAACCGACTTCGCCAGGTTACGTGGCTGGTCAACGTCGGTGCCTTTAATCAGCGCGACGTGATAAGACAGAAGCTGCAGCGGCACGGTGTAGAAGATAGGTGCAATGACCTCTTCCACATGCGGCATCTCAATGATGTGCATGTTGTCGTTACTCACAAAACCGGCATCCTGATCGGCGAAGACATACAGCTGGCCACCACGGGCGCGCACTTCTTCGATGTTGGACTTCAGTTTTTCCAGCAGTTCATTGTTAGGTGCGACAACGATAACCGGCATATCAGCATCAATCAGCGCCAGCGGACCGTGTTTCAGCTCGCCTGCTGCGTAGGCTTCTGCGTGGATGTAGGAGATCTCTTTCAGCTTCAATGCACCTTCCAGCGCAATGGGATACTGATCGCCACGCCCCAGGAACAGTGCGTGATGTTTGTCGGAGAAATCTTCAGCCAGCGCTTCGATACGCTTGTCCTGCGACAGCATCTGCTCGATACGGCTCGGCAACGCCTGCAGACCGTGAACGATGTCGTGCTCAACAGAAGCATCCAGGCCTTTCAGACGCGCCAGTTTCGCCACCAGCATCAGCAGAACGGTCAGTTGGGTGGTAAAGGCCTTGGTAGAGGCCACGCCGATTTCGGTGCCCGCTTTGGTCATCAGCGCCAGATCGGATTCACGCACCAGGGACGAGCCCGGAACGTTGCAGATTGCCAGCGAACCGAGATAGCCCAGCTCTTTCGACAGGCGCAGCGCCGCGAGTGTATCGGCGGTCTCACCGGACTGAGACAGGGTGATCATCAGGCTGTTTTTGCGTACGGCCGATTTGCGATAGCGGAATTCGGAAGCGATCTCCACATCACAAGGCACACCGGCCAGCGATTCGAACCAGTAGCGAGAAACCATACCGGAGTTGTAAGAGGTCCCGCAGGCCACGATCTGGATATGCTCAACTTTCGCCAGCATCTCATTGGCATTGGCCCCCAGTTCGCTCAGATCCACTTCACCGTGGCTGATACGCCCGGTCAGAGTGTTTTTGATGGCGTTTGGCTGCTCGTAGATCTCTTTCTGCATGTAGTGACGATACGCGCCCTTGTCGCCCGCGTCATACTGCAGGTTAGATTCGATCTCAGCGCGTTCAACCTGAACGCCTTTAGTATCGAATACGGTCACGCTACGGCGTGTCACTTCCGCGATGTCACCCTCTTCGAGGAAGATAAAGCGACGTGTCACCGGCAACAGGGCCAGCTGGTCGGAAGCAATGAAGTTTTCACCCATGCCCAGGCCAATAACCATCGGGCTGCCGGAGCGAGCCGCCAGCAGCGTGGACGGATCGCGGGAATCCATGATCACCGTGCCATAAGCGCCACGCAGTTGAGGAATAGCGCGCAGTACCGCTTCACGCAGCGTACCGCCCTGTGCCAGTTCCCAATGTACCAGGTGGGCAATGACTTCGGTGTCAGTTTCAGAGACGAAGGTATAACCGCGCGCTTTCAGCTCTTCACGCAGCGGTTCGTGGTTTTCAATGATGCCGTTATGCACCACCACGATATGTTCAGAGACATGCGGGTGCGCATTGCCTTCAGAGGGCTCGCCGTGGGTCGCCCAACGGGTGTGAGCAATGCCTGTGCCACCATGCAGCGGATGTTCTTCCGCGGCCTGTGCCAGCATTTGTACTTTACCGAGGCGGCGCAGACGGGTCATGTGACCTTCTGCATCGACCACTGCCAGACCGGCAGAGTCGTAACCACGGTATTCCAGACGACGTAATCCTTCGAGAAGGATTTCAGCAATATCACGCTGCGCGACTGCGCCAACAATTCCACACATAGTTAAATTTCCTGATTATGGCGTTATGCCATGCGTTGTCGCTGACCTGTTGTTGCCCGTTTTACGGGCGCCCCGAGCCTTGTAGAGAGTGGGGTTATTGTTATAGGTACTGCTATTGGGGGGGATATATATTTATCTCCTCACCCGACACACCGCATCGAATCATCCCTCTCCCCTGAGGAGAGAGGGTTAAAATGCGGAGTAATTACTTTTTCTTCACCGGGCGTTTCCAGCCCTTTTTGTGCACCTGTGGCACGCGGCTTAATACCAGTTCGTCATCCGCTACATCGCGGGTTACCGTGGTACCGGCGGCAATGGTCACGCCTTTGCCAATGGTCACCGGCGCGACCAGCTGTGAATCCGAGCCTACAAATACGTCGTCGCCGATGATGGTTTTGAATTTATTGGCGCCATCATAGTTACAGGTGATGGTACCCGCGCCGATATTGACGTTATCGCCAATTTCCGCATCGCCCAGATAGGTCAAATGGCCCGCCTTGGAGCCTTTGCCCAGGCGCGCCTTTTTCATTTCAACGAAGTTACCCACGTGGGCGCCTTCCAGCAGCTCCGCACCAGGGCGCAGACGTGCAAACGGCCCGATGGTGCAGGCAGCGGCCAGGTTGGCATCTTCCACCACGCTGTACGGGCTGATTTCACAGTCGTCGCCGATCACGCTGTTTTTGATCACGCAGCCTGCGCCAATTTTAACGCGATGGCCGAGAGTGACCTTCCCTTCCAGAATAACGTTAGTATCAATTTCAACGTCGCGCCCGTGGTTCAGTTCACCGCGCAGATCGAAACGCGAAGGGTCGCGCAGCATAACGCCTGCGAGCAGCAGCTTTTCAGCCTGCTCAGCCTGATAAACTCGTTCCAGGCGGGAGAGTTGCAGGCGGTTGTTCACGCCCTCCACTTCACTTAAACGATCCGGGTGGACGGCGGCGATTTCGCGGCCTTCCTGATGCGCCAGCGCAATGATATCGGTGATGTAGAACTCACCCTGGGCGTTATTATTGTTCAGCTTCGATAGCCAGCGCTTCATATCCGCGCCGTTGGCAATCAGGATACCGGTATTGATTTCCTGAATTTCACGCTGCGCTTCTGTGGCATCTTTATGTTCAACAATACCGGTGACAGTGCCGTTTTCTCGGGTGATGCGGCCGTAGCCGGTTGGATCATCAAGCTTAACGGTAAGGAGGCCAATGCCGCCCTGCGGTTTAGCATCACGCAGGCGGGTAAGAGTCTCAACGGAAATCAGCGGCACGTCGCCGTAAAGCATCAGGATATCTTCGTCGTCAGCAAAGAACGGCGCAGCCTGCTGCATCGCATGGCCGGTTCCCAGCTGCTCAGCCTGCAGCACCCAGTTCAGTTTGTCGTCACTGAGGGTCTGTTTCAGCATATCGGCGCCGTGACCGTAAACAAGATGAACCTGGTCGGCACCTATTTCGTTAGCGGCATCAATGACATGCTGCACCATCGCTTTCCCTGCAAGGGTATGCAGCACCTTCGGAAGATCGGAATACATGCGGGTGCCTTTACCAGCGGCAAGGATGACCACGCTCATCGCATTGTTCAACATACACGTCCTGACTGTAATTTGAGTGAGAAGTAAAACCCTTTGACGTTGAAAATTCTACATATTTTGCGCCAAAAAATGGAGCGGCGGTAAAACGCACAACATCAGTCAATACGGGCTATTTGAAGATACTTTTCAGGGCAGAGTAAATCACTTTTCGTCCGGAAAATAGCGTCATTGCTGGAACTCTCTTGTTCACACAACAGGTTAGCTATTTTTTCGCCGCAAAAATAAAGATCGGTCAAAAACAAAACATCGTTTTAATTATCCAATAATGTGACAAAGAAAAAAGAAACGGCGTTTCATCCTGATGATAATGGCGCTCAATTATCACTCAGGAGAATAAAAATGAATTATAAATTACCTCTGGCCTTAATGATCTGCAGCGCCTGTGCTGTTAACGCGGCGGAGCAGCCGCAGGTCTGGCGAGCAATTGCGTTCGGCCAGTCCACAGACGTCAATTTCTCCTCGAATGTTTTGCCGGAAAAGGTGGGCGTTAATGATGTCACTATCGATGGTAAAATTCTCGAGCCGGAGGATGCCGCTGATCTGTCTAAACCCGTTGTGATTGAGAGCCGGGGCGGCAAAATTGCCAATTCCCATGATGGACTCACCTTTTTCTACACTGAGCTTCCCAGCAGCGAAAACTTTACTCTGCAGGCGACGGTGAGAGTTGATCAGTTTGGGCCGGAGAATGGCGCAAAACCCGCCGCGCAGGAGGGTGCTGGCCTGCTGGTGCGTGATGTTATTGGTGTGCCCCGCCAGCAACCGCTGAAAGAGGGCTATGAAGAATTTCCGGCCGCCTCGAACCTGGTCATGAATGCCATTATGACGCAGGATAAAAAAGATCATCATCGGATAAAGCTTCAGGCAATCACCCGCGAGGGGATCACGCAGCCCTGGGGAAATGCCGGTGCGGCCATTGTGAAACAGAGCTATAAAGAGGAGGTCGATCTCAACCAGACGCCAGAGTTTCGCCTGAAGCTACAACGTACTAACGACGGCTTTATCACCGCCTGGTCACCTGTCGGTAGCGACGAATGGGTGAGTAAAAGTGTTCCGCGCGCAGACCTGATCTCGGTACAGAATCAGGACCACTATTACGTCGGCTTTTTTGCCTCGCGTAATGCCAAAATTACCGTATCCAATGCCTCGCTGACCACTTCCGCTGCGCATAGCGTCGCCAGTAAGCCCTGGCAGGCCAAAGCGCAACCGGTAGTCGTGCAGATCCATTCGGCCAGCAAAAGCGCACAAGAGCCCTATCAGGTGCAGGCCCGAGCCAACTATGACGGTGTCTTTACCCTGCGCCAGAACGAAGTGGTGATCGGTAACGAAAAACCGGTTAAAGCCGGAGAGATGTACTCCGCGCCAGCGATCCTAAAAGAGAATAACCTATTCAGCCTCACCTTCACCCCCACCCGCGGCGAAGCCGTAGAGCAGCGCTTCTCCGTTGAGAAGGTCACCGGCATCGAGGCTTCACATCTCTATGTCGCACCGGAGGGCAAAGCTGACGGGAAGGGAACGCTCGCCTCGCCAATGGATTTAGCCACCGCCATCAGCCTGCTCGCCCCTGGCGGCAAGATTACGCTTGCCGCGGGTGACTACCCCCGTAGTGAAATTCCACTCTCCGCCAGCGGCAGCGCTGAGCAGGTGAAGACGCTCGAGGCGGAGGGTAAAGCCGTTCTGCACGGGCTGCTGGTAGATGCCAGTTACTGGCATATCAAAGGGATTGATGTTACCGCTAAAAGCCTGCGCATACAGGGTAGCCACAACCTGATTGAAGGGGTCACGGCATACCGTAACGATGACACCGGCATTCAAATCTCTTCCCCAGAAAAGATTGGCCGTCCGCTTTGGGCCAGCTATAACCGGGTCGTCAACGCGGAATCTTTTGCCAATGAAGATCCGGGCAAAATCAATGCTGATGGCTTTGCCGTGAAAATGCGGGTCGGAGAGGGGAATCGCCTGGAAAACTGCTATTCCCACGACAATATCGACGACGGCTTTGACCTGTTTAATAAAATCGAAGACGGGGCTAATGGCGTTGTGGTGATCGAGAATTCAATTGCCCGCAATAACACCAGCAATGGCTTTAAGCTCGGCGGGGAAGGGCAGCCGGTGGCACACGAGATTCGTAACAGTAAAGCGGAAGGGAATCATCTGGATGGATTTACCGATAACTTCAACCCGGGCCAGTTAGTGGTAGAGAATAACCTGGCCGTTGATAACCACCGATTCAACTTTATCTTCCGCCCAAGTCCTTACGGCGATGCGTCAACACAGGGAGTATTCAAAGGTAACAAGTCAGTGCGCACACAGCCGGGGCAGTATGACGATGCAGTGGTGGGTAATATCGATGAGACGAACTACTTTATTGAGAAAGGAAAAAGCGTGAACAGCGTGGGTGAGGCGCTGCCAGATGGCGCATCGCTTATCACAAAACGGTAAGCGCAGCGCCACTCGGCATTCAGCAGATTAGTGGTTGAACGTACCGAAAGAGACGTTCATGTTGCTGAAGAGAGCGATGATTTTGTTGATCAGTTTCATGATGGCATCCTGAATTATTGAGGTTTATTTTGTGACACACTTCACAAAAAAGGAGTCTACGCCTCATTTTTTAACCGATCAATATTTTTGTGATGTAAATGACAAAATAATAAAACGACATTTCAGTTTCATTTTTACCGAAACGAAACCATAAAAAAAAGCCAGCCTGGATTCCAGACTGGCTTTTCACTTTTCAAGCCGGTGTTACATCGCTTTTTTGGTCAACTCGATAACACGCAGTTTCGCGATCGCTTTGGCCAGCTCCGCAGATGCCTGTGCGTAATCCACGTCACCATGAGAGCTCTTAATGTGCTCTTCCGCTTTACGTTTCGATTCCAGAGCTCGCGCTTCGTCGAGATCCTGGCCACGAATAGCGGTATCAGCCAGAACGGTCACGCTACCAGGCTGCACTTCAAGAATGCCGCCGGACAGATAGATAAACTCTTCATGACCGAACTGTTTAACGATGCGGATCATACCAGGCTTAATGGCGGTGAGCAGCGGTGCGTGACCCGGGAAAATACCCAGTTCACCTTCACTGCCCGTTACCTGGATTTTCTCGACCAGACCAGAGAACATTTGTTGCTCTGCGCTGACGACATCCAGGTGGTAAGTCATTGCCATATCACCCTCCGATTAAGGCGTTAAAGTTTTTTGGCTTTTTCCACGGCTTCGTCGATGGAACCAACCATGTAGAACGCCTGCTCCGGCAGGTGATCGTATTCGCCTTCCATGATGCCTTTAAAGCCACGGATGGTATCTTTCAGCGGAACGTATTTACCCGGAGAACCGGTGAATACTTCTGCTACGAAGAACGGCTGGGACAGGAAGCGCTGGATCTTACGCGCACGTGCTACCACCAGTTTGTCTTCTTCAGACAGTTCATCCATACCGAGGATGGCGATGATGTCTTTCAGTTCCTGGTAACGCTGCAGCAGGGACTGTACGCCACGCGCGGTGTCGTAGTGTTCCTGGCCAACAACCAGTGGATCCAGCTGACGGCTGGTGGAGTCCAGCGGGTCAACGGCCGGGTAGATACCCAGAGACGCGATCTGACGGCTCAGTACCACGGTTGCATCTAAGTGCGCAAAGGTGGTGGCTGGGGATGGGTCAGTCAAGTCATCCGCTGGTACGTATACCGCCTGAACGGAGGTAATAGAACCGGTTTTGGTAGAGGTGATACGTTCCTGCAGAACACCCATCTCTTCCGCCAGGGTTGGCTGGTAGCCTACCGCTGATGGCATACGACCCAGCAGTGCAGATACTTCAGTACCGGCCAGGGTGTAACGGTAGATGTTGTCTACGAACAGCAGAACGTCACGCCCTTCGTCACGGAACTTCTCAGCCATGGTCAGGCCGGTCAGCGCAACGCGCAGACGGTTTCCTGGTGGCTCGTTCATCTGGCCATAAACCAGGGATACTTTGTCCAGAACGTTGGAGTCGGTCATTTCGTGGTAGAAGTCGTTACCCTCACGAGTACGCTCACCTACACCCGCAAACACGGAGTAACCGGAGTGTTCGATCGCGATGTTACGGATCAGCTCCATCATGTTTACGGTTTTACCTACACCCGCACCACCGAACAGACCAACTTTACCGCCCTTCGCAAACGGACACATCAGGTCGATAACTTTGATACCGGTTTCCAGCAGTTCCTGAGAGCTGGACAGCTCTTCGTAGGAAGGTGCTGCGCGGTGGATAGCCCAACGCTCTTCTTCACCGATGTCGCCTTTCATGTCGATTGGTTGACCCAATACGTTCATGATACGACCCAGTGTAGCTTTACCTACCGGGACTTCGATCGGGTGCTCAAGGTCTTTCACTTCCAGACCACGACGCAAACCGTCAGAAGAACCCATGGCGATGGTACGTACGATACCGCCGCCGAGCTGCTGCTGAACTTCCAGCACCAGGCTCTCGTTACCATTCTGAACCTCAAGAGCATCGTACACGCGCGGTACGGCATCCTGAGGGAATTCGACGTCAACTACGGCGCCGATTACCTGGACAATTTTTCCAGTAGCCATCTTGAATCCTCTACGAATTAACCTGGTTATACCGCGGATGCACCACCGACGATCTCGGTGAGTTCCTGAGTAATGCTGGCCTGACGAGCTTTGTTGTAAACCAACTGCAGCTCTTTAATCAGGCTGCCGCCATTGTCGGTAGCGGCTTTCATCGCCACCATACGTGCGGCCTGCTCGCTGGCCAGGTTTTCTACCACGCCCTGATAAACCTGTGATTCAACGTAACGACGCAGCAGGGTATCCAGCAGCGGTTTCGGATCCGGTTCGTACAGGTAATCCCAGGCTTTTTGTTTCAACTCGTCATCTTCTGATGCCGGCAAAGGCAGCAGCTGCGTGAGGGTTGGAACCTGAGACATGGTGTTAATAAATTTGTTATTTACGATGTACAGTCTGTCCAGACGGCCTTCATCGTAGGCCTGCAGCATCACTTTTACCGGACCGATCAGTTCGGACAGGGACGGGTTATCACCCATACCGGTCACCTGAGCGACAATATTGCCACCCACGGAATTAAAGAAAGACACACCTTTGGAGCCGATCATCGCGATATCGCTCTGAACGCCTTTTTCGGTCCATGCTTTCATATCCGCCAGCAGTTTTTTGAACAGGTTGATGTTCAAGCCACCACACAAACCACGGTCGGTAGACACCACCAGGTAGCCCACGCGCTTAACGTCGCGTTCTTCCAGGTAAGGGTGCTTATATTCCAGATTCCCGTTTGCAAGGTGACCAATCACTTTGCGCATGGTATCTGCATAAGGACGGCTGGCCGCCATGCGATCCTGCGATTTACGCATTTTGGAAGCGGCGACCATCTCCATCGCTTTAGTGATCTTCTGCGTGTTCTGGACGCTTGCGATCTTACTACGTATCTCTTTTGCGCCGGCCATGAGCTTCTCCTCAATGCCTTGCGGTCTGCCCTAAGACAGACCGCCAGACGTTACCAGGACTGGGTTGCTTTGAAGGAATCGAGCAGGCTTTTCAGCTTGCCTTCGATTTCGTCGTTATAGCCACCGGACTGGTTGATCTCTTGCATCAGCGGAGCGTGGTCACGGTCAGCGAAAGCCAGCAGAGCGGCTTCGAAGCTACCGATTTTCGCCAGTTCTACATCCGCCAGATAACCACGTTCTGCTGCGAACAGTACCAGGCCCTGCTGTGCAACTGACATCGGGGCATACTGTTTCTGTTTCAGCAGTTCGGTCACTTTCTGACCGTGGTCAAGCTGTTTACGGGTTGCATCGTCAAGGTCAGATGCAAACTGGGAGAACGCTGCAAGTTCACGATACTGTGCCAGCGCGGTACGGATACCACCGGACAGTTTCTTGATGATCTTGGTCTGAGCTGCACCACCTACACGGGATACGGAGATACCCGGGTTAACTGCCGGACGAATACCGGAGTTAAACAGGTTGGTTTCCAGGAAGATCTGACCATCGGTAATGGAAATTACGTTGGTCGGAACGAACGCAGAAACGTCACCCGCCTGGGTTTCGATAATCGGCAGAGCGGTCAGGGAGCCGGTTTGACCTTTCACTTCACCTTTAGTGAAGTTCTCAACGTATTCCGCATTAACGCGGGATGCGCGCTCCAGCAGACGGGAGTGGAGGTAAAACACGTCGCCCGGGAATGCTTCACGTCCTGGCGGACGACGGAGCAGCAGGGAAACCTGACGGTAAGCAACAGCCTGTTTAGACAGGTCATCGTATACGATCAGCGCATCTTCACCGCGGTCACGGAAGTATTCGCCCATTGCGCAACCAGCGTATGGTGCCAGGTATTGCAGTGCTGCGGATTCAGACGCGGTTGCAACAACAACGATGGTGTTAGCCAGCGCACCGTGCTCTTCCAGCTTACGCACCACGTTAGAGATGGTGGAAGCTTTCTGGCCGATAGCGACGTACACACATTTGATGCCGGAATCGCGCTGGTTGATGATGGCGTCGATAGCCATCGCGGTTTTACCGGTCTGACGGTCACCGATGATCAGTTCACGCTGACCACGACCGATTGGGATCATGGCATCAACGGATTTGTAACCCGTCTGAACAGGCTGATCAACAGACTGACGATCGATAACGCCCGGAGCGATAACTTCGATTGGCGAGAAGCCATCGTTATCAACCGGACCTTTACCGTCGATTGGCGCACCCAGGGTGTTTACAACGCGACCCAGCATGCCACGGCCAACCGGCACTTCCAGAATACGGCCAGTACACTTAACCTTCATGCCTTCGGCGAGGTCAGCGTATGGACCCATCACAACTGCACCTACGGAGTCGCGCTCCAGGTTCAGTGCGATTGCGTAACGGTTACCCGGCAGGGAAATCATCTCACCCTGCATACAATCGGCCAGGCCGTGAATGCGGATAACACCGTCACTTACAGAAACAATAGTACCTTCGTTATGAGCTTCGCTCACAACATTGAACTGAGCAATGCGCTGCTTGATCAGTTCGCTGATTTCGGTGGAATTCAGTTGCATGCTCCAGTCCCCTTAAGACTGCAAGACGTCTGCAAGGCGCTCAAGACGGCCGCGTACGCTACCATCAATGACCATATCACCCGCACGGATGATTACGCCTGCCATTACAGACTTATCGATTTTGCAATTCAGCTTAACTTTGCGTGACAGACGTTTTTCCATCGCGGCAGTGATTTTCGCAAGCTGTTCTTCACTCAGTTCGTTCGCCGAGGTGACTTCAACTTCGGCGGTGGCTTCACTGAGGGCACGTAAGTGCACAAACTGCTCGAGAACATCCGGGAGCACACGCAGACGACCGTTTTCAGCCATGACCTTAATCAGGTTCTGGCCATTGTCATCCAGCTGCTCACCACAGACGGCGATGAACGACGCGGCGAGGGTTTCTGGTGCCATAGCCCCGGAAAGCATCTCTGCCATTTGTTCGTTTTTCGTTACCTCGGCGGCAAACGCCAGCATGTTCTGCCAGCGATCGACATTTTGGTGTTCGACAGCAAAGTCAAAAGCTGCTTTGGCGTAGGGGCGAGCTACCGTAACAAATTCAGACATCAGCCCCTCCCTCCTTACAGTTCAGCGACAAGTTTATCCACGATGTCGCTATTAGCAGCTTCATCCACGGAACGTTCGATGATCTTCTCGGCGCCAGCAACAGCCAGAATCGCAACCTGCTTACGCAGTTCTTCGCGAGCACGTTTACGCTCGGCTTCGATTTCAGCCTGCGCTTGCGTCACGATTTTAGTGCGTTCCTGTTCTGCTTCAGCTTTTGCTTCGTCCAGGATCTGAGAACGACGTTTGTTCGCCTGCTCGATGATTACCTGGGCTTCCGCTTTCGCTTTTTTCAGCTGGTCGGTCGCGTTGGCCTGTGCAAGGTCCAAATCTTTCTTAGCGCGTTCTGCAGAAGCCAGACCGTCAGCAATTTCTTTCTGACGTTTTTCGATGGCAGCCATTAAAGGCGGCCATACATACTTCATGCAGAACCAGACAAAGATAACAAACGCGATGGCCTGGCCGAGGATTGTTGCGTTCATGTTCACAGCACAATACCTCTTTAAATTTACAACTGTGGCTTAGGGTGTTTAATACTGCTTACTACGCGACAGCAAACATCACGTACAGACCCAGACCTACAGCGATCATCGGGATAGCATCCACCAGACCCATAACGATAAAGAACTGAGTACGCAGCAGAGGAATCAGATCCGGCTGACGCGCTGCGCCTTCCAGGAATTTACCCCCGAGGATGCCGATACCGATCGCAGCACCGATCGCCGCCAGACCCATCATCACAGCGGCAGCCATGTACAGCAGATCCATATTCAGGTTTTCCATGACAGTCTCCAGTTTGTTTCAGTTAAAACGTAGTAGTGTTGGTAAAAAAATCAGTGCTCTTCAGACGCCATCGACAGATAGACGATCGTCAGAACCATGAAGATAAAGGCTTGCAGCGTAATAATCAGGATGTGGAAAATGGCCCATGGCACATTCAGAACCCACTGTGACCACCACGGCAGAAGACCCGCGATCAGAATGAAAATCAGCTCACCCGCATACATGTTGCCGAACAGTCGCAGACCGAGAGAGATCGGTTTGGACAGCAGGCTAACGCCTTCCAGAATCAAGTTGATTGGAATGAACGCCCAGTGGTTGAACGGCTGCAGGGTAAGCTCTTTCACGAAGCCGCCTACACCTTTCATTTTGATGCTGTAGAAAAGAATCAGGATGAACACGCCCAGCGCCATAGACAGGGTGATGTTCACGTCAGCAGACGGAACCACACGCAGGGCTGGCAGGCCGAAGATGTGCTCGCCGATAAACGGCAGCAGGTCGATCGGCAGCAGGTCCATCAGGTTCATCAGGAAGACCCACACAAAGACGGTCAGTGCCAGCGGAGCAATAACCTTGCTCTTACCGTGGTACATGTCTTTGACGCTGCCATGGACGAAGCCAATGATCATTTCGATGAAAGTCTGGAATTTCCCGGGAACACCGCTGGTCGCGCGTTTCGCTACGCCACGGAAAATGGCCAGGAACAACAGACCCAGTACCACCGAGAAGAACATGGAGTCGATATTAATCGTCCAGAAGGTGGCCGGGGGGTTATGCGGATCCACCAGCGAGAATGTACGCAGGTCGATCTGAAGGTTGTTCAGATGGTGACCTATGTAATCCTGCGGCGTCATATTTTCTGAAGCCATGATGCCTTTTACCCTTTGTTATTGATTACAGCTGGCGCCAGAATTTGTACCACCAGCACCAAAACCCACGTCACTATCAGCGGCAGAAATACCACTTTAAAAACAGCCAGCGCCACCACCAGGAGGGCAAAGGTCAGCAACACCTTACACACTTCGCCCAGAGCGAAGGACCAGGCCATGCGGCCTTTGGCAGGTGTATGCGCCTGATGACGCCAGGCAAAAATCATAAACAGCATGTTTGGCAGAACCACCGCCAAACCTCCGCTTAACGCAGAGATGCCCCAGAAGGGGTCTTTAAGGCTGAACAGCAATCCACTTGCTATCACGGCCAGAAACTGAATGAACAGAAGCTTACGAGCAACGTTTCGACTCAAGAGCGACACAGACATCACGTATTTACTCCTGCTCCCTTCGAGGTATGCCGCGTGTCGTATAAAACGTTCTTTGAGGCTCAGAGTCAAGCATCAAAAAGCGGACAAATTATACGGTGCGCCCCCGTGATTTCAAACAATAAGTAGCGAAAAGGTGAATAAATGTTTAAATATTTTTCCCCAGCGCTATTTATTAACTTTTCCACAAACAGCCTGTGCGGATACAAAACTGCAAACAGCGCGCAAACGTTGGTGATAAAGCGTGCACGGGATCACAAAATACACATTTACGATAAGGTCGTTTAAATCAAACAATTAAAACGCTTTAATTCATCTTCCTGAAAATAAAGGCGAATTTACCCAACTATTTTTAAAACAGGCCAGTACACAATAAAAACCTTTTATTGACATTCTTAATAAATATTTAACATTAAGCGTAGTGACCTTTTTTGACTTTTAGCCTGCTGATACTTTCGCTGTTGATTATATTTTTGGTTAACTACATGCCATAGTTAACGGCAAGAAAATCCACGGTAACAGCAAGGTTAAATTAAGGCAGACCTGTTCTCGAATGACGCCTGCCTTTTTAACACCCAAAGAACAGCACAAATTCCACATTTTTTATTAATATTTTAAATATTGTTTGGCTTAATTATCACCAAATGACGCTCTCCGGTGAGCTGCGGTACCTTTAATTTCACACTCTTCTCGACAGCGTATTTTGGCGGCAACAGCGCAATCTCCTCTTCCGGCATCACCCCTTTCAGTGCATAAAAACGCCCCTGCTCGCCCGGCAAGTGATGACACCAGCTCACCATATCATTCAGGGAAGCAAAGGCACGGCTAATCACCCCATCGAACGGCGGCTCGGCCGGAAACTCCTCTACCCTGCTCTGTACAGGAGTAATGTTTTCCAGCTTCAGCTCATGCTGCACCTGTTTGAGGAAGCGCACGCGCTTGCCAAGGCTATCCAGCAACGTGAACTGGCACTCAGGGCGCACAATGGATAATGGAATGCCAGGCAGACCCGGACCGGTACCGACATCGATAAAACGCGCCCCTTCCAGATGGGGAGCCACCACGATACTGTCGAGGATATGACGTACCAGCATCTCGTTGGGGTCGCGTACGGAGGTCAGGTTGTACGCTTTGTTCCATTTGTTCAGCATGTCGACATAGGCCACCAGCTGATTTTTCTGGTGATCGGTGAGCGAAATACCTGCTTCATCCAGCAGACGAGAGAGTTTGTTAAGCACGGTGAATACCTGTTGAGATGCAGTCAGAGGGAGGCCAGCTCCCTCTGCTGTAAAGTTCGATCCGCCCGGTAAGCGTAGCCTTACCGGGCAATTTTACAAATCTTAAGCACTGCGGCGCAGCATACCCTGTTTTTTCAGCCAGACCAGCAGAATTGAGATCGCAGCCGGCGTCACGCCAGAGATACGCGATGCCTGACCGATTGAGACCGGCTTGTGATCGTTCAGCTTGGCGATCACTTCGTTGGAAAGACCGGTAACCTGGCGGTAATCCAGGACGGCAGGCAGCAAGGTGTTTTCGTTGCGCTGCTGTTTTTCAATCTCGTCCTGCTGGCGAGCGATATAGCCTTCGTATTTCACCTGAATTTCTACCTGCTCGGCCGCTTCGGCATCTGCCAGGCCCGGCGCGAACGGCGTCATCTGCATCAGCTGTGCGTAAGTCATCTCTGGACGACGCAGCAGATCTTCTGCGCTGGCTTCTCTGGAGAGCGGAGCAGTTAAGTGAGCGTTCACTTCAGCAGCTGAGTCAGAGAGCGGATTCACCCAGGTCGCTTTCAGGCGCTGACGTTCGGTTTCGATGCGCTCCAGTTTCTCGTTGAAGCGCGCCCAGCGTTCGTCATCCACTAGTCCCAGTTCACGGCCCATTTCGGTCAGACGCAGGTCAGCGTTGTCTTCACGCAGCATCAGGCGGTATTCCGCACGGGAAGTAAACATGCGGTACGGCTCTTTGGTTCCGAGCGTACAGAGATCGTCTACCAGCACGCCAAGGTATGCCTGATCGCGACGCGGAGCCCAGCCCTCTTTTTCGGCGGAGAAACGGGCGGCGTTGAGACCGGCCAGTAACCCCTGAGCGGCAGCCTCTTCGTAACCGGTGGTCCCATTGATCTGGCCGGCAAAGAACAGCCCCTCGATGTATTTGCTCTCGAGGGTAGGTTTCAGGTCGCGCGGATCGAAGAAATCGTACTCAATGGCGTAGCCAGGACGCACAATCTTCGCGTTTTCCATGCCCTGCATGGAGCGCACAATCTGCATCTGTACATCGAACGGCAGGCTGGTGGAGATACCGTTCGGGTAAATTTCGTTGGAGGTCAGCCCTTCCGGTTCGAGGAAGATCTGGTGTTGGTTACGATCGGCGAAGCGCATGACCTTGTCTTCGATCGACGGGCAGTAGCGCGGGCCGATCCCTTCGATCACACCGGCATACATCGGGCTACGATCAAGGTTATTACGGATCACGTCATGGGTTTTTTCATTGGTGTGCGTGATATAGCACGGCACCTGCTGCGGGTGTTGAGCCGCATTGCCCATGAACGAGAAGACCGGCATCGGGTTATCACCATGCTGTTGCGCCAGTACGCTGAAATCGATGGTACGAGCGTCAATACGCGGCGGTGTCCCCGTTTTCAGGCGATTAACGCGCAGCGGCAGCTCACGCAGACGGCGCGACAACGAAATGGACGGCGGATCGCCAGCACGGCCACCGCTGTAGTTATCCATTCCAATATGAATTTTGCCATCCAGGAAGGTGCCCACGGTCAGTACCACGGATTTCGCGCGGAATTTCAGCCCCATCTGGGTTACGGCACCGACGACACGATCGTTTTCCACAATCAGATCCTCAACCGCCTGCTGGAAGATCATCAGGTTCGGTTGATTCTCCAGCGCGGTGCGTACCGCCTGACGGTAGAGCACGCGGTCTGCCTGAGCACGGGTCGCACGGACGGCTGGGCCTTTGCTTGCGTTTAGTATCCTAAACTGAATGCCGGCCTGATCGATCGCTTTTGCCATCAGGCCGCCAAGTGCATCCACTTCTTTTACCAGGTGTCCTTTCCCAATGCCGCCAATCGCCGGATTGCAGGACATCTGTCCCAGCGTGTCGATATTGTGTGTCAAAAGCAGGGTCTGTTGACCCATTCGCGCTGCGGCCATCGCGGCCTCAGTGCCTGCATGACCCCCGCCAATGATGATGACGTCAAAAGGATCCTGATAAAACATGGTGGTCTGCCTCGCATAAAGCGGTTTGAAAATGGATTGAAGCCCGGGCCAAGGATTCTACTCAACTTTAGTCTTTCGAGAAAGCACTGGGATCCTGGGCTATTAAAAAGAAGATCTCTTTCTTTAGAGATCTGTTCTATTGTGATCTCTTATTAGGATCGCCGGATCTTGTGGATAAGCCGGATCTCACAAATAAGATCATGCGGTTAGAGAGGATCGTTTGCTGTGAATGATCGGTGATCCTACGACGTATAAGCTGGGATCAGATCGCGATGTTATACACAGCACAAAAAGTAATCGAAGGTTGTTAGTGGGATAACTACGGGTTAATCCAAGCTTTTAACCAGAGTTATCCACATCTGTTCGCGCGATCTTTAATCGTTTTTGAGTAAATTTTTCCATTTACCCAACCATTCTTCGGCTGGATCTTCCGGAATGTCATGATCGAGGACGTTGATCTTCAGCGTTTCGCCAATCTGTTTTGCCCCACAGGCGGTAAATGCGGCATCAACTTTGTCCACCGCACCACAGAAGGTGTCATATTCGCGGCTGCCAATACCAATTGAACCGAAACGCACGCCGGAGAGGTCTGGCTGCTGTTCCTGAAGTTCATCGTAGAGGGGCTGGAGGTTATCGGGGAGATCGCCCGCACCATGGGTCGAGGTGATCAACAGCCAGATCCCCTCCACAGAGAGATCCTCCAGCAACGGCCCGTGCAGGGTTTCAGTAGAAAAACCGGCCTCTTCCAGCTTTTCAGCCAGGTGCTCTGCAACATATTCTGCACCGCCAAGGGTGCTACCGCTGATAAGAGTAATGTCTGCCATGGATCGCTCGCTCATATAAAGAGGGAAACATTGTACGCTGTGAGCGAGCTGGGATCTACCTGTGGAAAATGTGGGAATAATTTTTCCCGATCAGGGGCGGATGGTACGCATGATCGGGTTCTGCAGGGAGATCAAGGTTTCGGTGGACTGGATTTCATCGATTGTTTGGATCTTGTTGATAAGTACCTGCTGCAGGGCATCGATCGATCGGCACATTACTTTTATAAAGATGCTGTAATGGCCTGTGGTGTAGTACGCCTCGGTGACTTCATCCAGCGCGTTCAGCCTGGCCAGCGCCGAAGGATAGTCTTTCGCGCTCTTCAATATGATGCCAATAAAGCAGCAGACGTCGTAGCCCAGCTGCTTAGGGCTGACATCAATATGGGCGCCGGTAATAATGCCCGCCTGCTTCATCTTCTCTACGCGCACATGGATGGTACCTGGACTGACGCCAAATTGTTTGGCCAGCTCAGCATAGGCGGTGCGGGCATTGGCCATTAACGCTTCCAGGATGCCCCGGTCCAGATTGTCGATCTGATAATTTTCCATAGGTTTTTCTTATGTAGATTGCTGATTTGCTCTATTTTAGCGTCTTATTTTAACGAATCAAAAGTGTAGTTGGCATTTTATTGTTGGATTATTGTATGGCGGCGTTTTTTGTTGCTTAATCAATTGCAACAGGACGCAGGAGTATAAATATGAAAACCGCATACATCGCAAAACAACGCCAGATCAGTTTCGTTAAATCCCACTTTTCCCGCCAGTTGGAAGAGAGGCTGGGCCTGATAGAAGTGCAGGCACCTATCCTCAGCCGTGTGGGCGATGGGACGCAAGATAACCTGTCTGGTTGCGAAAAAGCGGTTCAGGTTAAAGTGAAAACACTGCCAGACGCCCAGTTCGAAGTGGTTCATTCACTGGCGAAGTGGAAGCGTCAAACCCTGGGACAACACGACTTCAGCGCGGGCGAAGGGCTCTACACGCACATGAAAGCCCTTCGCCCCGATGAAGACCGTCTTACTGCTATTCACTCTGTCTACGTTGACCAGTGGGACTGGGAACGTGTCATGGGGGATGGCGAGCGTCATACCCGCACGCTGAAGTCCACTGTTGAAGCTATTTACGCCGGGATCAAAGCAACCGAAGCGGCCGTGAGCAAAGAGTTTGGGCTGACCCCGTTCCTGCCAGAGACGATCCAGTTCGTTCACAGCCAGGATCTTTTGACACGTTATCCGGATCTGGATGCCAAAGGCCGTGAGCGTGCCATTGCTAAAGAGTTGGGTGCCGTATTCCTGATTGGTATCGGCGGCAAGCTGTCCGATGGTCAGCGCCACGATGTACGTGCCCCGGACTACGATGACTGGAGCAGTGAAAGCGAGAGCGGTTTTGCGGGTCTGAACGGCGATATTCTGGTGTGGAACCCTATCCTTGAAGATGCGTTTGAACTCTCTTCAATGGGGATCCGTGTCGATGCAGAAGCCCTGAAGCGTCAGCTTTCTATTACGGGTGATGAAGATCGCCTGCAGCTGGAGTGGCATCAGGCGCTGCTGCGCGGTGAAATGCCGCAGACGATTGGTGGCGGTATCGGCCAGTCACGTTTGACAATGCTGTTATTACAGCTGTCGCATATCGGCCAGGTTCAGTGCGGTGTCTGGCCACAGCAGGTGCGTGAAAACATCGACGCCCTTCTTTAATTAACGCCGCCAGCGTCGAAGCAGGCGGCTACGTAACCCGGTATCAAAGCGCCAGATATGATCGAAGATGCGCATGATGCCGGGTTTTCCATGTGCCGACATCGCTACGGCATGGAACCGATGCTGGTGCACCTGCTGCAACACCTTCACTTTGTTTACCACCTCTTCCGGCAATCGCTGAGCTATAAAGTCAGAAATCACCACGGCGTCCGCATCGTACCACTCCCCGCCCTGCATGCGCTCGATAATGGCGCGAAAACAGCTGGCGAGATCCGTGCCGCCGCGAAAGCGCTGGCTGAGAAAGCGGATCGCCTGCTCTATCCCCTCCGGGCCTGTCAGTTCATAGCCCACCACTTCGCTGGAGAAGAGCATAATAAAGCAGCGGCGACGATCGGCGAGGGCAACCCGCATCAGCGCCAGACAAAACGCCTTGGCGCACTGCTCATTAAAGCCCCCCATCGAACCCGAGGTATCTACACAGACGATAAACGGACCGCGCGGCTGTTCATCAAAATCCTGATGCACAACCGGTCGCTGACTCACCTTCTCCCGCCAGGCTTCACCGTGTAGCCGATAAGTGAGAAGCTGTTTTTCCACCAGCCGTCGATAAAACTCATACTCCAGTTCGGTGATACCCAGCGTGGCCAGCTCAGGCGGTAACAGCCGCAGGATATCATCGCTCTGCTGCAGCCCGTCGACCTGTTCTGGCACGGTGGCCGGTTCACGTACCAGGGTACGGAAGGTCTCCATCGGCGCGTCTTTCTTCGGAACTGATTTGGCCTCTCTGGAGCGCCCCAGCTGTTCCGCCAGCTGCATCAGTTCGGGTTGCTGCGTAAGAAAATCGCCGTAGCGCACAATCAACTGATAGTCGCCGCGTTTAAGCTGACCTGCACTCATGTCCCATAGCCGACCAGCGGCGTTGTCATTCTCGACCAGTACCGGCTCCAGCGCGCCAGCCAGGGTCATACGTTCCTGCACTTCACTGAGTAATTGTTCGCGCTCTTCCTCCAGCAATTGCTGATTAAGCGTCGTGGCCTGTACCACTAAGCTCAGACGCCAACGCTGGAGGAACAGCGTGTGGAGCGCAGGCGTAAAGGTGGCGTTATCCGCCACCAGCTGTCGGGCCTGGCTTGCGAATGGCGAATGGACGTTATCCAGTAGAGTCAGGATCTGTGGAAGCTGGACAATCAGCTGCGGGGTGGAGAGCAGCTGGCTTTGCTGATAGCACATCACCTCTTCGGTCAGCTCGGGCGGAACGCGCGTGTCCTTCATCCGCTTTCGCAATCCTTCTCGCCAGCGGGGAAGATCGTCGGTAATGGCTGTTTTTAATTTGGGAAATTTTTCAAAAAAGATCGCCAGCTGAGGTGAGGCGAGTAGCGCAACAACGAGTTCCTCAATTAACCCCTCTTCGCCCACAGCCAGCATGATATTTAAGGTATCCAGCGTTAGCATTGACGCGCCTGTTTAATCTGCGCGCCTACATCCTGCAGACTGGCTTCGATGCGACCTAACCAGTCGCTGTGAATAAACAGACATTTTTGCTGCTCGCTAAAGCGCGTATGTTGCTGGTGCCAGGAGTTATCCAGCGCTTCCAGCTGCTGGGTGATTTCGTCGGGAACGCTGTCAGAGGTGCTGCCGGGCAGCGCAAGGCGCGATCCCTGAAGACTCACGTCGCGGATCACCAGATGCAGACTGCCGTCCACCTCCATGTTCAACGGCTGAGCAAAGCCAATACCGTTGAGTTTGCCGCGGATTTCACCACCCTTGCTAAGCCACTGGGCCAGAGGCTCGCGCTCGATAGTGACATGAATCACCTGCATATCGTGCAGTTTGAGCGGCTGCTGGAGTAACAGTGTCAGCGTGGTCTCGCTCAGCTCATCGGGCAGTTCGTAGTGCGGTTTACGGGCAAACATGCCGCTCTGGCGGCTAACGCGTAGTGCTGTTTTATCACTCTGTTGCTGCTGTAACTGAATGCGTCGTTGCGATATGGCACCGAGCTGGTTAAGCATCTCCTGCTGACCCCAGGCATGCCCGGTCATCAATACTTCCAGCTGTTGCTGCATCAGATTCATGCCATTCGCGTCGTGCCAGAGACAATCTTTCAACAGAATGAGGTCGATAGGCGCGACCGCATCGCGGCCGCTAAAGAAGGCGCTGGCCTGTAGCAAGCGGATCGCTTTTTTCCAGCGGCGATCCGACACGTACGGCGCGCCAGACAGTTTATCCAGCTGCTGACGTAACATAAAGATCAGGTCAAAGACCGCATCCGGCAGGGTGATTTTGCCGATCTCTCCTTGCCACTGCTGGTATTCTTCATCGGTAACCTGCAGCCCGGCGGGAACCGGGTTGTCATTTTCATCCTGCTGGCTAATCAGCAACGAGCGGAAATTGGCCTTATCCTGAACCTTGTCGAGCCACAGGCGAATCAGCATACGGTCATAAAGCGCTTCCAGGCTGCTGTCAGCCTCTGGCAGCTCATTCGATGCGGCCACCAGCAAGCGCATGGGGATCTTCTCTTCGTGGGCACCGTTACGGAAGCGGCGTTCGTTAATGGCGGTAAGCAAGGTATTCAGGATCGCCGGACCGGCTTTCCATATCTCATCAAGAAAAACGATTTCCGCTTCGGGTAGATATCCTGTAGTCAGTCGTTCATAGCGCCCTTCATCTTTTAACGCCTGAATGGAAAGGGGACCGAATACCTCTTCCGGCGTGGAGAAGCGCGTCATCAGGTATTCGAATGCCCGGGCATGCTGAAAAGCAAACTTCAGACGGCGGGCGATCAGGCTTTTGGCAATGCCCGGTGGGCCAAGTAGAAAGACGCTTTCACCGCTCAGTGCTGCCAGTAAACAGAGCCGAATGGCGTGGCTACGTTCGAACAGCCCTTTTTCTAACGCACTGCTTAGACGAGAAATTCTTTCTGCTAATAAATGAGTGTGAGCCATAATTATTCTGCATCCTTTCGCCGTGGATCCGGCTAGTTGAAGCGAGTATAGACGTTTCGTCATGCGCTGGTAATAGACTGAAGTGCGGCGCTATTTTCTTTGCGTTACGTTAAGCGGACTGCATTTAGGGGTACGATTTTGCAATGAATCGTGCATACTGTGCGCCTTTTTGTGGGCCAAGGGACTAAGCACACATTTGTTATATCAACGAAAAGACTAGTCTATGAGCACTGAGAATAAGCAATCATTACCCGCAATCACGCTTGCGGCGATCGGGGTTGTCTACGGTGATATTGGCACCAGCCCGCTTTATACGCTACGCGAATGTTTGTCCGGTCAGTTTGGTTTTGGCGTTGAACGTGACGCTGTGATCGGTTTTTTATCCCTGATTTTCTGGCTTCTCATCTGTGTTGTTTCTATTAAATACCTGTCGTTCGTCATGCGCGCGGATAACGCCGGTGAAGGCGGGATCCTGACTCTGATGTCTCTGGCCGGGCGTAATACCTCGCCAAAAATGACCTCGTTTCTGGTCATCATCGGCCTGATAGGCGGCAGTTTCTTTTATGGCGAGGTGGTGATAACCCCGGCGATATCGGTGATGTCCGCCATCGAGGGGCTGGAGATTATCGCGCCGGAGCTTGATACCTGGATTGTGCCGCTCTCGATTCTGGTGTTAACACTGCTATTTGCGATTCAGAAGCACGGAACCGGGCTGGTGGGTAAGCTTTTTGCCCCGATTATGCTGGCGTGGTTCCTGATTCTGGCGGTGCTGGGCCTGCGCGGTATTATCGCCAACCCGGAAGTGCTGCACGCGCTGAATCCCGCCTGGGCGGTCCACTTCTTCATGGAGTATAAAACCGTCTCCTTTGTCGCGCTGGGCGCGGTGGTGCTCTCTATTACTGGCGTGGAAGCACTCTATGCGGATATGGGCCACTTCGGTAAATTGCCGATTCGCCTCGCATGGTTCTCGGTCGTGCTGCCCTCGCTGGTGCTTAACTACTTTGGTCAGGGCGCGCTGTTGCTGAAGAATCCGGAAGCGATTAAAAACCCGTTCTTCCTGCTGGCACCGGAGTGGGCGCTGGTGCCGATGCTGTTCATCGCCACCCTGGCGACGGTGATCGCCTCGCAGGCGGTAATATCGGGCGTTTTCTCTCTGACACGTCAGGCCGTTCGTCTGGGCTACCTCTCACCGATGCGGATTATCCATACCTCTGAAATGGAGTCCGGACAGATTTACATCCCTTTCATTAACTGGCTGCTCTACTTTGCGGTAGTTATCGTTATTGTTAGCTTCGAGCACTCCAGCAATCTGGCCGCGGCTTACGGTATCGCCGTCACCGGCACCATGGTGCTGACCTCGATTCTTTCTACTACGGTGGCTTATCGCAACTGGCACTGGAACAAGTTCCTCGTCGCCATCATCCTGGTGGCTTTCCTCTGCATCGACGTACCGCTGTTCTCGGCAAACCTCGATAAGATTGTCTCCGGTGGCTGGTTGCCGCTGACGCTGGGTCTGGTGATGTTTATTGTGATGACCACCTGGAAGAGCGAGCGTTTCCGGCTGCTGCGTCGCATGCACGAGCACGGTAATTCCCTTGAGGCGATGATTGCCTCGCTGGAGAAATCCCCGCCGGTGCGAGTGCCAGGTACCGCGGTATATATGTCACGCGCATTAAATGTGATCCCGTTTGCCCTGATGCACAATCTCAAGCACAACAAGGTGCTGCATGAGCGGGTCATCCTGCTGACACTGCGTACTGAAGATGCGCCTTACGTGCATAACGTGCGTCGCGTGCAGATTGAGCAGCTCTCGCCGACCTTCTGGCGCGTAGTGGCGAGCTACGGCTGGCGCGAAACGCCAAACGTCGAAGAGGTGTTCCACCGCTGCGGTCTGGAAGGACTTAGCTGCCGGATGATGGAGACCTCGTTCTTCATGTCGCACGAATCGCTGATTATCGGTAAACGCCCGTGGTATCTACGTTTACGCGGCAAGCTGTATCTCATTCTGCAGCGTAACGCGCTGCGTGCGCCTGACCAGTTTGAAATTCCGCCCAATCGCGTCATAGAGTTAGGTACACAGGTCGAGATTTAACGCCTCCGCCCGGCGATCCCCCGCCGGGCGTCTTCTTTTTTACCCCGCCAGTTTAGGTTAGCGAAACGTTTCGAAGCCGATCACAATTCTGCTACGTCATGATGGTTTTCTGAACACGCCTCAGATTAAACTCACTTCAGCGAAACGTTTCGCTAGTGGAGCAAAAAAATGAAGAAAGGCACCGTACTTAACGCAGATATCTCATCGGTTATTTCCCGGCTTGGGCATACCGATACGCTGGTGGTTTGCGATGCAGGCTTACCGGTTCCCCGCAGCACAACCCGTATTGATATGGCATTAACGCAGGGTGTCCCCTCGTTTATGCAGGTACTGGAAGTGGTGACGGCGGAGATGCAGGTTGAGGCGGCCATTCTCGCGACGGAGATTAAACAAAATAATCCGCAACTCCACGAAACGTTGCTCAGCCACATTGAGCAACTGCAACAACACCAGGGAAACACCATAGAAATTCGTTACACAACGCACGAACAGTTCAAACAACAAACCGCAGACAGTCAGGCGGTGATTCGCAGCGGGGAGTGTTCCCCGTATGCGAATATCATTCTCTGTGCTGGCGTCACCTTCTGAGGCCATCATGGACGCATTATTGCAACTCAAAGGGATCGATAAGTCGTTCCCGGGCGTAAAAGCCCTCTCCGGCGCGGCGCTAAATGTTTACGCCGGACGCGTGATGGCGCTGGTGGGTGAAAACGGCGCCGGCAAATCCACCATGATGAAAGTGCTTACCGGTATCTATCAACGCGATGCCGGTTCGCTGCTGTGGCTGGGCCAGGAGACGACCTTTACGGGTCCCAAATCCTCGCAGGAAGCCGGTATCGGCATTATCCACCAGGAGCTGAACTTGATCCCGCAACTCACCATTGCGGAGAACATCTTCCTGGGCCGCGAATTTGTTAATCGCTTTGGCAAAATTGACTGGAAAACCATGTATGCCGAAGCCGATAAGCTGCTGGCGAAGCTCAACCTGCGCTTTAAGAGCGATCGGCTGGTAGGCGACCTCTCTATTGGCGATCAACAGATGGTAGAAATCGCCAAGGTGTTGAGCTTCGAGTCGAAGGTTATCGTTATGGATGAACCGACCGATGCACTCACCGATACCGAAACCGAATCCCTGTTCCGCGTTATCCGCGAGCTAAAAGCGCAGGGGCGTGGCGTGGTCTATATCTCACACCGCATGAAAGAGATCTTCGAGATTTGCGATGACGTGACTGTCTTCCGTGACGGGCAGTTTATTGCCGAACGTGAAGTGGCGACGCTCAACGAAGATACGCTGATTGAAATGATGGTGGGACGTAAGCTGGAAGATCAATATCCCCGTCTCGATAAAGCACCGGGTGCGCTGCGTCTGAAGGTGGATAATCTCTGCGGCCCTGGAGTGAGCGATGTGAGCTTTACGCTGCGTCAGGGGGAAATTCTCGGCGTGGCAGGGCTAATGGGTGCCGGGCGTACCGAACTCATGAAAGTCCTCTACGGAGCGCTGCCCCGTACCAGCGGTTATGTGACGCTTGATGGTCATGAAGTGGTCACACGTTCACCGCAGGATGGGCTGGCAAACGGCATCGTCTACATTTCTGAAGATCGTAAACGTGACGGACTGGTGCTCGGTATGTCGGTTAAAGAGAACATGTCTTTAACCGCGCTACGTTACTTCAGCCGTGGCGGCGGTAGCGTGAAACATAAAGACGAGCAGCAGGCGGTCAGCGATTTTATGCGCCTCTTTAATGTGAAAACGCCGTCGATGGATCAGGCGATTGGCCTGTTATCTGGTGGTAACCAGCAGAAAGTAGCCATTGCCCGCGGCCTGATGACGCGCCCGAAGGTTCTCATTCTCGATGAGCCAACCCGTGGCGTAGACGTTGGGGCGAAAAAAGAGATCTATCAGCTCATTAACCAGTTCAAGGCCGATGGCCTGAGCATCATTCTGGTCTCTTCCGAGATGCCAGAAGTATTAGGCATGAGCGATCGCATTATTGTTATGCACGAAGGGCATCTCGGCGGTGAATTCACTCGCGAGCAGGCCACCCAGGAAGTTCTGATGGCTGCCGCTGTGGGCAAGCTTAATCGCGTGAATCAGGAGTAAGAAGATGACTACCCAGGCTGTTTCTGGTCGCCGTTATTTCACTAAGGCATGGTTGATGGAACAAAAATCGCTGATTGCCCTGCTGGTGCTGATCGCGATTGTCTCTACCATGAGCCCGAACTTTTTTACCGTTAATAACCTGTTCAATATCCTTCAGCAGACATCTGTGAACGCCATTATGGCGGTCGGGATGACGCTGGTGATCTTAACATCGGGGATCGACCTGTCCGTCGGTTCTCTGCTGGCGTTAACCGGCGCCATCGCTGCGTCGATTGTTGGCGTTGAAGTTAACGCGCTGGTGGCCGTGGCCGCTGCACTGGCTGCCGGTGCGGCAATTGGTGCGGTAACCGGTGTGATTGTGGCCAAAGGCCGCGTCCAGGCGTTTATCGCCACGCTGGTTATGATGCTGCTGCTGCGTGGTGTCACCATGGTTTATACCAATGGTAGTCCGGTAAATACCGGTTTTACCGACAACGCCGATCTGTTTGGCTGGTTTGGTATTGGCCGTCCGCTGGGCATTCCTACCCCGGTCTGGATCATGGGGTTTGTCTTCCTGGCGGCGTGGTACATGCTGCACCATACCCGCCTGGGCCGTTATATCTATGCCCTGGGGGGTAACGAAGCGGCAACGCGCCTGTCCGGTATCAGCGTTAATAAAGTCAAAATTATCGTTTACTCTCTGTCCGGCCTGCTGGCGTCACTGGCAGGCATTATCGAAGTGGCGCGTCTCTCCTCGGCACAGCCGACGGCGGGTACGGGCTATGAGCTGGATGCCATTGCGGCAGTCGTGCTGGGCGGTACCAGCCTCGCGGGTGGTAAAGGTCGTATTGTTGGGACCCTGATCGGCGCATTGATCCTCGGTTTCCTGAATAATGGTTTGAATTTGCTAGGTGTTTCCTCCTATTACCAGATGATCGTTAAAGCAGTGGTGATTTTGCTGGCGGTACTGGTAGACAACAAAAAACAGTAACTGACGACACTACAGGACATCTCTGATATGAACATGAAAAAACTGGCTACCCTGGTTTCTGCTGTAGCACTGAGCGCAACCGTGAGTGCGAACGCAATGGCGAAAGACACCATCGCGCTGGTCATCTCTACGCTGAATAACCCGTTCTTCGTCTCCCTGAAGGATGGCGCACAGAAAGAAGCAGACAAACTGGGCTATAACCTGGTGGTTCTGGACTCCCAGAATAACCCGGCGAAAGAGCTGGCTAACGTTCAGGACTTGACCGTTCGCGGTACTAAAATTCTGCTGATCAACCCAACCGATTCCGACGCGGTAGGTAACGCCGTGAAGATGGCTAACCAGGCTAACATCCCGGTCATTACCCTTGACCGTCAGGCAAGCAAAGGTGAAGTGGTAAGCCATATCGCCTCTGACAACGTGCTGGGTGGCAAGATTGCCGGTGACTACATCGCGAAGAAAGCGGGTGAAGGCGCGAAAGTGATCGAACTGCAGGGTATCGCCGGTACCTCTGCTGCCCGTGAGCGTGGTGAAGGCTTCCAGCAGGCCGTTGCTGCCCACAAATTTAACGTCCTGGCGAGCCAGCCCGCTGACTTCGACCGCACTAAGGGTCTGAACGTCATGCAGAACCTGCTGACCGCGCATCCGGATGTTAAAGCGGTATTTGCTCAGAACGATGAAATGGCACTGGGCGCGCTGCGTGCATTGCAGACCGCAGGTAAATCAGATGTGATGGTGGTTGGATTTGACGGCACGCCTGATGGTGAAAAAGCGGTAAATGATGGCAAACTGGCTGCGACCATTGCTCAGCTGCCTGAGCAGATCGGCGTTACTGGCGTGCAGACTGCTGACAAAGTGCTGAAGGGCGAAAAAGTTCAGGCCAAATATCCCGTTGACCTGAAACTGGTCATCAAGCAGTAATATGCAGCTCAGGCAGTAACAGGCTGCCTGAAGGACAACATATAAAGAAAAGTGTGGCATACGCCACCGGGTCACCCCGGTGGCGCTCTCAGATGGACACTCAATTATGAAAACCGCAGGTAAGCTCGTCGTCCTTGGCAGTATTAATGCCGATCACATTCTTAACCTTGATTCATTCCCCTCCCCAGGCGAAACCGTAACCGGTAACCAGTATCAGGTTGCATTTGGTGGTAAAGGTGCCAATCAGGCCGTTGCCGCCGGGCGCAGCGGTGCCAGCATTGCGTTTATTGCCTGTACGGGCGATGACGATACTGGCGAGCGCGTTTGTCAGCAGCTGCAACGCGACAATATCGATATTACGCCAATCAGCGTGGTCAAAGGCGAGTCTACCGGGGTGGCGTTAATTTTCGTCAACGGCGAAGGTGAGAATGTTATCGGTATTCATGCGGGCGCAAACGCCCAACTGACCACCGAAAGGGTGGAGGCGCAGCGTGACATTATTGCAGGCGCTCAGGCTCTGCTTATGCAGCTGGAGTCGCCGGTTGAAAGCGTACTGGCAGCCGCGAAAATTGCGCATGAAAATCATACCACTGTCGTACTTAATCCTGCGCCGGCCCGTGTATTATCAGACGAGCTACTGGCGCTGGTGGATATCATCACTCCTAACGAAACCGAAGCGGAAAAGCTGACGGGCATTCGCGTTGAAAACGACGACGACGCGGCGCGTGCGGCAAAGGCGTTACATGATAAAGGCATCGAAACCGTTATCATCACGCTTGGCAGTCGCGGCGTGTGGGCCAGCGTCAAGGGGGAAGGTCGTCGCGTGGCTGGATTCCGCGTGAAAGCGATCGATACCATTGCCGCGGGCGATACCTTTAACGGCGCGCTGGTGACCGCGCTGCTGGAAGGCTCATCTCTGGACGATGCCATCCGCTTTGCACATGCCGCTGCCGCAATTGCGGTAACCCGTAAAGGTGCTCAGCCTTCCGTTCCGTGGCGTAACGAGATTGATGACTTCTTAAGTCAACAGGGGTAATGCTTGGCTACAATGAAAGATGTCGCCCGCATGGCGGGCGTTTCTACTTCCACTGTCTCCCACGTTGTCAATAAGGATCGTTTCGTCAGTGAGGCGATCAGGGAGAAAGTTGAAGCTGCAGTCAAAGAACTCAACTATGCGCCTTCGGCGCTGGCGCGCAGTCTTAAGCTCAACCAGACGCGCACCATCGGTATGCTTATTACCGCCAGTACCAACCCCTTTTATTCGGAACTTGTTCGCGGCGTAGAGCGCAGCTGCTTTGAACGGGGCTATAGCCTCGTGCTGTGTAATACCGAAGGTGACGAGCAACGTATGAACAGTAATCTGGAAACGCTGATGCAGAAACGCGTCGATGGGTTACTGTTGCTATGCACCGAAACGCATCAGCCGTCGAAGGAGATTATCCAACGCTACCCTTCCGTTCCGACGGTAATGATGGACTGGGCGCCGTTCGACGGCACCAGCGATCTGATTCAGGATAACTCCCTGCTGGGGGGCGATATGGCGACCCAGCATCTTATCGATAAAGGCCATACCCGCATCGCCTGCATTACCGGGCCGCTGGATAAAACGCCGGCACGCCTGCGCCTGGAGGGTTTTCTGGTCGCCATGGCGCGTGCAGGTTTACCCGTCCCGGATGGCTATCAAATTACCGGCGATTTTGAGTTCAGCGGGGGTTACGAGGCGATGCAGACGCTGCTGCAAAAAGCAGAGCGGCCGCAGGCAGTATTTATTGGCAACGATGCTATGGCGGTTGGGGCTTATCAGGCGTTATATCAGGCGGGACTTCGCGTGCCGGACGACATCGCCATTGTGGGTTACGACGACATCGAACTGGCGCGCTATATGACACCGCCGCTCACTACCATTCATCAACCTAAAGATGAACTGGGAGAGCTGGCCATTGACGTGCTGATCCATCGAATGGCGCAACCCGCGCTGCAGCAACAGCGGCTGCAGCTTACTCCTGTTCTGATGGAACGGGGGTCGGTTTAGGTTTGTGACGCTCTTTAATCATGTTGCTGCCATCTTTCGGCTTCAACAACATAAAGACCAGCGCCGAGACCACCGTTAATGCTCCCATCGTTAAAAAGGTATAGTGGAATTGCTCGACGGTATTAGAACCGTCGAAACCTTCATAGAACCGCAGAACCGCCGCACTAACCGCAACGCCCAGACTGATTGAGAGTTGCTGCGCCACGGCCAGCACGCTGTTACCGCTGCTGGCGTTTTCATCGGTGAGGTCCGCGAGGGTGATAGTATTCATCGAGGTAAACTGCGTCGACATCGCCATCCCCAATACAAACAATGGCAAGATCAGCATCCACACTGGCAGCGCCGCAGACTGCAGTGAAAATTGCGCAATCATCACGCCAATGAAGATGGTGACGCCCACCAGGGTTTTACGGTAACCCAACCGGCGCAGTACTTGCGTCACACCTGACTTAGCCAGAATCGATCCCACTGCCGTAGGGGCCATCATGCAGCCCGCGATAAGCGCCGGGTATCCAAAACCTACCTGCAGCATCAACGGCATCAGAAACGGCACACAACCGGTACCGAGACGTGAAGCGATATTGCCGGCAATGCCGACTGAAAAGGTACGGGTGTTGAACAGAGAGAGTGATATGAGCGGTGTGGGATGACGACGCGCGTGACGTATATAAAGAAGAAAAAGCACAACCCCACTGAAGATGACCGACAGCGCTAACCCGCTGGCGACAATCTTTTCGCCAAAAAGCTCCATTCCGCTCGAGAAGAGCACAAGGCTCAGGCCAAACAGGAAGAAACCGCGCATATCAAACTTCCGCCGCGGCGTGGTGAAGTTGGGCATGCACTTACGGGCGTAAAGGAGCCCGGCAATTCCGATAGGAATGTTAATCAAGAATATCCAGTGCCAGCTCGCCCAGGTCACAAACACGCCGCCCAGCACCGGGCCCAGTATCGGCCCAACCAGCCCTGGCATCGTCACGAAATTCAGTACCGGCAACAATTCACTGCGTGGATAGGCCCGTAAGAGTGCCAGACGCGCGACAGGCATCATCATCGCCCCGCCAACGCCCTGAAGCACACGGAAGATAACCAGTTCAGTTAACGATCCTGAGAGCGCGCAGGCCAGCGATCCCAGTGTGAACAGCGATACCGCCACCATAAAGACACGCTGCGTACCGAAACGGTCGGCTAGCCAGCCGCTAACCGGGATTAACATCGCGACCGTCAGGGTATAACTGATAATGGCTGACTGCATCGCCAGTGGAGAGCGATTCAGACTTTCGGCAATGGCGGGAAGCGCGGTGTTAAGGATGGTGGCATCGAGCGCCTGCATAAAGAAGGCCATCGCCGCTATCCACGGCAGGCCGGCCATACTGCGCGCTTTTTTAATGGTCATTCATTGTCCTCTACCTGGCTGGTGCGGCAAGTAATGCCTGACTGGCGCTCAGGGCACGCGGCCCATCGCTCTCGAGAATGGCGTCGACAATGGCCTGATGTAAATCCAGCTTCACCACTTCGTCCTGGGTTATAGAAGTGAAATAGGTGTGATAGATCGAGTGGAACAGCGAAGCGAACGAGGTCAGGAAGGGGTTGCCGCTCATCTCGTAGACATGTTCATGCCAGGCCATATCCACTTCAATCCAGCGTTCACGATTAAACTTCCTCTTCAGTTCCACCATCTCTGCCATCAATGTATTCAGACGTGCTTTCTGCTCTGCCGTTCCCTGCGTTGCGGCCAGCAAGCAAGCCTGAGGCTCCAGGCTGCTGCGCATAACAAGGAAGTACTCAATAACCTGATTAAAGTTTTGTTCGGTCATCCACCAGGAGAGCAATTCCTGATCGAGGAAGTTCCAGTTACTTTGCGGCAATACGCGCGTACCGATACGCGGGCGAGGTAATACCATGCCCTTTGCGGTTAATGTCTTTACGGCTTCCCGAACGGCGGTACGACTAACGCCAAACTGTTCACCGAGCTCCAGTTCACCCGGGAGAATTGTTCCTGGCGCATAGACACCCGTCAAAATTCGCTGGGCTAGCTTCTCTGCCAGCATATAAGAGAGGTTTTTTTGGGCCGCCAGCTGCTGCGCGCTTAATGGCATAACGCATATTCCTTAATTTCTCATGCTATTGAGTATGCCATCAGCAGTGTGATTATGGTGGCAAAAACAGCAAATAGCGCAATTACTGGCGCTGGAATGGTCAATCTGGTGAAAAAAAACACGGTCAGAAACTTTTTTCAAATTTACTCTTGTCACCGCCGAAGAACTCCCTATAATGCGCCTCCACTGACACGGAACAACGGCTTACAGGCCGCCGGGTTAGCGGGGTTCAGAGATGAACGCCAGCAGAGAAAAGCGAAAATAAACGCTTGACTCTGAAAGAGGAAAGCGTAATATACGCCACCTCGCAACGGTGAGCTGAAAGCCGCGTTGCACTGCTCTTTAACAATTTATCAGACAATCTGTGTGGGCACTCAAAGTGACATGGATTCTTAATGTCTTCGGACAATAAATGAATACCAAGTCTCTGAGTGAACACGTAATTCATTACGAAGTTTAATTCACGAGCATCAAACTTAAATTGAAGAGTTTGATCATGGCTCAGATTGAACGCTGGCGGCAGGCCTAACACATGCAAGTCGGGCGGTAACACAGGGAGCTTGCTCCTGGGTGACGAGCGGCGGACGGGTGAGTAATGTCTGGGAAACTGCCTGATGGAGGGGGATAACTACTGGAAACGGTAGCTAATACCGCATAACGTCGCAAGACCAAAGAGGGGGACCTTCGGGCCTCTTGCCATCAGATGTGCCCAGATGGGATTAGCTAGTAGGTGGGGTAATGGCTCACCTAGGCGACGATCCCTAGCTGGTCTGAGAGGATGACCAGCCACACTGGAACTGAGACACGGTCCAGACTCCTACGGGAGGCAGCAGTGGGGAATATTGCACAATGGGCGCAAGCCTGATGCAGCCATGCCGCGTGTATGAAGAAGGCCTTCGGGTTGTAAAGTACTTTCAGCGAGGAGGAAGGCATTAAGGTTAATAACCTTGGTGATTGACGTTACTCGCAGAAGAAGCACCGGCTAACTCCGTGCCAGCAGCCGCGGTAATACGGAGGGTGCAAGCGTTAATCGGAATTACTGGGCGTAAAGCGCACGCAGGCGGTCTGTCAAGTCGGATGTGAAATCCCCGGGCTCAACCTGGGAACTGCATTCGAAACTGGCAGGCTAGAGTCTTGTAGAGGGGGGTAGAATTCCAGGTGTAGCGGTGAAATGCGTAGAGATCTGGAGGAATACCGGTGGCGAAGGCGGCCCCCTGGACAAAGACTGACGCTCAGGTGCGAAAGCGTGGGGAGCAAACAGGATTAGATACCCTGGTAGTCCACGCCGTAAACGATGTCGACTTGGAGGCTGTTCCCTTGAGGAGTGGCTTCCGGAGCTAACGCGTTAAGTCGACCGCCTGGGGAGTACGGCCGCAAGGTTAAAACTCAAATGAATTGACGGGGGCCCGCACAAGCGGTGGAGCATGTGGTTTAATTCGATGCAACGCGAAGAACCTTACCTACTCTTGACATCCACGGAACTTAGCAGAGATGCTTTGGTGCCTTCGGGAACCGTGAGACAGGTGCTGCATGGCTGTCGTCAGCTCGTGTTGTGAAATGTTGGGTTAAGTCCCGCAACGAGCGCAACCCTTATCCTTTGTTGCCAGCGGTCCGGCCGGGAACTCAAAGGAGACTGCCAGTGATAAACTGGAGGAAGGTGGGGATGACGTCAAGTCATCATGGCCCTTACGAGTAGGGCTACACACGTGCTACAATGGCGCATACAAAGAGAAGCGACCTCGCGAGAGCAAGCGGACCTCATAAAGTGCGTCGTAGTCCGGATTGGAGTCTGCAACTCGACTCCATGAAGTCGGAATCGCTAGTAATCGTAGATCAGAATGCTACGGTGAATACGTTCCCGGGCCTTGTACACACCGCCCGTCACACCATGGGAGTGGGTTGCAAAAGAAGTAGGTAGCTTAACCTTCGGGAGGGCGCTTACCACTTTGTGATTCATGACTGGGGTGAAGTCGTAACAAGGTAACCGTAGGGGAACCTGCGGTTGGATCACCTCCTTACCTTAAAGAACCTGCCTTTGTAGTGTCCACACAGATTGTCTGATGAAAAGTAACGAGCAAGACGGCTGCGAAGTCGCGACACTCCGTGTCCCCTTCGTCTAGCGGTTAGGACTCCGCCCTTTCACGGCGGCAACAGGGGTTCGAATCCCCTAGGGGACGCCACTTGCTGGGTGTGAGTGAAAGGCACAACCAATCAGTATCTCAAAACTAACTCAGTGAGTTATGTTTGAGATATTTGCTCTTTAAAAATCTGGATCAAGCTGAAAATTGAAACGACACACATGTTATGTGTGTTCGAGTCTCTCAAATTTTCGCAATCAGAAGTGAAACATCTTCGGGTTGTGAGGTTAAGCGACTAAGCGTACACGGTGGATGCCCTGGCAGTCAGAGGCGATGAAGGACGTGCTAATCTGCGAAAAGCGCCGGCGAGGTGATATGAACCTTTGACCCGGCGATGTCCGAATGGGGAAACCCAGTGCAACTCGTTGCACTATCGTTAACTGAATACATAGGTTAACGAGGCGAACCGGGGGAACTGAAACATCTAAGTACCCCGAGGAAAAGAAATCAACCGAGATTCCCCCAGTAGCGGCGAGCGAACGGGGAGCAGCCCAGAGTCTGAATCAGCTTGTGTGTTAGTGGAAGCGTCTGGAAAGTCGCACGGTACAGGGTGAAAGTCCCGTACACGAAAACACACTTGCTGTGAACTCGAAGAGTAGGGCGGGACACGTGGTATCCTGTCTGAATATGGGGGGACCATCCTCCAAGGCTAAATACTCCTGACTGACCGATAGTGAACCAGTACCGTGAGGGAAAGGCGAAAAGAACCCCGGCGAGGGGAGTGAAAAAGAACCTGAAACCGTGTACGTACAAGCAGTGGGAGCACCCTAGTGGTGTGACTGCGTACCTTTTGTATAATGGGTCAGCGACTTATATTCTGTAGCAAGGTTAACCGTATAGGGGAGCCGAAGGGAAACCGAGTCTTAACTGGGCGTTAAGTTGCAGGGTATAGACCCGAAACCCGGTGATCTAGCCATGGGCAGGTTGAAGGTTGGGTAACACTAACTGGAGGACCGAACCGACTAATGTTGAAAAATTAGCGGATGACCTGTGGCTGGGGGTGAAAGGCCAATCAAACCGGGAGATAGCTGGTTCTCCCCGAAAGCTATTTAGGTAGCGCCTCGTGAACTCATCTTCGGGGGTAGAGCACTGTTTCGGCTAGGGGGCCATCCCGGCTTACCAACCCGATGCAAACTACGAATACCGAAGAATGTTATCACGGGAGACACACGGCGGGTGCTAACGTCCGTCGTGAAGAGGGAAACAACCCAGACCGCCAGCTAAGGTCCCAAAGTCATGGTTAAGTGGGAAACGATGTGGGAAGGCACAGACAGCCAGGATGTTGGCTTAGAAGCAGCCATCATTTAAAGAAAGCGTAATAGCTCACTGGTCGAGTCGGCCTGCGCGGAAGATGTAACGGGGCTAAACCATGCACCGAAGCTGCGGCAGCGACACTTAGGTGTTGTTGGGTAGGGGAGCGTTCTGTAAGCCGTTGAAGGTGTGCTGTGAGGCATGCTGGAGGTATCAGAAGTGCGAATGCTGACATAAGTAACGATAAAGCGGGTGAAAAGCCCGCTCGCCGGAAGACCAAGGGTTCCTGTCCAACGTTAATCGGGGCAGGGTGAGTCGACCCCTAAGGCGAGGCCGAAAGGCGTAGTCGATGGGAAACAGGTTAATATTCCTGTACTTGGTGTTACTGCGAAGGGGGGACGGAGAAGGCTATGTTAGCCGGGCGACGGTTGTCCCGGTTTAAGCATGTAGGCGGAGGTTCCAGGTAAATCCGGTTCCTTTTTAACGCTGAGGTGTGATGACGAGGCACTACGGTGCTGAAGTAACAAATGCCCTGCTTCCAGGAAAAGCCTCTAAGCATCAGGTAACACGAAATCGTACCCCAAACCGACACAGGTGGTCAGGTAGAGAATACCAAGGCGCTTGAGAGAACTCGGGTGAAGGAACTAGGCAAAATGGTGCCGTAACTTCGGGAGAAGGCACGCTGATGTGTAGGTGAAGCCCCTGCGGGTGGAGCTGAAATCAGTCGAAGATACCAGCTGGCTGCAACTGTTTATTAAAAACACAGCACTGTGCAAACACGAAAGTGGACGTATACGGTGTGACGCCTGCCCGGTGCCGGAAGGTTAATTGATGGGGTTAGCGGCAACGCGAAGCTCTTGATCGAAGCCCCGGTAAACGGCGGCCGTAACTATAACGGTCCTAAGGTAGCGAAATTCCTTGTCGGGTAAGTTCCGACCTGCACGAATGGCGTAATGATGGCCAGGCTGTCTCCACCCGAGACTCAGTGAAATTGAACTCGCTGTGAAGATGCAGTGTACCCGCGGCAAGACGGAAAGACCCCGTGAACCTTTACTATAGCTTGACACTGAACACTGGTCCTTGATGTGTAGGATAGGTGGGAGGCTTTGAAGCGTGGACGCCAGTCTGCGTGGAGCCATCCTTGAAATACCACCCTTTAATGGCTGGTGTTCTAACGTAGACCCGTAATCCGGGTTGCGGACAGTGTCTGGTGGGTAGTTTGACTGGGGCGGTCTCCTCCTAAAGAGTAACGGAGGAGCACGAAGGTTAGCTAATCCTGGTCGGACATCAGGAGGTTAGTGCAATGGCATAAGCTAGCTTGACTGCGAGAGTGACGGCTCGAGCAGGTGCGAAAGCAGGTCATAGTGATCCGGTGGTTCTGAATGGAAGGGCCATCGCTCAACGGATAAAAGGTACTCCGGGGATAACAGGCTGATACCGCCCAAGAGTTCATATCGACGGCGGTGTTTGGCACCTCGATGTCGGCTCATCACATCCTGGGGCTGAAGTAGGTCCCAAGGGTATGGCTGTTCGCCATTTAAAGTGGTACGCGAGCTGGGTTTAGAACGTCGTGAGACAGTTCGGTCCCTATCTGCCGTGGGCGCTGGAGAATTGAGGGGGGCTGCTCCTAGTACGAGAGGACCGGAGTGGACGCATCACTGGTGTTCGGGTTGTCATGCCAATGGCACTGCCCGGTAGCTAAATGCGGAAGAGATAAGTGCTGAAAGCATCTAAGCACGAAACTTGCCCCGAGATGAGTTCTCCCTGACTCCCTGAGAGTCCTGAAGGAACGTTGAAGACTACGACGTTGATAGGTCGGGTGTGTAAGCGTAGCGATACGTTGAGCTAACCGATACTAATGAACCGTGAGGCTTAACCTTACAACGCCGAAGCTGTTTCGGCGAAGAGACAGAGACAATTTTCAGCTGTGATACAGATTTAACAGAATTTGCCTGGCGGCTTTAGCGCGGTGGTCCCACCTGACCCCATGCCGAACTCAGAAGTGAAACGCCGTAGCGCCGATGGTAGTGTGGGGTCTCCCCATGCGAGAGTAGGGAACTGCCAGGCATCAAATAAGTGAAGAGCCCATCCGGAAGGATGGGCTTTTTGCGTTCTTATAACGTCATAATTCGCAAAATGCGGATTATTGCGCTGCTAACCACGTCTCAATAAACGACACCAGACTGTCTGTGTCATTCAAATTCACCAATGGAACCTTCAGATCCAGCTGAATATCGCTGGCTACAGCGATAACATGATTATCCAGCGTCAGCTCGCTAAGACTGTGCCCGGCATTACTTCTGAAAAGAATAATCTTCGGTACGGCTTCATGTTTAAACCCCTCGACCAGCACCAGATCCAATATAGAATGATCCATTCTGCTCACCAGGTAATGCAAGTCCAGTGGCTCAGCGCTCGGCGTCTCGGTCATCAACGCCCAACGGTTGTTACTGGCGACCAGCGTTTGCGATGCCCCGGCTTTGCGTAGCTCATAGCTATCTTTACCCGGTATATCTACATCCATATTATGATGCGTGTGTTTAATCAGACCTGGCCGGATCCCTCTGGCACATAGCGCCGGGATCAGTGCTTTTAACAGTGTCGTTTTACCTGTGCCGCTCCAGGCTGCGATGGCCAGAATCGGTGTCATATCGTCCCCTGATGCTTAATGATCTCTTCAATGGTATTGATGTTGATAAATGACGATTTCAGATCGCTGAAATCCACTGCGTGCCCCCCGGATTGACGCAGGAAAACCATGACACGCCGCTCTCCAGCCGCCAGGTAATCCTCTAGTGGTGCTATTAATCTGCGGTGTAACAATGCCACGGCGGGATGGTCACGCTCACCGTCATGCGCCCAGACAACCGGCGCGTCTGCTGCTGCAGATAGAAAGCGCTCCACCAGACTGGCAGGAATGAAGGGGGTATCGCAGGGGCAGAACAGAAACCACTCCGCCTGTGACTGCTGCATCACCGATAACATGCCGGCAAGTGGACCCGGAAAACCAGGCAACCGATCCTGATAAACCGGATATCCACTGGATTGATAAATGTCGAGATTCCTGTTGGCACTGATCGCCAGCGTCGCGACCTGGTAACGCAATGCGTCCGCGACATGCTGCCATAGCGGTTTGCCGTTTAGACATTGTAGACCTTTATCGATCCCGCCCATGCGAGAAGCTTTGCCCCCCGCAAGGATCACGCCGCAGATATTACTCGCCTGGCTCACTAATATCGCCTCTTTTATTGTGGGATTGACCCTGCTAACGTGTCACTCTAAACGAAAGGAGCATCACCATGAAATGTAAACGTCTCAACGAAGTCATTGAACTTCTCCAGCCAGCCTGGCAAAAAGAGCCAGAGCTGAACCTGATGCAATTTTTACAGAAACTGGCTCAGGAGTCAGGTTTTGAGGGCGAGCTGACCGACCTTTCTGACGACATTCTGATCTATCACTTAAAAATGCGTGATAGCGAAAAAGACGCGGCAATTCCGGGGATTAAGAAAGATTATGAAGAGGATTTCAAAACCGCTTTGTTGCGTGCGCGCGGCATAATTAAAGAGTAAAAGCTTGTAAGAGGCACCACCGTTTGCGTCGTTAAATGATATCCTGAATCATTCGTATAATTTCCGGATGATCGGATGAACGACCAGGCTTTCAATTTCCAGACCTTACATCCGGATACCATTATGGATGCACTGTTTGAACAGGGCATTCGTGTGGACTCCGGACTTACTCCCTTAAACAGCTACGAAAATCGCGTCTACCAGTTTCAGGACGAGGATCGCCAGCGCTTCGTGGTGAAGTTTTACCGCCCACAGCGCTGGACTGCTGAGCAAATCCAGGAAGAACATCAGTTTGCGCTCGATCTGCTGGCTGATGAGGTACCGGTCGCCGCCCCCCTTGCCTTCGCTAACCAAACGCTATTAACGCATCAGGGCTTCTCTTTTGCCGTCTTCCCCAGTCTTGGTGGCAGACAATTTGAAGCCGATAACATCGATCAGATGGAGTGGGTGGCGCGCTATCTCGGCCGAATCCATCAGACGGGGCAGAAAAAAGCGTTTAACGTTCGTCCGACTATCGGTACGCAGGAATATCTGCACGAACCGCGGCAGGTCTTCGAGACCTCCTCGCTGATCCCCTCCGCCCTGAAAGTATCTTTCCTTAGCGCGACGGATAAACTTATCGCTGCTGTCTCTGCGCGCTGGGACGACAACGTCAATACGCTGCGACTGCATGGGGACTGTCATGCCGGGAATATTCTCTGGCGAGATGGCCCGTTGTTTGTCGATCTTGATGACGCCCGTATGGGCCCGGCCATTCAGGATCTCTGGATGTTATTGAACGGCGATAAAGCCGAGCAGCGTATGCAGCTTGAAACTATTATCGAAGCATATGAAGAATTTACGCCGTTCGATTCAGATGAAATTGCCCTGATTGAGCCTTTACGCGCCATGCGTTTTGTATATTATCTCGCATGGTTAATCAGGCGTTGGGACGATCCCGCGTTCCCCAGAAACTTCCCGTGGCTTACCGGCGAAGATTACTGGCGTAATCAGATTTCCACCTTTGTTGAACAAGTGAAGGTTCTTCAGGAACCCCCTTTACAATTAACGCCCATGTATTAATCCGACACATCCAGGAGATAAGTGATCATGAAAAAAATATGGCTGGCGCTGGCAGGTATGATTCTGGCATTTAGCGCATCGGCAGCGCAGTTCACCGATGGCAAACAGTACATCACCCTTGAAAAGCCTGTCGCCGGAGAACCTCAGGTGCTTGAGTTCTTCTCCTTCTACTGCCCGCACTGCTATGAGTTCGAGCAGGTTCTCCACGTTTCCGATAACGTGAAGAAAAAACTGCCAGAAGGCACCAAAATGACCAAATACCATGTCGAGTTTCTTGGCCCGTTGGGTAAAGATTTGACGCAGGCATGGGCCGTAGCGATGGCGCTGGGCGTGGAAGATAAAATCACTGCGCCAATGTTCGAAGCGGTGCAGAAAACGCAGACCGTGCAGACAACTGCCGATATCCGTAAAGTCTTTGTAGACGCGGGCGTGAAGGGCGAAGAGTACGATGCTGCCTGGAATAGCTTCGTGGTGAAATCCCTTGTAGCTCAGCAGGAAAAGGCTGCTGCCGACATGCAATTGCGCGGCGTTCCGGCAATGTATGTTAACGGTAAATATCAGCTGAACATGCAGGGCATGGACACCAGCAGCATGGATATTTTCGTACAGCAATATGCTGATACGGTGAAATACCTGGTAGAGAAAAAGTAAAAAAAACAGCCGGTCAATGACCGGCTTTTTTATATTCTGCTTTGAGGTTCTCTATAAGCGCGTCTTTCTCGCTCCATAACGTGTTCAGCCAGAGCTGGAAACGGCGTTTAAAATTCTTGTCGTTAACATAATCCCCGTGCAGTTCCTCCGCCAAAGGCATCAGATTCACACGTACTACAATGCGTGTCAGCTTACCGCTTAGCATGTCAAAGAAAGGCGTCTTATCATTCTCAGGATAACAGAGCGTAACGTTAAGCAACTTATCGAACTGCTGGCCCAGGACATGGACAGCCATAGCGATGCCTGCTGCCTTGGGCGCCAGTAGGTGGCGATAAGGAGAGTGCGTTTGCTGCTGCTTCTCTTCTGTGAAGCGCGATCCCTCCACAAAATTCACGATAGTTGTGGGATGAACACGAAATTTTTCGCAAGAACGCCGGGTAGTGTCGACATCCTGTCCACGCCGTTCAGGATGGCGAATAAGATAACTGCGCGAATAGCGCTTCATAAAAGGCATATCGAGCGCCCAGCATGCCAGGCCCAGAAAAGGAACCCAGGCCAACTGCTGCTTAAGAAAATACTTGTTCATGGGAATATGCGAGCGGAAGAGCACACACAACACTACGATGTCTGCCCAGCTATGATGGTTGCAGATGAGCAAATACCAGTTTTTCTTGTTTAACCTCTCAAGGCCCTGAACATCCCATTTTAAATGGGGGTTGAGTTTGAGCAGAACAGCTAATTGAATCGCCACAGATAATCTAGACACTTCCGAGCCGCTGATAATATTGTTTTTCGTATTCAGTTGGTGGCATATGATCACTCGAACCATGCCGACGCTTACTGTTATAAAACATTTCGATGTAATCAAAAATATCACCGCGAGCTTCTTCTCGCGTTCCGTAGATCTTTTTCTTTATCCGTTCACGTTTCAGTAGCTGGAAAAAACTTTCTGCGACTGCGTTGTCATGACAGTTACCGCGACGGCTCATACTGCCCTCCAGCCCGTGTGATTTCAGGAACGACTGCCACTCATAGCTTGTGTACTGACTGCCTTGATCAGAATGAACCAGCACCTGCTTTTGAGGATTACGTCGCCACACGGCCATCAGAAGTGCATTCAGGACAATATCCTTTGTCATCCGGGGCTGCATTGACCAGCCAATAACTTTGCGCGAGAACAGGTCAACAACCACAGCCAGATACAGCCAGCCTTCGTGAGTCCGGATGTAGGTGATGTCCGTTACCCAACGCTCATCCGGTGCTTCCGGGTTGAACTGCCGCTGGAGCCTGTTGGGCGTCACGATGCTGGTTTCACCCTTACGTGCCCGTGGGCTACGGTACCCGACCTGAGCCCTTATCCCGGCACGCTTCATCAGTCGCCAGACACGGTTAACTCCGCACTGTTGTCCGGTATCCCGCAGGTCGAGGTGGATCTTGCGATAACCATAAACGCAACCCGACTCCAGCCAGAACTGCTTTATCAGCCCCGTCAGCCTCAGGTCAGCATGATGCCGCCGTGAATCCGGCTGCTGAAGCCAGGCGTAAAAACCACTCGGATGCACATCCAGCACCCGACAAAGCAGTCGGACAGGCCAGCAATAGGTGTTGTCACGGATAAAGGCGTACCTCAGTCGGACAGCTTTGCGAAGTACGCCGCGGCTTTTTTTAATATGTCCCGTTCGTCGGTAACCCGCTTCAGCTCTTTCTGGAGGCGTCGGATCTCAGCCTGAGCGTCTGACTGGACTTTATTGGTTGAGGAATCCGGGCCATATGCCTTTATCCAGGCATAAAGACTGTGGGTGGTGATACCGAGACGTGTTGCCACGCTGGAAACAGAATGGCCGCGATCAACAACCTGTTTTACCGCTTCAATTTTAAACTCTTCGGGATAACGCTTACCGCTCATGGGCACCTCTCTTTAAGTCATCTTAAATGACTCTGAGGTGTCTGTTAAACCCGTGGCGATTCAAATCCTTCGCACCAGCAATACATCATGAAATTGCAAAAAGTAGAGACTGCGCGCCATACGCCCGGTAACGGCATTAGCAATTTAATGACGCCGGCAATGATGATCGGCACAGAACAGGCGATGGTGAGCAGAATAGTTAATGCGACACTGATCAACAGTATTATCGCAGCGAGCAGTCTCGACATGATTAGTATTTTCAAAGAGTTACGTGAGTGTCGCCCTCTGGTGCAGGCGCAGGGCGCTGATTTTACCAGAAATCAGGCAAAAGAACGGTGGTTTAACGTGGGGCAGTGAGGAAAACGCTGTTGTAGCGGAGGTTTATTCTGTTTATTTAGGCTGGCGTAGTTAATATCCACATGGAGTAAATAGTCGCCAGGTCCGTTAATCTGTCCGGGATCGAAATATAAGCAACTGATAAATAATGATTAATATATTTATAAGGATCGCGGATACGGAGAGTTATCCAGGCTGCCAGAAACTACACACAAACTTATCCACAGGCAAGATTTGCGAACGATCCCGACGATCGCAAAATCTTTGTCTGTATTAGGCCTGAAAAACTGATGTTTTCATCCTGATGTGGCATCCTTTATCCATAAATTACTCAAAGGCACGGACACTATGGTTCAGATCCCAGAAAACCCTCTTATTCTCGTCGACGGCTCTTCATACCTGTATCGGGCGTATCATGCGTTTCCTCCTCTGACCAACAGCGCCGGAGAGCCTACCGGCGCAATGTACGGCGTGCTGAACATGCTGCGCAGTTTAATCATGCAGTATCAACCCAGCCACGCGGCTGTGGTCTTTGATGCCAAGGGTAAAACCTTCCGTGATGAGCTGTTTGAGCACTACAAATCTCACCGTCCGCCAATGCCAGACGATCTGCGCGCGCAAATTGAACCGCTGCACAAGATGGTTAAAGCGATGGGTCTGCCTTTAATGGCGGTATCGGGTGTTGAAGCAGACGACGTGATTGGTACCCTGGCGCGTGAAGCCGAAAAAATGGGTCGTCCGGTTCTGATTAGTACGGGTGATAAAGATATGGCGCAGCTGGTTACGCCAGGGATCACCCTCATCAATACCATGACCAACACGATTCTGGGGCCAGAAGAGGTGGTCGCAAAATATGGTGTACCGCCAGAGTTGATTATCGATTTCCTCGCTCTGATGGGCGACTCCTCGGATAATATTCCCGGCGTACCGGGTGTGGGTGAGAAAACCGCCCAGGCATTGCTGCAGGGGTTAGGCGGGCTGGATACGCTCTACGCAGAATCGGACAAAATTGCCGGTCTCACCTTCCGTGGTGCGAAGACCATGGCGGGTAAGCTTGCCGATAACAAAGAGGTGGCCTATCTCTCTTATAAGCTGGCTACCATTAAAACCGACGTAGAACTAGAGCTGGGCTGCGAACAGCTTGAAGTACAACAGCCTGCAGCAGATGAACTGCTGAGTCTGTTTAAACAGTATGAATTCAAACGCTGGAGCGCAGACGTAGAAGCGGGTAAATGGCTGCAGGCGAAAGGGGCAAAACCCGCGGCGAAGCCGAAAGAGACAATTGCGGTAGATGCTGAAGAGCAGGCAGAAGAAGAAGCCGTGACGCTCTCGTTTGAACACTACGAAACGGTTCTCGAAGAGTCACGATTGGTCGCCTGGATCGAGAAATTAAAAAATGCGCCGGTTTTCGCATTTGATACCGAAACCGATAGTCTCGATAACATTTCAGCCAATATGGTAGGCCTGTCGTTTGCGACGGAGCCGGGCATTGCGGCCTATGTTCCTGTGGCACATGACTACCTGGATGCCCCGGATCAGATCTCTCGCGAACGAGTGCTTGAGCTGCTGAAACCTATTCTGGAAGATGACAAAGCGCTGAAGGTCGGACAAAACCTGAAGTATGACCGTGGCATACTGCAAAATTACGGTATTGAGCTTCGCGGTATCGCCTTCGATACCATGCTGGAATCCTACATTCTGGATAGTGTGGCGGGCCGTCATGATATGGATTCGCTATCTGACCGCTGGCTGAAGCATCAAACCATCACCTTCGAAGCGATCGCCGGTAAGGGTAAGAATCAGCTTACCTTTAACCAGATTGCGCTTGAAGAAGCGGGCCGTTATGCCGCAGAAGATGCGGATGTTACCCTGCAGCTGCATCTGAAAATGTGGCCAAAACTGCAAAAGCAGGCAGGCCCAATGAACGTATTCCAGCATGTAGAGATGCCGCTGGTGCCGGTGCTTTCCCGTATTGAACGCAACGGCGTTAAAATTGACCCAACGGTACTGCATAACCATTCTGGCGAGCTGGCGCAGCGCTTGACGGAGCTCGAGCAAAAAGCCCATGAGCTCGCCGGCGAGCCGTTTAATCTCTCTTCGCCTAAACAGTTGCAGACTATCCTGTTTGAGAAGCAGGGAATTAAACCGCTGAAGAAAACGCCGGGCGGCGCACCATCGACGTCAGAAGAGGTGCTTGAGGAGCTGGCGCTGGACTACCCGCTGCCGAAAGTGATTCTGCAATATCGCGGGCTGGCGAAGCTGAAGTCGACCTATACCGACAAGCTGCCGTTGATGATCAATCCCAAAACCGGACGAGTGCATACCTCGTACCACCAGGCGGTGGCGGCGACAGGTCGTTTATCCTCCACCGATCCTAACCTGCAAAATATCCCGGTACGTAACGAAGAGGGGCGACGTATTCGCCAGGCATTTATTGCTCCGGAAGATTACGTGATCGTCTCAGCGGACTACTCGCAAATTGAGCTGCGCATTATGGCGCATCTGTCGCGTGATAAAGGCTTGATGACGGCGTTTGCTGAAGGCCAGGACATTCACCGCGCAACGGCCGCCGAAGTCTTTGGTCTGCCGCTGGAGAGCGTGACGAACGAACAGCGTCGCAGCGCTAAAGCGATCAACTTCGGTCTGATCTATGGTATGAGCGCTTTCGGCCTGTCGCGTCAGCTGAACATTCCGCGTAAAGAGTCCCAGCGGTATATGGATCTGTACTTTGAACGTTATCCTGGTGTGCTGCAGTACATGGAACGCACCCGCGCCCAGGCGAAAGAGCAAGGCTATGTCGAAACGCTCGATGGCCGACGCCTGTACCTGCCGGATATCAAATCCAGCAATGCGGCGCGTCGTGCCGGCGCAGAGCGTGCGGCGATTAACGCCCCGATGCAGGGCACCGCAGCGGATATTATTAAGCGCGCGATGATCGCCGTCGATGCGTGGCTGGAAAAGGAAAAGCCGCGGGTGCATATGATCATGCAGGTACACGATGAACTGGTCTTTGAGGTACACAAAGACGATCTCGAGGCGGCAACGCATAAGATCCATGAATTGATGGAAAACAGCATGAAACTGGATGTTCCGCTGCTGGTGGAAGTAGGAAGTGGCGAAAACTGGGATCAAGCTCACTAAACATACTGGGGGAAAAGGGAATTTCCTGTAAGTAAGCAACATAACTAAGCACTTTTTGTGACGATCATTCGATTTACCTATGTAAAGAATGAAAAAAAACTACAAAAAGTGCTTTGTCTATAACCCAAAAAAGAGTAGAGTTAACGACGTAGGGTACAGAGGTAAGATGTTCTATCTTTCAGACCTTTTACTTCACGTAATCGGATTTGGCTGAATATTTTAGCCGCCCCAGTCAGTAATGACTGGGGCGTTTTTTATTGGGGCAAAGAAAATATTTGAGCCAAAAAAAGCGCGGACATCGCCGCGCTGATTATCACTCTTCCGCTTCTGTCGCGGGTTCCAGCTCGTTATACCAGCTATCTAACTTCTCACGCAGCTTATCCACGCCTTGCTTCTTCAGAGAAGAAAACGCTTCAACCTGAACATCGCCGTTAAAGGCCAGTACTGCCTCGCGCACCATATTCAGCTGCGCCTTACGTGCTCCGCTGGCCAGCTTGTCAGCTTTGGTTAACAAAACTAGCACCTGGATATCGCTCTCGACGGCCCAGTTGATCATCTGCTGATCGAGATCTTTAAGCGGATGACGGATATCCATCAGTACCACTAACCCTTTCAGGCACAGACGTTTTTCCAGATACTCACCGAGCGCGCGCTGCCATTTCAGCTTCATCTCTTCCGGAACTTCTGCATAGCCGTAGCCAGGCAAGTCGACCAGGCGTTTACCTGGCGCCACTTCGAACAGGTTAATAAGTTGCGTACGCCCCGGCGTTTTAGAAGTACGGGCAAGGCTTTTTTGATTGGCCAGCGTGTTCAGGGCGCTGGATTTCCCCGCGTTTGACCGGCCGGCAAATGCCACTTCAAGACCAGTATCAGCAGGCAAATGACGGATATCAGGCGCACTCAGAACAAAATGCGTCTGGTGATAATTCAGCTTGGTCACGTGGTTGTCTCCAGAAATTCGTAACGTTGAGGGGGATTATACCTGAACAGAACAAAAAGGCTTTTCCCATTGGCACTGGCTCTGTAAGTAAAAACCATAAACTTTGTAAGAGATATGCCATTCAGCCTATGGGAGATTTCAGAGAAATCGTAGGGCATATGAAAATCAAAATGATTAAAATCAGGTGATTAGGTATTCAGCCAATTCTGAAATTAAGCGTTAAATAACGCGAGTGGCTTGTTAGTTTACTTCAGGACGGTAAAGTATCTTTCAACGGCGAGGATGCCAACAGGATACGGACTTAAGGATAAGGGTCAGGAGCGCCAGGAGGCGAAGACTCAGGATAGTCAGGATGACGAACGCCTGGAGGCGTTTAAAAGGAAAGGGAACATATCACGGACGGTATCTGCTAACGGAAAAACAGGGTTTGTTGAAGGCATACACGGAACGTGAGACCCGATAAGGGTAAGAGTCAGGAAAAAAGGCGACAGATTGCTCTGTCGCCTTTTTTCTTTGCTTGCTTTCTGCTAGATTTCGCCGCAATTCTATACTGAAGAAAACGACGTAAAAGACAAAACACCATGAAAAAACCGACCTCTGCAGCAGGTGCTAAGCGCCCCGCAAAAGCCCGACGCAAAACGCGTGAAGAACTGAATCAGGAAGCACGCGATCGTAAGCGCGATAAAAAGCATCGTGGTCATGCTGCGGGCAGTCGTGCCAGCGGAAGCGGTGCATCCGGTTCTTCTGCGAAGAACAAACAGCAGAAAGATCCACGTATTGGCAGTAAAACTCCCATTCCACTGGGCGTGACCGACACCCCAGTCACTAAGCAGCACAAACCAAAGAGCGAGAAACCTATGCTTTCACCGCAGGCTGAGCTGGATATGCTGGAGAACGATGAGCGCCTGGACGCGCTGCTGGAACGTCTTGAAGAGGGTGAAGCCCTGACCGCCGAAGAGCAGTCCTGGGTAGATGCTAAACTGGACCGCATCGACGAACTGATGCAGAAGCTTGGTCTGTCTTACGACGACGAAGAAGAAGAAGACGAAGAAGAAGAAAAGAAAGAAGATATGATGCGTCTTCTGAAAGGTGGAAATTAACATTTGCACCCGGCAGGTACAGTTGTCCTGCTTATAACCCTTCCGGTTGTATGTTATCTGGTGTGGTTATTCGTTAAACTACGGCGGTTGTCGCGGCGACAGAAGTGGCTGCGCACCCGGATGCTGGCGCCTACAGGAACCAGGCCGGGCCGCCGTAAACGAACGCGACACCAACGGAGGGAGTGAGCATGTCTGTACCAACCATCGACTGGGATCTGGCCCTGATCCAGAAATATAACTATTCCGGGCCACGTTATACCTCGTATCCGACCGCGCTTGAGTTTTCAGACGCGTTCAAAGAACCCGATTTTTTGCAGGCTGTTGCGCGTTATCCTGAGCGCCCGCTCTCCCTGTATGTTCATATTCCTTTCTGCCACAAGCTCTGCTATTTCTGCGGCTGCAATAAAATTGTTACCCGCCAGCAGCATAAAGCCGATCAGTATCTGGATGCGCTAGAACAAGAAATTGTGCATCGTGCGCCGCTTTTTGCGGGTCGCCACGTCACTCAGCTGCACTGGGGCGGCGGCACACCAACCTATCTGAATAAAGCGCAGATTAGCCGTTTGATGACGCTGCTGCGTAATCACTTCACTTTCATCGATGACGCTGAGATCTCGATTGAAGTCGACCCACGCGAAATCGAACTGGATGTGCTGGATCACCTCCGCGCTGAAGGATTCAACCGTCTGAGTATGGGCGTGCAGGACTTTAACAAAGAGGTCCAGCGGCTGGTTAACCGCGAGCAGGACGAAGACTTTATCTTTGCCCTGCTCAACCACGCGCGTGATATCGGGTTTACCTCGACCAACATAGATCTGATTTACGGTCTGCCTAAGCAAACGCCTGAGAGCTTCGCCTTCACGTTGAAGCGCGTGGGCGAACTTAACCCGGACCGTCTGAGTGTTTTCAACTATGCGCACCTGCCGACGCTGTTTGCCGCTCAGCGCAAAATTAAAGAGGCCGATCTGCCTTCTGCCCAGCAGAAGCTGGATATCCTGCAGGAAACCATCGCCTCGCTGACCGAAACCGGCTATCAGTTTATCGGGATGGATCACTTCGCCCGCCCGGATGACGAGCTGGCAATTGCTCAGCGCGAAGGGGTACTGCACCGTAATTTCCAGGGCTATACCACGCAGGGCGATACCGATCTGCTGGGGATGGGTGTCTCGGCAATCAGCATGCTGGGTGACTGCTACGCGCAAAATCAGAAAGAGTTAAAGCTCTATTATCAGCAGGTTGATGAAACCGGTAATGCGCTCTGGCGCGGCATCGCGTTAACGCGTGACGACTGCATCCGTCGTGATGTGATCAAAGCACTTATCTGCAACTTCCGTCTCGACTTTAGTGAGGTAGAAGCGCAATGGGATCTGCAATTTAGCGACTACTTTGCAGAAGATATGAGTCTGCTCGCACCGCTGGCGAAAGATGGGCTGGTGGATGTTAACGAGCACGCAATTGAAGTGACGCCGAAAGGGCGTTTATTGATTCGTAATATCTGCATGTGTTTCGACGCATATTTGCGTCAGAAAGCGCGTCTACAGCAGTTCTCGCGCGTCATTTGATATGTACCCCTCTCCCAGGGGGAGAGGGGTTTCGGTCAGCTAAACAGCCCAACCAGTGCCGCACAGAGCACCGCAGCGATTGCGGTTTGCGGCGTATGGCCGGCAGCTGCACCCGCCTCGATGCTTCCTGCCGCCATAGTGATAATTGATTCCAGCATGATGACTCTCCCCGATTTTCGGGCGAGATCATACCCAACTCATCGGAACAGTAAAGTATAAAAATGCAGCAAATTGCACCTGACTGCCCATTTTTACAATCGGTACGCGTGCTACTCCATTCCCAGCTCTTTTAACTTGCGCGTCAACGTATTGCGTCCCCAACCCAGCAGGCGTGCCGCCTCCTGCTTATGCCCCTGGGTATGACGCAGCGCAGTGGTGAGCAGAGTACGTTCCATCTCCGGTTGCGCCTCGGAAAGCAGGTTTTGATGACCGGAACGCAGCGCACGGTCAGCCCACTGGGCCAGCAGCGTTGCCCAGTTGTCGGGCAATGTCTGGCCGCCAGCGCTTTCCGGAACAGGCGCTTCAAACAGCTCAGGCGGCAGATCCTGAATCAGCACTTCCTGGCCCGCTGCCATGACCGTCAGCCAGCGACAGGTATTTTCCAGCTGACGCACGTTACCAGGCCATGCCAGACGCGTTAATGCCGCTTCCGTCTCCGGGTGCAGCAACTTCGCTTCAACGCCCAGTTCTCGGGCCGCAACCTGCAGGAAATGACGCGCCAGACGTGGAATGTCCTCTCGACGCTCACGCAGCGGCGGCAGGTGTACACGGATGACGTTCAGGCGGTGGAACAGATCCTCACGGAATTTGCCCTCCTGCACCCGCATCTCCAGATTCTGATGGGTGGCCGCAATAATACGCACGTCCACCTTCACCGGGGCATAGCCGCCCACGCGATAGAACTGGCCATCAGCCAGTACGCGCAGTAAACGTGTCTGTACATCCAGCGGCATGTCGCCGATCTCATCCAGGAAGAGCGTGCCGCCATCGGCCTGCTCAAATCGCCCCTGACGAATAGTATTTGCGCCGGTAAAGGCTCCTTTTTCGTGACCAAAGAGTTCAGACTCAATCAGGTCTTTGGGGATCGCCGCCATGTTCAGGGCGATAAAGGGGGCTTTTGCCCGCGGGCTGTGGCGATGCAGAGCATGTGCGACCAGTTCTTTACCGGTGCCCGATTCACCGTTAATCAGCACGCTGATAGAGGAGCGCGACAAACGACCGATAATGCGGAACACATCCTGCATTGCGGGCGCTTCGCCAATGATATCGGTGGTGGGGCCAAAGTCCGGCGTGTTACGTGGCTGTTGCTGCTCCTGATAATGGCTAATCGCGCGTTCAACCAACGCCACGGCTTCATCAATATCAAACGGCTTGGGCAGATAGTCGAAGGCCCCTTGCTGATAGGCGCTAACGGCTGCGTCCAGATCCGAGTGTGCGGTCATTATGATGACCGGAAGCATTGGATGACGCTGCTTTATCTGCTTCAACAGCGCCAGCCCGTCCATGCCGGGCATGCGGATGTCAGATAACAGCACATCCGGGGTTTTGGTGGTGAGTGCGTCGAGCACGTCGTTGCCGCTTTCAAAGGTTGTGCAATGTAACCCTGCGCCGGTTAGCGCACGTTCAAGCACCCAGCGGATGGAGCTATCGTCATCAACTACCCAGACTATCCCTCGTTGCATAACTTAACCCTCTATTTCCGAATCGGCAGGTAAACCGAAAACTCGGTATGACCCGGCCAACTGGTAAATTCAATTTTGCCGGAATGCTGATCAATCAAATTACGGGCAATGGATAAGCCCAGCCCGGTGCCACCTTCGCGACCGCTTACCATGGGGTAAAAGATCGTGTCCTGCAGCTGGGAAGGAATGCCTGGGCCGTTATCTTCCACATCAATCCGCGCGGCCAGACGATAGCGCACCCCGTGCAGCGTTAGCTGGAACGCCGTACGCGTACGCAGCACAATTTCACCGCCCTGAGGTCCTAATGCCTGCAAGGCATTACGCACAATATTGAGAAGAACCTGCTCAACCTGGTCCGGATCATGTGGCAGTTCGGGAAGGCTGGGATCGTAATCCCGCACCAGAGTGACGTTTTCAGGCAGCTCCATAGAGACCAGTTTCACCACGCGCTCGGCGACCTTGTGAATGCTCTCCGTGACGTGCATACCGGGCTGCTGCGGGCCAAGCAAACGGTCCACCAGATTACGCAGACGGTCTGCCTGCTCAATGATGACATTGGTATATTCCGCCAGCGCAGGGTCGGGCAGGGCTTTGGTGAGCAGTTGCGCAGCACCCCGCAGTCCGCCAAGCGGATTCTTGATTTCATGGGCCAATCCCCGCACCAGATCGCGGGCGGCAACCTGCTGCGCATGCTGAAGCTGTTCCTGGCTCAGGCGACGCTGATTATCCATCGGCGCCATCTCAAGCAGAATTAATCCTTCAGGCAGCCGCTGGGCGGTCAGGGAGAGAATATGCGAGCGCCCGTCAATCACCAGCGTCACTTCGTTATCGGTAAAGCCCTGGCCCGCCTGCAGACTCTCCTGCATCAGACCAATATTCAGCGAAAAATAACTTAAGAGTTCCGGCAGCGGGGTGCCGAACAGTTTGCGTGAACTCTGGGCGAGCAGCTGCTGTGCCGCTGGGTTGGCGAAATGAACAGCCAGCTCATCATCGACCAGTAAGATGCTGTTAATCAGTGAATTGAGGATCTGCCCAGCATCGGGCAGCGTGCCAGTTGCCATTCAGCAGTCTCCTGACGTTGATTGCACTCTTTTAGTGCAGTATAGGGTTTTCGCGGTAAAAAACTCGTCAAATCAGGTTGTTGGTGGTGAAAAAAGCCCATCCGAAGATGGGCTGAAAGTTTCCACGGCAACAAAAAATCTTCTGGCGTCTTTCGTTTTATGACAAGAAATTCGCCAGGTTTTCATCTCTAACTTAAACGCTGTAGTACAGCTCGAACTCAACCGGGTGCGGAGTCATACGCACGCGGTCGTTTTCTTCAGTGCGCAGCGCGATGTAAGCGTCGATAGCTTCATCGGTGAACACGCCGCCCGCGGTCAGGAACTCACGGTCTGCGTCCAGCGCCTGCAGGGCTTCTTCCAGAGAACCGGCAACCTGTGGGATCTCTTTCGCTTCTTCTGGCGGCAGGTCGTACAGGTTTTTGTCCATGGCTTCGCCAGGGTGGATCTTGTTCTTGATACCGTCCAAGCCAGCCATCAGCAGCGCGGCGAAGCACAGGTATGGGTTAGCCGCTGGGTCCGGGAAGCGCACTTCGATACGACGCGCTTTCGGAGAGGCAACAACCGGGATACGGATAGAAGCAGAACGGTTACGGGCAGAGTAGGCCAGCATAACCGGCGCTTCGTAGCCTGGGACCAGACGCTTATAGGAGTTGGTGGTTGGGTTCGCCAGGGCGTTGATGGCTTTAGCGTGTTTGATCACACCGCCAATGTAGTGCAGCGCCTGCTCGGACAGACCAGCATACTTGTCGCCAGAGAACAGGTTGGTACCGTTCTTGGACAGAGACATGTGGCAGTGCATACCAGAACCGTTATCGCCAAACATCGGTTTTGGCATAAAGGTCGCTGTTTTACCGAAGCGGTGTGCCACGTTGTGAACAACGTATTTGTAGATCTGAATCTCGTCCGCTTTTTTGGTCATGGTGTTGAAGCGGGTCGCGATTTCGTTCTGGCCAGCCGTTGCCACTTCGTGGTGGTGTGCTTCAACCACCAGGCCCATCTCTTCCATGATCAGACACATGGTAGAGCGGATGTCCTGTGAAGAGTCGACCGGAGGAACCGGGAAGTAACCGCCTTTCACGCCAGGACGGTGACCTTTGTTACCACCTTCGTATTTGGTGGAGGAGTTCCATGCACCTTCGATGTCATCGATAGCAACATGGGAACCTGAAATGGTCGCGCCGAAACGGATGTCGTCAAACAGGAAGAACTCTGGCTCTGGCCCAAACAGAACGGTATCTGCGATGCCGGTGGAACGCAGGTACTCTTCAGCGCGCTTCGCGATGGAGCGCGGGTCGCGGTCGTAACCCTGCAGCGTGCCTGGTTCGAGGATATCGCAACGGATGATCAGGGTTGGTTCTTCGAAGAACGGGTCAATGAGCGCAGTGGTTGCATCTGGCATCAGAACCATGTCGGATTCGTTAATGCCTTTCCAGCCACCAATGGAGGAGCCGTCAAACATTTTGCCTTCTTCAAAGAATTCGGCGTTTACCTGATGAGCAGGAATAGTGACGTGCTGTTCTTTACCTTTGGTATCGGTGAAGCGCAGATCAACAAACTTCACTTCATGTTCGTTCAGCATCGTCAAAACGTGTTCAGCGGACATACTTAACTCTCCAGATTGGTCATTGTCGTCGTGGTAACGAGGTCTTCAATTTCTGTTTGTACTGGCTGGATGCCATGTTTTTTATAAAGCGAAATCTGTGCCAACTTTTAAAATACCCTAAAAAGGCGTTATCATGCGCACTATAGTGCAAAAGGGCTGCACCATGATGGTCATGTTGCACCAGTATAGTGCTTCAATGTGAACATTAAGCACCATATTGGTGCAATTTACGTTAAAGTGCCCTTTTACCGCTCCGTGAAAGTGATCACAAAGCATCTCTGCAATACTTGTTTGCGGGGGATGTTTGTGATCCTGTTTTGTAGTGCGATTAATCCGTGTACAATAACGCGCTATTTCTAAATGCCTGAGGCAAAGTTGTGATCGAAAATTTGCGTAACATCGCCATCATCGCGCACGTTGACCATGGTAAAACTACCCTGGTTGATAAGCTGCTGCAGCAGTCCGGTACGTTTGATGCTCGTGCCGAAACTCAAGAGCGTGTGATGGACTCCAACGATTTGGAGAAAGAGCGTGGGATTACCATCCTCGCCAAAAACACCGCCATCAAATGGAATGACTACCGTATCAACATCGTTGATACCCCAGGCCACGCCGACTTCGGCGGTGAAGTTGAGCGTGTAATGTCCATGGTAGACTCCGTTCTGCTGGTCGTTGACGCAATGGATGGCCCAATGCCGCAGACGCGCTTTGTGACCAAAAAGGCGTTCGCCCATGGTCTGAAGCCAATTGTTGTTATCAACAAAGTTGACCGTCCTGGCGCGCGTCCTGACTGGGTTGTAGATCAGGTATTCGACCTGTTCGTTAACCTCGACGCGACCGACGAGCAGCTGGACTTCCCTATCGTTTACGCTTCCGCGCTGAACGGTATTGCAGGTCTGGACCACGAAGATATGGCGGAAGACATGACCCCGCTGTATCAGACAATTGTTGACCGTGTTCCTGCACCAAACGTTGATCTCGACGGCACCCTGCAGATGCAGATCTCTCAGCTCGATTACAACAACTACGTTGGCGTTATCGGCATTGGTCGTATCAAGCGCGGTAAAGTTAAGCCTAACCAGCAAGTTACTATCATCGATAGCGAAGGCAAAACCCGTAACGGTAAAGTGGGCAAAGTGCTGACTCACCTGGGTCTGGAGCGTATCGATAGCGATATCGCTGAAGCTGGCGATATCATTGCCATCACCGGTCTGGGCGAGCTGAACATCTCCGACACTATCTGCGATCCGCAGAAAGTTGAAGCGCTGCCAGCCCTGTCCGTTGATGAACCGACTGTATCTATGTTCTTCAACGTCAACACCTCTCCATTCTGTGGTAAAGAAGGTAAGTTCGTTACCTCTCGTCAGATCCTTGACCGCCTGAACAAAGAGCTGGTGCACAACGTTGCGCTGCGCGTTGAAGAGACCCCTGATGCGGACGCCTTCCGCGTTTCCGGTCGTGGTGAGCTGCACTTGTCAGTTCTGATCGAAAACATGCGTCGTGAAGGTTTCGAAATGGCGGTTTCCCGTCCGAAAGTTATCTTCCGCGAAATCGACGGCCGTAAACAAGAGCCGTTCGAAAACGTGACGCTGGACGTTGAAGAGCAGCACCAGGGTTCTGTCATGCAGGCTCTGGGTGAGCGTAAAGGCGACCTGAAAAACATGAATCCAGATGGCAAAGGCCGCGTACGTCTCGACTACGTGATCCCAAGCCGTGGCCTGATCGGCTTCCGTTCTGAGTTCATGACCATGACTTCAGGTACCGGTCTGCTGTACTCCACCTTCAGCCACTACGACGACGTTCGTCCAGGCGACGTTGGCCAGCGTAACAACGGCGTTCTGATCTCTAACGGTCAGGGTAAAGCGGTTGCGTTCGCCCTGTTCAGCCTGCAGGACCGCGGTAAGCTGTTCCTGGGTCACGGTGCGGAAGTTTATGAAGGCCAGATCATCGGTATTCACAGTCGTTCTAACGACCTGACTGTAAACTGCCTGACCGGTAAGAAACTGACCAACATGCGTGCGTCCGGTACTGACGAAGCGACGGTTCTGGTTCCACCGATCAAGATGACCCTGGAGCAAGCTCTGGAGTTCATCGATGATGACGAACTGGTAGAAGTGACTCCACAGTCAATTCGTATCCGTAAACGTCACCTGACTGAGAACGATCGTAAACGCGCAATGCGCGGTCCGAAAGAAGATTAATCTTCACTAACGGACACTAAAAAGCCGCTGAGAGATCAGCGGCTTTTTTATTAGAACGCGTAGCGTAATCCCAGACGGATTCGATACTGCTCCCGGTTGTAATCATTCCATCTATCCAGCCACTGAAGTTCGAGATACGGCAGCCAGTTTCTGTCGAGCTTATAGCTGAACTTATTCGTTATTTCCCAATGATGATCCTTGCCGTTTTTGCTGTGGTAATCATTCACCCGCTGAAAATAGTGCGGTTCAAAGGTGTAGAAAAACGCATCCGTAAGCCTGAAATTCCAGTAGTTGGCGAATTCGTGCGTGTCATTCTTATCCATTAGCCCGTTATCGTCCGGCGTATCGTAATTATTATGGTTATAGCGATAGCGGAACGTCAGATTAAACCCGTCCGTGAATTTATAGTTAGTGTCAAAATAAAGGGCACCACCCGAACCGGCACTACTGTCGTTAATCAGGCCGCCGGGCTGAAAGGTGAGTTTGTCGGTCGGTTTAAAGAGCGGGTACCACCCCTCTATTTCGTTATAGCTGTGCTTGAGTTCGTCCCATTTCCCCACGTTATAGGCGTTGGTGAACATCAGCCCCGCGCCCATATCGAAGTTATATCCCGCGCGCAGGATCACCTCGTGCAGCTCAGAGGCCGTATTGTAGGCTTCGCGGGTTTCAACATACGCCCCGGCAAATACCGGGCAGGACACAGACGACACAATCAGTACAGTGATGATTCTTTTCATAATTTGTCCATGTATCAAGTACAGAAAGGCCTCCCTCCTGATTATTAGGAAGGAACTGCGGGCCGGATTTATTGTTATAAAGTGACTGCTGACGCTTTATTATTAGGGGTTGTCTCAGGGGTATTCCCTGACTGTTTTTTCCGCTTTCCAATCTCCTCGATAATTAACGCGAAGCGCGTTTCGTTGAGTTTATAAAACAGCCCCATGGTCACGGCGGCAACAATCGCCAGGCCGCACGGCCAGAGGAAAATAAGCTGACGCAATCCCAGCAGCGTGCCCGCGCTCTGCACGGCATGAGGTATATACCCAATCTGCGTCAACATAATGCCCGGCAGGAACCCGGCGAGGGCGGCGGAGATTTTGCGTGAGAAGGTATAGCCGGTATAGACCGACCCTTCGGCGCGAATCCCCGTTTTCCACTCGCCGTAATCTACAGTATCCGGCACCAGCGCCCAGTTCAGGCTGTTCACAAACGCCGTGCCGAAAAAGGCCATGCAGGAAAAGAGCACGAATAGCAGCGAGCTGGTCCCCCAGAAGAAGTTCAGCACGTCGCCCACTGCCCACAGCGCCAGTCCGCCCAGATAAACCGGCTTCTTGCCAAAGCGTTTTACGGCACCGGGCACCAGAAACACGCCAATCAGAATGCAGCCCATGCTGAAAAAGCCCATCCACGACAGCAAATGCAGATCGTTAAGCACGTACTGGGTGTAATAGACCTGAATCGCCAGCTTGATGTTAAACGCCGCCAGGGTGCAGAGGTTAGCAATGCACAGCACCAGCAGCGGTGGATTGCGAAAGATGGCGCAGAAGGACTTCAGGATCCCGGGTTTATGGTGATCGGGCGAGATCTCGACATACCGCTCTTTTACGCCGCTGTAGCACCACCACATGCAGAACAAACCGCCGGTGACAAACACCAGTGCGGCCACCAGATAGCCGAGGGAGGGCTGGCTGACGAACAGCGCCTGAATGGGCATAAAGCCGACGGTGCAAAGTAACAGCCCCACCGTCGCGCCGCCCTGACGCCATGCCGCAAGCTGCGCCCGCTCGTTCGGGTTTTTGGTGATGGCCGGAACCATCGCGCCGTAAGAGCAGTTCATCAGGCTATAGCACAGGCCGAACATCATAAAGAGCACGGTGGCGAGGGCCGTTTTCACCGTCAGGCTAAAATCGTTGGCCATAAACTGCGCCGTGGCAACCAGCGCCACCGGCACAGAGGCATACAGAATGAATGGCCGGAATTTGCCCCTCGCGCCGATATGACGCCGGGAATCCAGCAGCACCCCGGTCAGCATGTCGGTAAAGGCGGTAAAAAACTTCGCGACCAGGAAAATAATGCCGCCATAGAAGGCGGGCATGCCCAGCTCATCGGTGTAAAACTTCAGCAGATACAACGTGCCGATACAGAGCATCAGATTCGAGCCAAAATCGCCCATCCCATAGGCGCACTTCTCGCGCAGGCTCAGCTTCAGGGTTAACGGATCAGGAGTATGTGTCATGGTCGATCCTCTGCGCGTCCCGCAGGGCGCGCGCTCAAGTCATTCAGGCCGTACGTTTGCGCAGCTCAATTTCTTCCACGATGCGCACATACATCTTCTCGTTGAGGTTGTAGAAGCAGCCCATCGCCACGATGGTGATGACCGCCAGCAGACTCGGGTAGATAAATATCAGCTGCCGTAGCCCTTCAACCGTTCCGGCAGACTGCACCACGTTGGGCACATAGCCGATTTGCGTCAGCATGATCCCCGGGAAAAAGCCTGCCAGCGCCTGGGAGACCTTACGGAAGAAGGTAAACCCGGTATAGACCGTCCCTTCGGAGCGCACGCCGGTGCGCCACTCGCCGTACTCCACGGTATCGGACACCAGCGCCCAGTTCAGGCTGTTCACAAACGCGGAGCCGAAGAACGCCAGGCATGAGAACGCCACAAAGCTCACCGAGCCGCCGCCGAAGAAGTAGTTGAGCAGATCGCCGGCCACCCAAATCATCAGCCCGCTGATGTAGACCTTTTTCTTACCGAAGCGACGCACCGCGCCGGGCATCATAAACACGCCGATAAAAATACAACCCATGCTGAAGAAGCCCATGTACGACAGCAGGATCGGGTCGTTCAGCACGTACTGCGTGTAGTAGACCTGGATGGCGAGTTTGACGTTAAAGGCCCCCAGCGTGCAGAGGTTGGCAATGCAGAGAATAAACAGCGGGCGGTTGCCGGCGATGGCGCGAAACGACTGTAGCAGGCCCGGCTTTTGTGCGGGGTTAGCGGGCTGCGCCTCGACGTAGCGCTCGGTCACGCCCTTATAGCACCACCACATAAAGAACAGCCCGAACAGCGAGAAGAGGGTGGCGGCAAAGATATAGCCCAGCTGATCGTTGCCTTCAATCAGGTTCATCACCGGGACAAAGCCGACGGTACACAGCAGCAGGCCCAGCGTCGCGCCGCCCTGACGCCAGGCCGCCAGCGCGGCGCGCTCGTCCGGGTTTTTGGTAATGGCGGGTACCATGGCGCCGTAAGAGCAGTTCATCATGCTGAAGAACAGGCCGTACAGCATGAACAGCACCGTCGCCATCACCGTTTTGCCGGTTATCTCAAACGGCGTGCCGACGAAGTTTGCAATCGCCAGCAGCGTGACCGGAAACGCCGCATAGAGCACGAACGGGCGGAATTTGCCCTTCGGCCCGATCTTGCGCTGGGAGTCGAGCATGATCCCGGTGCCCATATCGGTAAAGGCGGTAAAGAACTTGGCGATCAGGAAGATAATGCCGCCGTAGGTGCCAGGCAGGCCCAGCACGTCGGTATAAAACTTCAGCAGGTACAGCGTGCCGATATCCAGCAGGATGTTAGAGCCGAGATCGCCCATCCCGTAGGCGAGTTTTTCTTTAAACGGCAGGCGTAGGGTTGCCGGATCAGAAGTATGTTGACTCATTATTGTTCTCCGTCTGCCCGCAGGTCTCCCTGCGGGCGAGCCTTATCAGATATGACGTAAGGTGCTAAACAGATCTGCCCATTCGCTTTGCTGGCGATAGAAGACCGGAGTTTTGCCGAGCGGGGCTTCGACGGTCACGTCACCGCCCTGACAGGTTTCTCCCGTCCAGGCATTCACCCAGGTGTCCTGTGGCAGGTAGAGGATCCAGTCGGTGCGGCCCTCTTCGTGAACGGGTGCCACCAGCAGATCGCGGCCAAGCAGGTATTGATACTTCAGCGTGTAGGCGCGCGCGTCGTCTTCGTAGTGCAGGAACAGCGGGCGCATCACCGGCAGGCCCGTTTTAGCGTTCTGCGCAACCGCGGCTTTGATATACGGCTTCAGCGTGGTGAAGACCGTGGTCATCCGCGCGAAGTGGGCGATGGTTTCGGCGTCGGCGTCGAACTGCCAGTTATCGCCAGGGCGGTTACCTTCGTGGGTACGCATCATCGGTGTGAAGGCGCTGAAATCGCACCAGCGCAGCAGCAGCTCTTTGCTGCGCTTCATCCCGAACAGCGTGGTATAACCGCCGATATCGCTGTGGTGCAGGCCGTGGCCGGTCATCGCCAGCGAGAGCGCCGCGGGAACAACCGAGGCCAGGCCATCGTCGAGGCTCCAGTCGACGTTCTGATCGCCCGCCCACATCATCACCGAGTGCTTCTGGCTGCCGGTATAGCCCGCGCGCATAAAGAACAGGATCTCGCCAAGCTTGCCGGTCTCCTCCAGCGCCTCGTAGTTACACTTCGCCCACAGCGCAGGCCAGGCGTTATGCATAATTTCCGCGCTTACGCCGTTATGCAGGAAGGTGTCGGTCGGCAGATACTCGCCGAAATCGGCCATCCAGCCGCCGCAGCCCAGTTCGATCAGGTTCTTTTTGATGACCTCTTTGTACCAGTCATAGGCTTCGGGGTTGGTCAGGTCGATAACGCCCGCGTAAAACTCGCCGAATTCGACGTGGTAATCCTTACCCTCGGCGTTTTTGGTCAGATAGCCGCGTTTCGCTGCTTCTTCGCACAGGTCGCGATCGCTGGCGACGTACGGGTTGATGTAGGAGAGGAACTGCACGCCTTCCTGTTTCCATTGCGGAATGCGGGTATCCAGCTGCGGATAAAGCTCGCTGTTCCACTTCCAGTTCCACATCACGCGTTTGCCGAAGGAGGTCATGCGAATGCCGGACCAGTCCTGCGCCCAGATGCCGTTCACCTTCACGCCGCCGTTACGCATGACGTCGAGCTTCTGCTGACACACGTCGGTGCCGCCCTGAATGCCGAGCGTCACGCCATCGTAAACCCAGTCCGGCAGTTCCGGCTGACGGCCCAGCAGGGCGGTGAGTTTTTCTAGCAGATCGACGTAGGTTTCTGCACATTCGAAGCGCAGCGTGGCGTTATCTTCCCAGAAAGCCAGCTCATGGTAGTCCGGCGCGCTGAAGTCGAAGTTCATGTAGCAGCTGTTATCGACGTGGCAGTAGTACTTCTGGGTGCTCACAAAGGTGGGCTGCGGGAAGAAGGTCCAGTAGTAGTCGCCCCCGGCGTTCTCTTTGCAGTCGGCCTGCCAGGTGACGTAAGTTTGCTTGTTACGCCCCACGCCCTGCTCGCTGGTCCACAATGGGAACGGCTTGCCGCGCAGGTCAAAGTAGGAGAACTGCTCCCCGCAGCCGTAGATATGATCCTCTGGCTGCGCTGCCAGCCGCAGCCAGATGCGGTTATGGCTGGTGGCGTCGTTTTGCAGCCTGAGTTCCAGGCGACCTTCTGCATCCACACCGATCCGCAGCGTGGCGCTCACCGTGTCGCCGCGGGTGAAGCGGATCGCCCAGCCCGCCTCTTGCTGCGTAACCGTAGCTTCGGTCAGCGCGATCTTCTCATTCAGGTTGTCTTTGATGCTGAAGTTGCCGCGAAACATCTCAATATCTGCCTCACCCGCACCAATCCACAGGCAGGGCGCATCGGCGGAGTGGGAGATAATAAGGCGGTCCTGCCAGCGCAGGGTGAAACCTGTTTCAGTATTCTTTAAATCAATATTGTGTAGGGTACGCATATAAACTCCGTTTTTATTATTTAGCCAGGCTGTCCAGCAAACCGGCGGCGACGGCAGGGGCTAAGCCCGGTGCCAGCGGCAGGCGGGGGATCACCAGGCAGTGCAGCAGATGATAGATATCCTGCTTGCCGTCCCAGACTTTGGTGGTCACTTCGTTATTGGTATCCAGCTCCTGCCACCACGAACCGTTTTCGTAATCCATCAGGTATTTGATGCAGTAATCCCACCACGTCTGATACCACGCCTCGTACTGCGCCTCGCCGGTGACCGTATAGAGCGCATAAGCCGTGCCCATCGCCTCGACGATCGGCCAGCGCACGCGTTCGCGCACGATAGGCTTGCCGTCCCAGCCCACGGAGTAGACAAAACCATCGGCCCCGTCGGGCGCCCAGGCATCGCGGATGGTGGCGTGGAACAGGCCTTTCGCATCTTCCAGCAGCCACTCCGGCGGCGTTTCAAAGCGGGCTTCCAGCGCGGCGCGCAGGTGCAGCATCAGGCGGCCCCACTCGATCCAGTGGCCCGGCGTGCCGCCGTAGGCGCGGAAGCGGTGGGCGGGGTTATCGATGTTGTAATCGCGGATCGGGTTCCAGTGAGTGTCGAAATGTTCGTTAACGCGATAGTCTCCCTTGCGCGCCACGTCGTGAATAATCACCGAGGCAATGCGCAGGGCGCGGTCGAGCCATTTACGATCGTGGGTCACGTCATAGACGATCAGGAAGGCTTCCACGGCGTGCATATTGGCATTACCGCCGCGGTAATCTTCGGTCTTGCTGAACGCTTCGTCCCAGGATTCGAGGCACATCTGCTCCTCTTCGCTCCAGAAGTAGCGCTCGATCACCGCAATGGCCTCGTCGAGAAGCGGGCGCGCCTGCGGGTGGCCGGTGGTGACGGCGCTTGCCGCACCCAGCAGCACGAAGAAGTGCTGATAACCCTGCTTGGAGGCGTCGATCACGCCCTCATCGTTAACGCAGGCATACCAGCCGCCGTGCTGACTGTCGCGCAGCGGGCCGTTCAGGGCGTTGATGCCGTGCTCAACCAGCGCATACGCGCCAGGACGCCCCATGTTGGCGGCAACCGCGTAAACGTGCAGCATGCGGGCGGTGATCCACAGGTGGGTGCCCATATCGCTACGCACCTGGCCGTTATTGCCCAGCCAGCCGAAGCCGGTCGGCACGGCGGCATTTTTACCGAAATCGAGAATGCGGTCGGTCTCTTGCTCAAGCCAGCGGTTGTGGCTCAGGGTGTTAAACCATTTCATGTTCAGCTCCTTTCTTAACGGCGAGCCATCATTTCGTCGACGATCTCACCCAAACGCTGCAGTTTGGGTACAGAAATATCGCGAAGCATCATTTCGGTGTCCGGCAGACCCACCACCGACGACCAGACGGCCCGACCAGCGAGGAAACCGGATGCGCCCGCCTGCATGGCAACCTGTACCGCGCGGGGGAAGAGTTTGTCGTCCACGCCGGAGGAGAGGATCACCCATGGCATGGCGATGTTCTCGTTCAGCTTCTGCGAGGCGGTCAGTAGCGCCTGCTGAGAACCTTTGCCGAACAGGGGCATCTCCACCTTGTAGAGGTCGGCACCGCTGTCGCCGAGCTCTTTTGCCGCCTCGATAATCGCCTGTTCGCGGTTAAAGGTGGCCCCGCGACGCGGCGGGCGAACAACGGGCTCGATAATGCTCAGCAATCCGTTGTCGTGACACAGCCGGTTAAACGCCTTCACCATCTCCAGACGCTGCTGCGGATCTTCGTCGCTGCGCCAGAGCACCAGCAGTTTCAGCGCCTTGCCGCCGTCGCGTTTAACCGCCTGTGCATCGATATTTTTATCAATCACCACGCTGTCGACCGGAATACCGTTCCCCGGAATAAACTCGTCGGCGGCCACAATCATTGCGCAGCTTTTGGCCACCGCCTGCTGCTCGACGATCTGGCGATAGCAAAACTGCTGGTCGACCAGGATCGCAGAGGCATACGGCGAGAGAATTTTGGCCGCGTTGACCTTAAAATCGGTCAGGTGTTGGTCGCTGACCGGCTCCGGGGCACCCGCCGCGGCAAACATCAGGCGCATCGCCTCGCGCTGGTCAACGGCCAGCATTGCAAAACCGCCGGAAGGCCGGGTGATATCGTTCAGGGTGTACGTCGTCATTTCTTAATCCTTTCCTGTCAGTGTGATTTTTTCAGCCCGGCGGATGCGCGAACCTGTTCAAGAATGGCCGTCCAGTCTTCGCGCCCGCGTCCGGCGGCGCGCGCCTGGTTGTAGACCTCGCGGGAGGCGGCACCCAGCGGCATCGGAACGTGCAGCTGGTTTGCGACATCCAGGGCGATCCCCAGATCTTTATGCGCCAGGTCGATCATGAAGGCGGGCGTAAGATCGCCCTTCAGTACCTTGTTCGGCCAGGAGGTGGTGAAGTGGCCTTTACCCGCTGGTGTACCGCTCATCACCTTCAGCGCGACATCGAAGGAGAGGCCGAGCGCTTCACACAGTACGGCCGCCTCGGCGGAAAGCGCGTTAAGGGCGATGCTCATGTAGTTGTTAATAAGCTTCACGCGGATCCCCATGCCCGGACCGCCCGCATTGACCAGCTCGTTGCCCATCGCCATCAGCACTGGGGTGGCGCGCTCAACCTGCTGCGCCGTGCCGCCTGCCAGCAGGAGCAATGTCCCGGCGATGGCATGGTCAGAGGTGCGTCCGACGGGAACGTCCATCATGCTGAAACCTGACTCAGCCATTTCGCCGATCAGGGCGTCGGTTTGCAGCGGGTGAATGGTGGACATATCAATGACCAGCGCGTCGCGGGATAACCCTTCACACACGCCCTGCTCGCCAAAGAGCACCGAGCGCACCAGGTCGCCGTTTGGCAGCATGGTGATGACAAACTCGGCCCCTCTTGCTGCCTGTTCAGGCGTTTGTGCTGCCTGCGCGCCGCACTCCACCAGCGCCTGTACGGCCTGCGGGTTCACGTCGAAGACGCAAAGCGAATGGTCGTGCTTCAGCAGATTCTTCGCCATTGGCGCGCCCATCTGCCCTAAACCGATAAATGCGATTGCTGACATCTCTCTCTCCTGTCACATCGTGTCAAGTATTGCGCGTTTTTGTTGTCTGTTTTTGATCGTATTTGTAATTTATAGTCAAAAAATTGACACGGGTCACTTTTTAAACATTTGGTGAAATTAAAATGAGAGCATCAGAAAACGCATAAGGATTGACCATGACTCGCATCGTTTGTGTCGGCATTACCGTGCTGGATCGCATCTGGTATCTCGATGATTTGCCAAAAGAAGGGGGAAAGTATGTCGCGCAAAACTATACGGAAGTGGGCGGCGGCCCGGCGGCTACGGCGGCGGTGGCTGCAGCGAAGCTCGGGGCAAGCGTGGACTTTATTGGCCGGGTGGGTGATGACGATACCGGCAACCGCCTGCTTGCGGAGCTGGAGTCCCAGGGGGTGAAGACGCGTTTTACCCGCGTGGTGAAGGGGGCGCGCTCTTCGCAATCGGCGGTACTGGTGGATGCGAACGGGGAGCGGATTATCGCTAACTACCCCAGCCCTGACCTTCCGCCAGACGCGGACTGGCTTGCAGATATCGATTTTTCACAATGGGATATGGTGCTGGCGGACGTGCGCTGGCACGACGGTGCCAGGCAGGCGTTCACTCTGGCGCGCCAGCAGGGGGTGCCAACCCTGCTTGATGCGGACGTCACGCCGCAGGACATTGCGGAGCTGATTGCGCTAAGCGACCATGCGGCCTTTTCCGCACCGGGCCTGCGGCGTTTAACGCAGCGGGAGAATACCCTGGAGGCGCTTAAACAAGCACAAACGCTCACAAATGGTCATGTTTACGTGACCCAGGGCAGTGAAGGGTGCTACTGGCTGGAGAGTGGGCAGCTTTGCCATCAGCCAGGATTCAGCGTGGATGTGGTGGATACCACGGGCGCGGGGGATGTTTTTCACGGTGCGCTGGCGGCGAGCCTGGCGCAGCGCGCGCCTGCACAGAACGCCATGCGCTTTGCCAGCGCGGTCGCGGCGCTGAAGTGTACCCGCCCCGGCGGACGTGCGGGGATCCCCGACTGTGATCAAACCCGCTCTTTCTTGTCACTTTTTGTATAAAATGCTCAACGTGATGGTTTTCAAAGGACAACCCATGAGCCTTACCGAAATGACCGGTAACCCGCGGCACGATCGGCTGCTTACGCTTATCGCTGAACGTGGCTATATGAACATCGATGAACTGGCGCAGCTGCTGGATGTCTCGACGCAGACGATACGACGGGACATTCGTAAGCTGAGCGAGCAGGGGCTGATCACGCGTCATCACGGTGGCGCGGGGCGCGCGTCGAGCGTGGTCAATACGGCCTTTGAACAGCGCGAAGTCTCCCTGACGGAAGAGAAGCGGGCCATTGCCGAAGCCATCGCCGATTACATCCCCGATGGGTCGACGGTGTTTATCACCATTGGTACAACGGTAGAGCACGTTGCGCGGGCGTTGCTCAACCATAACCATCTGCGCATCATCACTAACAGCCTGCGGGTGGCGCACATTCTCTACAAAAATCCGCGCTTTGAGGTGATGGTGCCGGGCGGGACCTTGCGCCCACATAACGGGGGCATCATCGGGGCTGCTGCCACGGCGTTTGTCTCGGGCTTTCGGGCGGATTACCTGGTCACCAGCGTCGGGGCGATTGAGCAGGACGGTGCGATGTTGGAGTTTGATGTCAACGAGGCCAGCGTGGTGAAAACGATGATGGCCCACGCCCGGCACATTTTACTGGCGGCCGATCATACTAAGTATCACGCCTCTGCCGCGGTCGAGATTGGTAACGTGGCGCAGGCGACGGCGCTCTTCACCGACGAAGGCCCGGGCGCCGCGCTGCAAACCCATCTTAAATCCAGCAAAGTCGAAGTGGTGGTTGTGAGCGACCCACTGCCGGGTTAATACCTCTCACGGCCCGACATTCTGGTCGGGCTGTGCCTTTCTCTAAGCTGAATCTGGCGCATAGCCAAACCTTCTCTTTCCCGCTACAGTTACTTTTCACGGCGAAAAGGAGATAAACATGCTTTATATCTTTGACTTAGGAAACGTAATCGTCGATATCGATTTTAATCGGGTGCTGGGCGCATGGAGCGATCTGAGCCGTGTCCCGCTGGCGACGTTAAAGCAAAATTTCACGATGGGCGAAAGCTTCCATCAGCATGAGCGCGGCGAAATTAGCGACGAACTCTTCGCTGAAAAACTGTGCCATGAAATGGAATTGCCCCTCAGTTATGAACAGTTCTCACTCGGTTGGCAGGCGGTATTTGTCGCGATCCGCCCGGATGTGATCGACATCATGCATAAACTTCGCGAACAGGGACATCGGGTCGTTATTCTCTCGAATACCAACCGCCTGCATACCACGTTCTGGCCTGACGAGTATCCGGAAGTGAAGGCCGCAGCAGACCACATTTACCTCTCCCAGGAGATGGGCATGCGCAAACCGGAAGCGCGAATCTACCAGGCAGTGCTGCAGGCAGAAGGTTTCACGGCCAGCGATGCCGTCTTTTTTGACGATAACGCCGATAATATAGAGGGCGCTAGCCAGTGTGGTATGACTTCCATTCTGGTGACCGGAAAAGAGACGATACCGAACTACTTTGCGAAGCTGTTATGTTAAAAACTGTTCATCAAAAAGCGGACCACCACACTCGGCCTTTCCGGGCCTGGATAAAACTCCTCTGGCACCGCATCGATGAGGACAACATGACTACCCTGGCGGGAAACCTTGCCTACGTGTCACTGTTGTCTCTGGTGCCGCTGGTGGCCGTTATTTTTGCCCTGTTTTCCGCCTTTCCCATGTTTTCGGACGTGAGCCTGCAACTTCGGCATTTTGTTTTTGCGAACTTTATTCCCGCCACCGGCGATGTCATCCAGAATTATATTGAGCAGTTTGTCGCTAATTCCAGCAAGATGACCGCGGTAGGGGCATGCGGGCTGATCGTTACGGCATTACTGTTAATGTATGCCATTGATAGTGCGCTGAATACTATCTGGAGAAGTAAGAAAGCACGCCCTAAGGTTTACTCTTTCGCCGTCTACTGGATGATCTTAACCCTTGGGCCGCTGCTGGCGGGTGCCAGTCTGGCGATAAGTTCCTATTTGCTCTCGCTACGCTGGGCCAGCGATCTCAACAGTATGATTGATGATGTGCTGCGGATCTTTCCCCTTATCCTCTCATGGCTCTCTTTCTGGCTGCTCTATAGCGTCGTGCCAACGACCCGCGTGCCAAACCGCGATGCTGTCGTAGGGGCGCTGGTGGCGGCTGTGCTCTTCGAATTGGGTAAGAAAGGCTTTGCCCTTTACATCACGATGTTCCCGTCTTACCAGCTGATTTACGGCGTACTGGCAGTGATCCCCATTTTGTTTGTCTGGGTTTACTGGACCTGGTGTATCGTCTTGCTAGGCGCCGAAATAACTGTCACTCTCGGGGTCTACCGCGAACTCAAACAAGAAGCACTGGCTGAAAAACAACGAGAAGCAGACCAACCATGATTGCATTGATTCAACGCGTAACCCGTGCCAGCGTCACCGTGGAGGATGAGGTGACGGGTGAAATCGGCCCAGGACTTTTGGTGTTGTTAGGTGTCGAAAAGGATGACGACGAACAAAAAGCCAACCGCTTATGTGAACGTGTGCTGGGTTACCGCATCTTCAGCGATGCCGACGGGAAGATGAACCTTAACGTGCAGCAGGCAGGCGGCAGCGTGCTGGTCGTTTCCCAGTTTACGCTGGCGGCCGATACCGAGCGCGGTATGCGCCCAAGTTTTTCTAAAGGCGCTGCGCCCGATCGTGCTGAAGCACTCTATGAATACTTTGTTGAACGTTGTCGCCAACAAGACATGCATACGCAAACCGGACGATTCGCTGCAGATATGCAGGTTTCGCTGGTGAACGATGGCCCTGTCACCTTCTGGCAGCAGGTATGAGCCAACTGGCGGCATGGCCGCGGTTAACAAGAGAGAGTACACCTATGTATCACCTTCGAGTACCGCAAACGGAAGAAGAGTTAGAGGTCTATTACCAGTTCCGCTGGGAGATGCTGCGCAAGCCGTTACATCAGCCGAAAGGTTCAGAGCGCGACGCCTGGGATGCCATGGCGCACCATCAGATGGTGGTCGATGAAGAGGGTAACCTGGTCGCCGTCGGGCGTTTGTATATCAACGCAGATTATGAAGCCTCCATTCGTTTTATGGCGGTGCACCCCTCCGTTCAGGACAAGGGGCTAGGTACGCTGATGGCAATGACCCTGGAGTCCGTTGCGCGTCAGGAAGGGGTTAAGCGCGTCACCTGTAGCGCCCGCGAAGATGCCGTGGAGTTCTTCGCCAAGCTTGGTTTTGTTAATCAGGGCGAAATTACCGCGCCGCAAACCACGCCGATCCGCCACTTTTTGATGATCAAACCTATCGCTACCCTGGACGATATTCTTCACCGTGCCGACTGGTGCGGACAACTGCAGCAGGCCTGGTATCAACATATCCCCCTCAGCGAAAAGATGGGCGTACGTATCCAGCAGTATACCGGGCAAAAATTCATCACCACTATGCCGGAAACCGGCAACCAGAACCCGCACCATACGTTGTTTGCCGGGAGCTTATTCTCGCTGGCAACGCTCACCGGCTGGGGGCTGATCTGGCTGATGCTGCGTGAGCGTCATCTCGGAGGCACCATCATCCTGGCAGATGCCCACATTCGCTACAGTGCGCCAATTAGCGGCAAGCCAAGCGCGGTGGCCGATCTGGGCGCCCTCGGCGGCGATCTCGACCGCCTGGCGCGTGGCCGCAAAGCACGCGTGCAGATGCAGGTCGAGCTTTTCGGCGATGAAACCCCGGGCGCGGTGTTTGAAGGCACTTATATTGTTTTGCCTGCGAAGCCTTACGGTGCATACGAAGAGGGCGGGAACGAGGAAGAGTAGCGCCTTAATGGCTAACGCCGAGAAGCATGGAATGAAACCGCCGGATGCCATTATTCTGGCCACGGCGCAGAGCAAAAATTGCCCGTTAATTTCACGCAATAGTCAGGATTTTTCAGGGCACCTTATCACCTGTAGGCCGGGCAACTCTGTGCCGCCCGGCGCTGTTACAGGAAGCTACTCCCCTTCACCCGGGAACATAAACGGGTTAATCGAGCTGCGACCAAAGCCTTCTTGCTCCATTCGCGCATCCAGCACTAACGTTGCCAGATCGTCCGCTACGGCTTCAACTTTCGGGTCTTTTTCCTGATACAGAATCTTCAGGTAAGTGCCACAGTCGCCGCAGCTTTCAGCTTTCACCGCCGCCTCTTCGTTTTCCAGTGACCAGTAGTTGAGATCGCGGGTCTGCTCGCAGTTGCTGCATTTGATGCGCACCACGTGCCACTCGGTCTCGCACAGGTTGCAGTGCAGATAACGCAGCCCTTGCGTGGTACCAATTTGCACAATGCTGGTGACCGGCATAGAGCCACACACCGGGCAGAACTGGCGCGCTTCGCCGTATTCGGCCCGAGCCTTGCCCGGAATCAGGCTGGCCATTTGTGCCCAGTAGAGCGACAGCGCGGCCCAGATAAACGGCGCTTTATCACTGCTGACCAGTGAGAAGTCAGAGGCGAACAGCGCGCTCGCCATCTCTTCCAGCTCCAGGTCAGAGGCTTTTTCCAGGTTCTCAATGACCGCCAGCGCCGTGCCGCTCATTTCCGGCTTCAGCTCGGCAATCAGCGAATGCAGCAACTTATGCCAGTGCTTGTCGCGCGGCAGGACATGAATATCCAGCGGCGGCTTGCCCTGCGCATTGGCCTCTTTAATGCGCGCGGTGAGGTCCATCTGCAGCGGATGGTCGTACAGCACCACCTCCTGCGCATGGGCGACCAGCGCCGCAAAGCGCAGAAAATCGCCCAGTGGGTTGCTCTCGGCCAGTTCGCGCAGACGCTCTGCGCGGCGGTTATAGAGGTTCTTGAGTCTGGGGAATAACAACGGCGGAATGTAATCCGCCGTGCGTTTCTCGCTCGAACCCAGCTCATCTTGCGGGATTATGCGAATACTCATTCAGATGACTTTTCCTGTTTCTGGCGGACTTCACGGTACCAGCGCGGGTGATGTTTCTTCGCCCACGTACTGGTTACCCATCCTTCCACCATCGCGGTAATGGTGCCTTTCACCCAGAGGGCGGCGTAAATATGCACCATGATAACCACAATTAACGCCACTGCGGCAAATGAATGCAGCATCAGCGCGAATCGGATCACCGGGATTGAGAAAGCAGGCGCAAAGTACGGACGCCAGATGATCACACCGCTTACCAGCAACAGGACCAGGAAGATAATCGCCGCCCAGAATACGCATTTCTGGCCGAAGTTATAACGCCCGGTATCACCTACTTCCTCGTTGACGACGATCTTACGAATATTCTTCGCCCAAAAGATATCATCCCGATTGATTAGGTTATGGTGCCAGTAGCGGAAAAACATAATGATGAACGACGCGAACATGATGACGCCAACAAACGGGTGCAGTATACGCGCCAGCTGTGGTGTTCCCATGATCTGCATCAGCCAGTTGAAGGACGGGAAGAAGAATCCTAGCCCGCTTATCGCCGCCAGCATGAAGCAGAAGGCGGTGACCCAGTGGTTGATGCGTTCCGGCGCGGTATAGCGCACGATGGTGTCACGTTTTCTCATTTGCGCACCTCGTCTTTCTCTTCATGCAGGTTGTCGTCTTCCTCTTCCGCGCGGTTCGGACCGACGCCGACGTAGTGGAAGATGCTCGCTGCGAAGGTGGCAGCAAACCCGACCGCTGCCAGCGGTTTCCAGATGCCTTTCCAGAACTTCACCGTGGCGCTGATTTCCGGGTTCTCCGGCAGACCATGATACAAATTCGGCTTGTCGGCGTGGTGCAACACGTACATGACGTGCGTCCCGCCCACCCCGGCCGGATCGTACAGGCCCGCGTTGTCGTAACCACGGGTTTTCAGCTCACCCACGCGCTCTGCCGCCAGCGTCTTCATATCCTCTTTGGAACCAAAGTGGATAGCCCCCGTTGGGCAGGTCTTCACGCATGCCGGCTCCTGGCCGACGGTAACGCGATCAACGCACAGCGTGCATTTGTAGACGCGGTTGTCTTCCGGATTCAGTCGCGGCACGTCGAACGGACAGCCCGCAATGCAGTAGCCGCAGCCAATGCACTGCTCGGACTGGAAGTCGACGATGCCGTTGGCATACTGAATGATAGCCCCTTCCGACGGACAGGCTTTCAGGCAGCCCGGATCCGCACAGTGCATACAGCCATCTTTGCGGATCAGCCATTCCAGTTTGTCGTTCTGCTCCACTTCCGAGAAACGCATCACCGTCCAGGACTTGGCGGTCAGGTCTGCCGGGTTGTCGTACACCCCAACGTTGTGCCCTACTTCGTCGCGGAGGTCGTTCCACTCCGAGCAGGCCACCTGACAGGCTTTACAGCCGATACAGGTGGTCACGTCGATAAGCTTTGCCACTTCCTGCTGGTGGTCCCGCGCCTGAGGCGCGGGCGTGAAACTGTTTGTCGCGGAACGACGGATAATGTCTTGAGATTGATAAGCCATAGGTCGTCTCCGTTACACCTTTTCCACGTTCACGAGGAAGGCCTTAAACTCCGGCGTCTGCGTGTTCGCATCACCGACGAACGGCGTCAGGGTGTTCGCAATAAACCCTTTCTTCGCCACGCCCTCGTAACCCCAGTGAATCGGGATACCGATGGTATCCACTTCCTGACCGTGAACGTTCAGCGTGCGAATACGCTTGGTCACCACCGCCTTGGCCTTGATATAGCCACGGTTAGAGGAGACTTTCACGGTATCGCCATGGGCAATGCCGAGCTTGTTCGCCAGCTTCTCGCCGATCTCCACAAACTGTTCTGGCTGCGCGATGGCGTTAAGCAGCGCGTGCTTGGTCCAGTAGTGGAAGTGCTCGGTCAGACGGTAAGTGGTGCCCACGTACGGGAACTTGTCTTTTTTACCCAGCGCCTCAAAGTCGCCCTTGAAGATACGTGCGGCCGGGTTAGAGACCACGTTCGGGTGCAGCGGGTTGGTGCCCAGAGGCGTCTCAAACGGCTCGTAGTGTTCCGGGAATGGCCCTTCCGCCATCTTATCGATAGCAAACAGACGTCCCATCCCTTCAGGCTGCATGATAAACGGTCCAACATCGCTGCCTGGTGCGGCGGTGCTGTAGTCCGGAATATCCACGCCGCCCCACTTCGCGCCGTCCCACTTCAGTAACTGACGCTTCGGATCCCACGGGTTACCCTGCGGGTCAGCGGAGGCACGGTTATAGAGAATGCGGCGGTTCAGCGGCCACGACCATGCCCAGCCCAGCGTATTGCCGAGGCCCGATGGGTCGGCGTTATCGCGGTTGGCCATCTGGTTACCTTTCGGCGTCCAGCTCCCGGCAAAGATCCAGCAGCCGCTGGAGGTGGTGCCGTCGTCGCGCAGGTGCGCGAAGGTACTGAGCTGATCGCCTTTCTTCGCCAGAACCACACCGGTGGCCGGATCGATAACGTCCGCCAACGCCTTACCGTTGCTCTCCATCGCCACCTCTTCCGGGGATGGGTTCTCCGGCGTGGAGTAGTTCCAGGTCATGTTCAGCACCGGCTCTGGATTCGCGCCGCCTTCAGAGGCGTACATCTTACGCAGGCGTAAGAAGATACCGGCCAGGATCTCGCCGTCGTTCATGGCAATGCCCGGGGCGTCCGCCCCTTTCCAGTGCCACTGCAGCCAGCGCCCGGAGTTAACGATAGAGCCGTTCTCTTCCGCGAAGCAGGTCGAAGGCAGACGGAACACTTCGGTCTGGATTTTTGACGGATCGACGTCGTTTGACTCGCCGTGGTTTTGCCAGAAGGTCGAGGTTTCAGTATTGAGCGGGTCAATTGTCACCAGGAACTTCAGTTTCGACAGGGACTCGACAACCTTGTTTTTGTTCGGGAACGACGCCACCGGGTTAAAGCCCTGGCAGATGTAGCCGTTGACCTGGCCCTGGTGCATCATTTCGAAGTACTGAAGCACGTCGTAGCCTTTGTCCCACTTCGGCAGCCAGTCAAAGCCCCAGCTGTTTTCCGCTGTCGCTTTGTCACCGAAGAAGGCTTTCATCATCGAGACGAAGAACTTCGGATAGTTGCCCCAGTAGTTCACCTGGCCTTCGAGCAGCGGTTTTGGCGTGCTCGCCGTCAGGTAGGTTTGCAAATCTGTCTGTTTTTCGCTTGGCAGGTTCATATAACCGGTCAGGCTCTGCGACAGCAGGCCGAGGTCGGTCAGACCCTGAATGTTGGAGTGACCGCGCAGGGCGTTCACGCCACCGCCTGCCATCCCCATGTTACCGAGCAGCAACTGAACCATCGCCATGGTACGGATGTTCTGCGCGCCGATAGAGTGCTGCGTCCAGCCGAGTGCGTACAGGAACGACGCGGTTTTGTCTTTCGCGCTGGTTTCGGCGATCAGCTCGCACACCTTCAGGAAGTCCGCTTTTGGCGTTCCGCAGATGTTTTCGACCACTTCTGGCGTATAGCGGGAGACGTGCTCTTTCAGCAGGTTCCACACGCAGCGCGGGTGTTGCAGGGTCTTATCGCGCTTCGCAAAGCCGTTCTCATCCAGCTCGTAGTTCCAGCTGGTTTTGTCGTATTTGCGTTTTTCGGCGTCGTAACCGCTGAACAGGCCATCTTCGAAGTGGTAATCCTCACGCACGATCAGGCTGGCGTTGGTATAGGCTTCGGTGTACTCACGGTTATATTTTTCGTTATTCATCAGGTACAGCAATACGCCTGACAGGAAAGTGATGTCAGTACCTGAACGAATAGGGGTGTAGAAATCCGCCACTGACGCTGTACGCGTAAAGCGGGGATCGATCACAATCAGTTTCGCACCGTTGTGGATTTTGGCTTCCATCGCCCAGCGGAACCCGACAGGGTGCGCTTCAGCGGCGTTACCGCCCATCACCACAATAAGGTTGGCGTTCTTGATGTCGACCCAGTGGTTGGTCATCGCACCGCGACCAAATGTTGGAGCAAGACTTGCTACCGTTGGTCCGTGTCAGACACGCGCCTGGTTGTCGACCGCGAGCATACCGAGTGCACGCGTAAATTTCTGGGTTAAATAGCCGGTTTCGTTGCTGGAGGCCGAGGCACACAGCATTCCGGTGGAGAGCCAGCGGTTAACCGTGACGCCGTCTGTGTTCTTCTCAATAAAGTTAGCATCGCGGTCTTCTTTAATATGTTTCGCGATGCGGTCAAACGCCTCTTCCCAGCTAATTTGCTGCCATTTATCGGAGCCTGGCGCGCGGTATTCCGGGAATTTCAGGCGGCTTTCTGAGTGGATAAAGTCCACCAGACCTGCCCCTTTCGGGCATAGCGCGCCACGGTTGACCGGGTGATCCGGGTCACCTTCAATGTGGAAGATAGATGCTTTGGCGTTTTTGGCACCGTCGCCGAGGCTATACATTAACAGCCCACAGCCGACGGAGCAGTACGTACAGGTATTACGGGTTTCGCGGGTGCGCAGCAGTTTGTACTGCCGTGTTTCCGCCAGCGCTACGCCGGGGGCAAAGCCCAGCGCGGCTGCCGTTGTGCCTGCCATACCGCCAGCGCAGATCTTAAAGAACTGCCTTCTGCTGACCTGCATGGGTCACTCCTTGGTTCATTACGACATTGCTTTGTAGTTTTATTTTGCGGTTAAGAATTAACCGCAAATGAGAAAATTTGCGTTAATCCCTCATTTACACGAGGGGTTTGACCAGAATACCACAATGTCGGTACGCCTGTTCCAACGGCGTTAAAACAAAGTGAACGTATTATCACTATATTGATTATAAAGCGTGACATTAGTCACAAAATTAACCCCTGATGTTATGGGGATGTTTATGCGTCCGGGTTGTGTCACTCCGAACGGAGTAGGTAAACTGAGGATAAATGGAGTCTGAAAAGTTGATCCATACTATGCGCGAGGCCTGCACTTTATGGTGCAATAGCAGGCTTCTCCCTCGTGGTTGCTCAGGAAATACGTTGTGTCAAAACCGAATCGTGATATCCGCCCCTCATCGCTGTCTGCTGGCGTGGTTGAGCAACGGGTACACAGACCCCCTCATATTAACGATGCGATCCCCGATTTTTTGGCAGAAGAGGTACCCGTTGCACTGGTTTACAACGGCATTTCCCATGTGGTGATGATGGCCACTCCCAAGGATCTGGAGCTTTTCGCCATCGGTTTTTCATTATCGGAAGGTATCATTACGCACCCGCAGGAGATTTACGGCATGGACGTCGTCCCGGCCTGTAACGGCCTTGAGGTGCAAATCGAACTCTCAAGCCGCCGTTTTATGGGACTCAAAGAGCGCCGACGTGCGCTGGCAGGGCGAACCGGCTGCGGCGTATGCGGTGTTGAACAGCTTAACGATATTGGCAAACCCGTGGTGCCGCTGCCTTTTACGCAGCGTTTTGAACTCACTCATCTTGATCATGCTCTCCACCATCTCAACGATGTGCAACCGATAGGGCAGTTAAGCGGATGCACACATGCCGCCGCCTGGGTATTGCCGTCGGGTGAGATCGCGGGTGGGCATGAAGATGTCGGACGCCATGTGGCACTGGATAAACTGCTGGGCCGCAGAGTGAATGAGAGTGAAGCCTGGCAGCAGGGGGCTGCACTGGTTTCCAGCCGCGCCAGCTACGAGATGGTGCAAAAAGCGGCCATGTGCGGCGTTGAGATCTTGTTTGCGGTATCCGCTGCCACCACCCTGGCGGTAGAGGTGGCCGAGCGTTGCAACCTGACGCTGGTAGGGTTCTGCAAACCGGGAAGAGCCACAATCTATACCCATCCGCAGCGCTTAATTGTTAATCAGTAATTTTGAATGTTGTGAGCAAATCCTTCCGCTTTCAGTAGTCCGTGTAAGGGCCTATTATTTATCACATCAAGGCACAACGCCTTACACAGACAACTAACTTAAAGGGTTTATATCATGAAAAGCATCAAAACTTTTGTTGCAGTAATCGCTCTGGCTACCTCTTTCGGTTCTTTCGCAGCCCAGTCAATAACCGCCTCCGCCAGCACCATCGACGGCGCTGAAGCGAAAATCGCCGCTCAGGCACAGCAGGCCGGTGCGTCTTCTTACACCATCACTCAGGCCTTCACGGGTAACCGCGTGCACATGACCGCAGAACTGAATAAATAAGAGCAAAGCATTTGTCGAAAGAGCGCCCCCGGGGCGCTTTTTTTGTTTTGGCGATCCGCTGATTTATTGTTCAGTAATTTTGATTTATTAAAGCAAATCCTTCCGCTTTCAGTTGTTGATGTTCAGGCCTATTATTTATCACATCAAGGCACGGCGCCTTACACAGACAACTAACTTAAAGGGTTTATATCATGAAAAGCATCAAAACTTTTGTTGCAGTAATCGCTCTGGCTACCTCTTTCGGTTCTTTCGCTGCCCAGTCGGTTACCGCCTCCGCCAGCACCATCGACGGCGCTGAAGCGAAAATCGCCGCCCAGGCACAGCAGGCCGGTGCGTCTTCTTACACCATTACCCAGGCCTTCGCCGGTAACCGCGTGCACATGACCGCAGAACTGAATAAATAAGAGCAAAGCATTTGTCGAAAGAGCGCCCCCGGGGCGCTTTTTTAGTTTATGCCTGCCAGGCGTAATAACGCTGTTACCACCGCCGCGGCGATGATCACGAAAATCAACGGCACCTTGCGCCAGGCAAGGAATACCGCAAAGGCCACGCCCAACACCCGCGCCATCCCCGAAAAGTGCTCTCCTTCATAGAAGGTGGTCGCCAGCGCCACCGAAAACAGCAATACGGTTGCTGCATCCGACAGCAGCGCCTGGGAGCGTTCAGATAACGCTAACCGACTGCCAAGTTTCGCCCCGCCAAGCCGCATCAGATAGGTGCCCGCCGAAAGCAGGGCGATACCAAGAATAAAGACGGTCATGTTTTCCATTATTTCTTCCTCGTGGCGAGGCCAAACAGAGAGAGCAAGACGGGCAGGCCCACCGGTGCAAAGGGTACCGCAGCCAGCGACAACGCCGCCCCGCTAAAGGCACGGATAAGCGTAGTGCGGTTTTTAAAGGCGGGCACCACTAACGCCAGTAAAATGGCCGGAAACACTGCATCCAGCCCGATGGTTTCCGGCTCTGGCAGCAGTTTGCCGACCATCGCCCCCAGCAGGGTGCCCAGCGGCCAGATAATTGCCACACCCAGCCCGCAGAGCCAGTAGGCCGCTTTGCGCTGTTCTGGCGTTTTTTGTGACAGGCCAAATACCACGCTCTCGTCATTCATAATGTGACAACCCAGCAAGCTCGCGCCGCGCTGGCCCACCAGCTCGCGCACGGTAACGCCAAAAGGCACATGGCGCGCGTTCACCAGAAGACCCGCGGCAGCGGCAGCGAGTGGATTGCCGCCGCTGGCCACAATGCCGATAAACATAAATTCAGAGGCGCCCGCCAGCACGGAAATGGAGAGCAAAAACGGTACCCAGAGGGGGAAGCCATACGCCATTGCCAACGAGCCGTAAGACATCCCTACAACGCCAACAGCCAGACAAACCAGCAGAATGGCCTTTATCGTGTCGCCTTTCAGGCAGGAGAAATGTGGTTTCATACAATTTTAGCCATATCGAACGAATATCCATTATAATGAACGCATCACTGTAGTTTATCAAGATGAACGATTCGTTCGATTTATAGAACACGAGGCCGTTTTATGACGCAGCCAATAAGCGTAATCGCCAAAAGCCTGGTGCGGGAACGTATGCGAACCGGACTTTCTCTGGCGGAAATTGCTCGCCGCGCCGGGATCGCCAAATCTACCCTGTCGCAGCTGGAGTCCGGAAACGGCAATCCTAGTCTGGAGACCTTATGGTCACTTTGTGTGGCACTGGATATTCCCTTTGCGCGCTTGCTTGAGCCACAGCAACCTATTACCCAGGTTATTCGCCGGGGAGAAGGGACGAAAGTGATTGCCGAGCAGGCAAACTATGAGGCAATTTTGTTAGCCACCTGCCCGCCAGGCGCACGACGTGATATCTATATGCTGGCGGCTCAGCCGGGCGCAGACCGTATTTCGCATCCGCATCCACCCGGTTCGGTTGAGCATATTGTTATCACTCAGGGACGGGCAGTGGTGGGCCTGACCGATGCGCCGGAAGAGCTGGGCGAAGGGGATTACATTTGTTACCCCGCCGATCGGCCGCATATTTTTAAAGCCCTTGAGCCAGATACGTTTGCGCTTATGGTGGCGGAACAGAACTAACTTTCAAGACACGGATAATCATGTCGCTTAAAGCCATCGCCAAAGAACTCGGACTCTCGGTCACCACCGTGAGTCGTGCCCTCAACGGATATGATGACGTTTCTCGCGAGACGCGTGCGCGCGTGGAAGCGGAAGCTCAGCGCCGTGGTTACCGGCCCAATACCTTTGCCCGTCGTCTGAAGATGGGCAAAATTGATGCGGTTGGGCTGGTCTTCCCGGTACATCCTGTTCCGCTCAATAACAGCGTTTTTATGGACATGGTCGGCGAAATTAGCCACGAACTGGCGCGACATGAGATTGACCTGCTGCTGATTGCCGATGACGATCTGGCCGATAAACACAGCTATATGCGCATGGTGCAGAGCCGCCGGGTGGATGCGTTAATCGTGGCGCATACCCTCGATCGCGACCCGCGTCTTGAGCAACTGCAGGCGGCAAATTTCCCCTTCCTTGCCCTCGGCCGCAGCCAGCTACCGCAGCCTTACGCCTGGTTTGATTTCGATAACTATGCCGGTACCCACCAGGCCACCCGCTGGCTCATCGCCAAAGGCCACCGGCGTATCGCATTCCTGGGAGAGAGTAATAACCAGGCCTTTATCACTCAGCGACGCCAGGGTTATCTGGATGCGTTGCAGGAGGCGGGGCTCTCAGATGAATGGCTGCGCGCTATGCCTCCTTCCCGACGCGAGGGGTATACCGCCACCTGCGATCTGTTGGCCTTACCCGAACCGCCAACGGCGATTATTACCGACTGTAATACCCACGGCGATGGGGCCGCGATGGCGCTTTCTCAGAGGGGACGATTAACGGGCGACAACCCTGTGGCGCTGATTGTTTACGACGGTTTACCGCAGGACAGCATTGTCACTACCGAAGTGGCGGCAGTGATCCAGTCTACCCGTGAAGGGGTGGGCAGACAGATTGCCGATATGGTTCGTCAGCTGATCAGCGGCGAGGATATCGCCAGATTACAGGTGTTGTGGCAACCCGCCTTCTCACCGGGCGAAACTGCCTAATTTCTTTAAATTTCTAAACCCGATCACAAAACCGAAACGTTTAAGTTTGTATCCGAAACGTTTCGGATCAAGACTCAGATCATCCCGATGACTGGAGATGTCTGATGCAAGATGCCATTTTACGACTCGTAAGCGAGACGGTGGATGTGGTGATAAAAACCCACCCGTTCGCCGAGATTCTTTACTGGGGGCCGCACCTTCGCCACTTTTCGCCGCAGGATGCGGCCACGCTTTCCCGTCCTGTTGCCAATGGAAGACTGGATGTTGATTCCCCTGTAACCCTGATGGCCGAACTGGGTCACGGGTTATTTGGTTCCCCGGGCATTGAGGGGCATCGTCAGGGGATGGATGGCTCGCCGGTCTTTACCACCACCGCCGTCACCCAGCAGGGCCAAAGTCTGACTATCGCGGCAGAAGATACTCACGCCGGTCTGCGCCTGACCAGTGAGATTGACCTGGAGGAGAGCGGCGTGCTGCGGGTGCGCCACGGCGTTACCAACCTGCGGCCGCAGGCGTGGCAAGTGGATCGACTGGCTATTACTCTACCGGTGGCAGAGCGGGCGCAGGAGGTCATGGCGTTTCATGGCCGCTGGATCCGCGAGTTTCAGCCTCACCGCCTGCGGCTGGAACATGACAGCTTTGTCATTGAAAACCGCCGCGGCAAAACCTCTCATGAACACTTCCCGGCGCTGATTACCGGCACGCCGTCCTTCAATGAAATGCAGGGCGATGTGTGGGGCGTGCACCTCGGCTGGAGTGGTAACCATCGTCTGCGTGCCGAAGTGAAAACCGACGGGCGGCGTTATCTGCAGGCGGAGGCGCTCTATCTGCCCGGCGAGATAGCGATTGCTGAGGGGAAAACCCTCTGGACGCCGAACCTGTACGCCAGCTACTCCGCGCAGGGGCTGAATGGCATGAGCCAGCAGTTCCACCGCTATTTGCGTGAAAACATTATTCGTTTCCCGGATAACAAACCGCGTCCGGTACACCTCAACACCTGGGAAGGGATCTACTTTAATCACGACCCGGCTTACATCATGCGCATGGCTGACGAAGCTGCCGCGCTGGGGGTAGAACGCTTTATCATCGACGATGGCTGGTTTAAAGGGCGTAACGATGACCATGCCGCGCTGGGGGACTGGTACCTCGACGAGAAAAAATACCCGGACGGCTTAACCCCCGTGGTGCGTCACGTTAAGGCGCTCGGTATGGAGTTTGGCATCTGGGTTGAGCCGGAAATGATCAACCCCAACTCCGATCTCTATCGTGCCCACCCTGACTGGGTGCTGGCGCTGCCGGGCTATGAACAGGCCACGGGCCGCCATCAGCTGGTACTGAACCTCAACATTCCTCAGGCCTTTGACTATCTTCTGGAACGCATGAGCTGGCTGCTGGGCGAGCATCAGGTGGATTACGTGAAGTGGGACATGAACCGCGAGCTGGTTCAGCCTGGCCACAATGGCAAGGCGGCTGCCGACGCGCAAACCCGTCAGTTCTATCGCCTGCTGGATGTCCTGGGCGAGCGGTTCCCGCATATCGAATTTGAATCTTGCTCGTCGGGTGGCGGGCGTATCGACTATGAAGTCCTGACCCGCTGCCACCGTTTCTGGGCGTCGGATAATAACGATGCGCTGGAGCGGAACACCATTCAGCGCGGCATGAGTTACTTCTTCCCGCCAGAGGTGATGGGCGCGCATATCGGTCATCATAAATGCCATGCCACTTTCCGACAGCACAGCATCGCGTTTCGTGGCCTGACGGCGCTCTTTGGCCACATGGGGCTGGAGCTGGATCCGCTAGCGGTGGACGAGCAGGAGCGCGAAGGCTATCGCCATTACGCCGCGCTGCACAAACAGTGGCGCGAGGTGATCCACACCGGCACCCAGTGGCGGATCGATATGCCCGATGCCACGACGCTGGCTACCGGTATAGTGAGCCAGGACCAGGGGCAGGGATTGTTTATCATCAGCCAGCTCCGCATGCCGGACTACACCCTGATGATGCCGCTGCGCATGCCGGGGCTGGAAGCGGGCGCACAGTATCGTATTACGCTTCTCGATCACCCTAACATCCGCCTGACGGGCGAGGGGGGCCATACGATGCGCAAACTTCCGGCATGGATGGACGCGCCGCAAACGGTAAGCGGCGAATGGTTGATGCAGGCAGGGATTGCGTTGCCGGTGCTCGATCCAGAAACCGCCATTTTGATTGGCGTTGAACGCGTGTAAAGGTGAGGGGCCGTGAAGGCGGCCCCCGGTTGAGGATAAAAATAATGAACACGACTGCCTGTACCCACAAAGACAACCCTAATTTCTGGATTTTCGGGTCGTTCTTTTTTCTCTACTTCTTCATTATGGCCACCTGCTTTCCGTTTCTGCCTATCTGGCTGTCGGATATCATCGGTCTGAATAAAACCCATACCGGGATTGTTTTCTCCTGCATCTCGCTCTCTGCGATCGCTTTCCAGCCCGTGCTGGGGGTGATTTCCGACAAGCTGGGGCTGAAAAAACACCTGCTGTGGATCATCGCTATCTTGCTCTTCTTGTTTGCCCCTTTTTTCCTCTACGTATTTGCTCCGCTCCTGAAAACCAATATCTGGCTGGGGGCGCTTAGCGGCGGGCTGTATATCGGTTTCGTCTTCTCGGCGGGATCGGGGGCGATTGAGGCCTACATTGAGCGTGTGAGCCGCAATAGCTTCTTCGAATATGGCAAAGCGCGTATGTTCGGCTGTCTGGGCTGGGGACTGTGCGCCTCGACGGGCGGGATATTATTCAGCATCGATCCGTCGCTTGTCTTCTGGATGGGGTCCGGCGCGGCGCTCTTACTCATGCTGCTGTTAGTGGTCGCCAAACCAAAACCAAACCAGACGGCGCAGGTGATGAATTCCCTGGGCGCCAACCAGCCGCAGATTACCCTTAAGACCGTGGTGAACCTGTTCCGTCAGCGCAAAATGTGGATGTTTATTCTGTATGTGATTGGCGTGGCCTGCGTCTACGACGTCTTTGATCAGCAGTTTGCCACCTTCTTTAAAACGTTCTTTGCGACCCCTGAAGCGGGCACGCGGGCGTTTGGCTTTGCCACGACGGCAGGGGAACTTTGCAACGCCATCATCATGTTCTGCTCGCCGTGGATCATTAACCGCATTGGCGCGAAAAACACCCTTCTGATTGCCGGGGTGATCATGGCTACGCGTATTATCGGCTCGTCATTCGCCACTACGGCGGTGGAGGTGGTGGCCCTGAAGATGCTTCACGCGCTGGAGGTGCCGTTCCTGCTGGTGGGGGCGTTTAAATATATTACCGGCGTCTTTGATACTCGCCTGTCGGCCACCATCTATCTGATTGGCTTCAACTTTGCCAAACAGTTGGCAGCGATCTTCCTCTCCGCATTCGCCGGCAATATGTATGACCGGATCGGCTTCCAGGATACCTATCTGATGCTGGGCTGCTTTGTCCTGGCGGTAACGGCAATCTCGGCGTTTACCCTTACCCATTCGCGTCCTGCGGCGGTGCAGGGGAGTTCCGTGGAGGTAAGCTGAAAAGCGGTGCTGCCGCGATGGCGGCAGCACCGGTCGGTTACTCGAGGTAGAACACCTCTTTAAGTTCCGTACTCACCGGGCTGTTGTCCGGGTTAGCGGGCATAACGTCACGCATATGTTTCCACCAGCGCTGGCAGACGTCGGTATGGGCGACGGCGTTCCAGCGCTCTTCCGATTCAATCTCCACGGTCGCAAATAGCAGGTTGCGTTGCTTATCAAGGAAGATGGCGTAGTGATGCGCGCCGTGGTCTTTTAGCACCGCCTCCAGCTCAGGCCAGATGGGCGTGTGGCGGCGTTCGTACTCGTCATGTGCGTCAGGGTTAACCTGCATCACAAAGGCTTTGCGGATCATAATGCCTCCAGGTAGAGCTCGCGCACTTCGTCGCGGCTGGCGGTTCGTGGGTTACAGGGCGCACAGGGATCGGCGAGCGCTTTATCCAGCCAGCCCTCGATATCCGCCTTCGTTACCCCCAGTTTACTGAAACCAGAAGGGATACCTACGCGAGCGCTCAGGGAGCGAATGGCATGGATGGCCTCCATGCTGGCCGCTTCGTCGCTCATCGTGTGGGTATCAACGCCCATTGCCTGCGCCACGCGGGCAAAGCGGGCCACGGCATTCGGGCGGTTAAAGTTTTCGATGATCGGCAACAGGATGGCATTACACACGCCGTGCGGAAGGTTGTGCGTGGCGCCTGGCTGGTGCGCCAGGGCATGAACCAGACCCAGACCGGCGCTGTTAAACGCCATGCCAGCCAGATACTGACCAAACGCCATCTGCTCGCGGGCTTCAAGGTTATGGCCCTCGTCGACCGCTTTCGGCAGCCACAGGGTAATCAGGCGAATCGCTTCCAGCGCGTTGGCGTCGGTGAGCGGGTGCGCGCCGACCGAGACGTAGGCTTCAATGGCGTGGGTCAGGGCATCCATGCCGGTGGCGGCCGTAACGGACGCTGGAATATCCAGCATCACGCTGGCATCGTCCACGGCAATATCCGGGATGATGTTCGGATCAATAATCACCTCTTTCACCTGACGCGCGGAATCGATAATCACCGCGTTGCTGGTCATCTCCGCCGCGGTGCCTGCGGTGGTGTTGATCGCAACCAGCGGCACGCCTGCGTTTTTCACTTTCCCGACGCCGGAATAAGCGGTAGAGGGGCCAGGGTTGGCGGTAAGGATTTTAATCGCTTTAGCGGTATCGATGGGGCTACCGCCGCCGAAGGCAATCACGTAGTCGCATTCTGCCTCCCGGTATGCGGTATACCCTTTCTGCACCAGCGCTTCCGTCGGATTGGGAAACACCTCGTCAAACAGATGATATGACATTTGATGGGCGTCCAGCGCGGCAAAGAGGCTGTCGAGCAGGCCGAGCTTCACCAGTTGACCATCGGTCACGATCAAGGCTTTACCCCACTGCTTGCTCGCCGCCAGGTTGACCATATCGCTGATTGCGCCTGCGCCATGCAGGCTGATTTTGGGAAGCGCCAACATAAAGCTCATGATAATTCTCCTTAATATGATTTTTGGGTAATCCGTTCCCCTCACCCCGTTCCTCTCCGTTGGGAGAGGCTAAATGGCCGCACCAGCGAGTTCCCTCTCCCCAGGGGAGAGGGTTAGGGTGAGGGGGAAATTAAATCCGTCTCCGCTGCATAATCCGCCGTGTGATAATCGGCAGTGAGATCACCACAATCAGCATCGCGCCGATAATCACCGACATCACAATCCCCGGCACGTTGAGCAGGCTCAGGCCAAAGGTCACCAGCCCCATCAGGAAGGCGGCGATAATCACCCCCACCATGCTGCCGGATCCGCCCAGAATGTTTACACCGCCCAGCACCGCCATGGTCACCACCGCCAGCTCCCAGCCCATCGCAATCGTCGGGCGCGTGCTGCCCAGGCGCGAGGTGAGTAACACCGAGGCGAGGCCCGCCATCAGCCCCACCAGGGCAAACAGCAGCAGGTTGTGACGCTTCACGTTAATGCCGGAATACCATGCGCCGGTCGGGTTATTGCCAATGGCATAGGTCCGGCGACCAAAGTTGGTGCGGTGCAGCACAAAGGCAAACACCGCCGCCAGCACGATAAACAGCGCGAACTCAAACGACAGTGCGCCCCAGACGTAACCCTGCCCAAACCAGGCAAAGCTCTCCGGATAGCTGTTCAGTGCCTGATCGCCCAGCAGGATGTAGGTGATCCCGCGATAGAGGCTCATGGTGCCGATGGTGATGACAATGGAAGATAAGTTAAAGCGCGTCACCAGCCAGCCGTTGAACAGGCCGCACAGCAGCCCGACGCCCAGCCCCACGCAGACCAGCAACGGAGTATCTACGCCCGCCGCTGCGCAAAAGCCCATTACCGTAGAGCTCAGCGCAATGGTAGAGGCCACGGAGAGGTCAATCTCGCGGGCGATAATCAACATCGCCATCGGCAGCACGATGATCGCTTTTTCGGTAAAGTTAAAAGTGGCGTCAGACAGGTTCCAGATATCGAGGAAATAGGGCGATGCGAGGGCATTCACCACAAATACCGCCAGCGTGACCGCCAGCAAGAACCCTTCCCAACACAGCAGTTTCTGGAAAAAACCCGTCGAGGGTGGGGTCGGTTTCATCTCTTCAGTGGTCATAATTTTGCTCATGATTTCACCGCCAGTTTCTGACGCGCCAGCGCCGCATCGCGCAGAATCAACCGCCCTTTGCGTTTATTGCCGCGCTCGTTGAGCAGCACCGCAATCACAATCACCGTGCCGGAAATGGCCATCTGCCAGAACGGGGACACGCCGATGACCGGCAGGGCATTGTTAATTACCCCGAGGAACAGCGCGCCGAACAGGCAGCCGAGCACGCGACCGGTGCCGCCCATCGTGCTGATACCGCCAATCACGCATGCGGCCACCACCTGCAGCTCAAAGCCGTTAGCCACGTCGACATAGGCCACGGCGAAGCGGGAAATCCACAGATATCCGCAGAACCCTGCCAGCGCACCGGACAGGCAGAAGCTGACAAACTGCATCTTCCCGGCGTTAATGCCGGTGTAGTAGGCCGCCGTGGCGTTACCGCCCGCGGTGTAGAGCGCGCGCCCGGTGCGGCTGTAACGCAGGAAATAGCCCACCAGCAACAGAGCGGCAATCGCACACCAGCTCAGTACGGGCAAGCCCAGCACCGCCGCACGCGGCAGGCCGAGGAAATCGGCCCCCATCTGATTGGAGTTCACCCAGCCGCCGCCGGAGAGCAAAAAGATAATCCCGCGATAGATGCTCATCGTACCCAGCGTCACCACAATGGCTGGAATACCGAGCTTCCACACCAGCAGTCCGTTGATCATGCCCATCAGCAGGCCGAGCGCCGTGGCCAGCATCAGCAGCGCCCAGACGGGCACTTCCGGATGATGGAAATTGATGAGCGCGACGATCATGCCGGTCAGCGCCAGGTTAGCCGCCATCGACAAATCGATGCCTTTGGTGAGCAGTACCATCATCTGGCCGAGGGCGAGAATGATGAGGATGGAGGTATCGTTAAACATCTCCACCAGGTTTCCCGGGGCGATAAACGAGGGCACGCGACTGCCAATGGCGACGATCATCAAAATGATCACCGCGCCCAGCAGCGCTTCACGGTGTTTCAGCAGTTGCCTGACCATTATGCGGCCTCCTGTTTTGCACCGCTGGCGGCGCTGACGATGGTTTCTGCCGTTGCGCCCCCTGCCTGATACTCCGCCACCATAAGCCCTTCGTGCATGACGATAATGCGATCGGCCATACCCATCACTTCCGGCAGTTCTGACGAGACCATAATTACCGCCAGACCCTGACCGACAAGCTCGGACATAAATTGATGAACGGCGGCTTTGGAGCCAATATCAATGCCTTTTGTTGGCTCATCGAGGATGATCACGTCAGGATGTGTCGCCAGCCATTTGCCGATCACCACCTTCTGCTGATTCCCGCCGGAAAGCGTTTCAACCGGCTGTTTCCAGCTAAAGGCTTTCACCTGCAGACGTCTGGCGTACTCATCCGCCAGCTGCCATTCACGATCATGATTTAGCACCCCGTTGGGGTTCATTTTGCCAAGCTGCGGCAGGCTGATGTTCTGCGCAATCGACAGCTCAATGATCGCCCCTTGCTTCTGGCGCTCTTCCGGCACGCAGACGATGCCGGCTTTGATGGCGTCCGACGGCTGGCGGAAATGCTGCGTTTTACCCTTCAGGACGATTTCACCGGAGGAGGGGCGCGAGACGCCAGAGAGGGCCTGCATCAGCTCGGTGCGCCCGGCGCCAACCAGCCCGTAAAAGCCGAGGATTTCGCCTTTGCGCAGGGTAAAGGAGATGTTGGCAAACTCGGTGGGGTGGCACAGGTTTTTCACCTCCAGCACCGTCTCGCCCTTTTCGCACTCCACTTTGGGGAAGGTCTGAGTGATGGCGCGGCCCACCATCATGGCGACCATCCGCTCTTCGGTGATGTCGTTCATCGCGCCGGAACCGACATACACCCCATCGCGCAGAATGGTGTAATGGTCGGCCAGCTCAAAGATTTCGTCGAATTTATGCGAGATGAAGAGGATCGCTTTTCCGTCCTGCTTTAAGCGCTCCACGATCTGATAAAACTCGAGGATTTCGTGCTGCGACAGGGCCGCGGTCGGCTCGTCGAGGATCACCACCTGCGCATCAAACGACAGCGCGCGGGCGATCGCCACCATGTGCCGCTGGGCGATGCTCAGGGTTTTTAGCGTAGCCCGTGGGTCAATCTGTACCTCCAGACGGGTGAGGATGGCCTGCGCGCGGCGGTGCATCTCTGACCAGTCGAGTTTTTTAAAAAGGCCCTTATAGAGGTACTGACCGACAAAAATGTTTTCGGTGACCGAGAGTTCATCGAACAGGACGGTTTCCTGATGAATTGCCGTAATGCCGACCTTGTGCGCAGATTCCGGTGTCGGGAGCTGAATAGGGATTGCCTTGTAGAGAATTTCGCCCTCTTCAGGCTGGTAAATGCCGGTCATCACTTTCACCAGCGTGGATTTGCCCGCGCCATTTTCGCCGATAAGGGCGGTGACTTTACCTGGCCAGAGCTCAAGCTGAACGTTCTCAAGGGCACGCACGCCGGGGAAGACCTTGGTGATGCCCTTCAGTTGGAGGAGTGGTGTCATGATAGTTCTCCATATTTATCCCCCCTCACCTCGGGAGAAGGGTAGGGGAAGTGCGGCCTGATGCCCTCACCCCAACCCTCTCCCACAGGGAGAGGGAGAAAGGATTAGAAAATCTTCGAGAACTTATCAATGTTGCTGGCATCGTAAACAAACGGCTCAGCCATGGCGCCGTTGCCATCGGCATCCAGCTTCACTTTGCCCAGTCTGCCCATGCTGGCTTCGCCTTTGGTGGCGGTGCCTTTCACCAGGTCATCCGCCAGATAGGTAGCGGCGTAGCCAAGGTCAATCGGATTCCAGATAGCGAAGCTTTTGCTGGCGCCCGATTTCACCGCGCCCGCCATTTCAGACGGCAGACCTAAACCGGTGACGTACACTTTGCCTATCTTGCCCTGGTCTTTCACCGCCTGGGCGGCGGCGACAATACCTACGGAGGAGGGCGAGACGATCACTTTCAGATCCGGATACGTTTTCAGCATGCCCACCGCTTCGCGATAGCTCTTATCAGAAAGATCGTCGCCGTAGGCCACGGTCACCAGATTGACGGACGGGTACTGTGGCAGCACCTTTTTCATCTCGGCAATCCAGGTATTCTGGTTGGTTGAGGTGGGGGTGGCGCTCAGTACGGCCACTTCGCCTTTTTCCGCGTTCAGGGCTTTCAGCGCGTCGGCTGCCAGCTTCACGTTGGTTTCGCCGATCAGGGCGTTATTGGAAGGATTCAGGTGGATCTGACGACCGGCTTTCGCCACGCCAGAATCCCAGGAAACGACTTTAATACCGCGCTGCATCGCTTTTTTCAGCACCGGCACCAGCGCATCAGGATCGTTGGCGGAGATAGCGATCGCATCCACCCCCTGGGCGATCAAACCGTTCAGCACTTCGATCTGCGCTTCAGCGGTGGTGGTGGTCGGCCCGGTATAAATGACTTTAACATCACCTAACTCTTTGGCTGCCTCTTGCGCGCCCACGTTGGCGGCTTCGAAGAACCCATTACCTAACGATTTTGCCACCAGGGCAATTTTAACTTCCGCCAGAGCGGAACCGGACAACGCCAGCGCGGCAACGGTGAGGATCAAGCTTGTCTTTATTTTCATTGCTTTTACTCCACTTGAGTCAGTTGTAGGGATTGCAGGTAAGTTTCGCCCCGTCTCTGTGAGCGGGGCGCGATGTTCTTATTTGTAGAGATCTAACGCCGACTGCATAGGGGTGACGTCAAAGCGTTTGCCCAGCGCAATCAACTCTTCCCGGGTGATGGTCTGTTTCATCCCCCCCATGGAATAGACTTTTACCAGCACTTCTGCGGACTTCTCGGCGGTGTCGATCAGACCAAAGGTTTCATCCAGCGTTGGGCCGCTGCCAAATACCCCGTGGAATGGCCACAGCACCAGCGAATGCTTCTGCATTTCTTGCGCAGTGGCTTCGCCGATCTCATCGGTGCCCGGTACCATCCACGGCAAGATGCCAACCCCGTCCGGGAACACCACCAGACACTCGGTACTGCCTTCCCACAGTTTGCGGGTAATGAAGTCGGTATTGTTTTCCAGCACATAGGTCAGGGCGATCAGGTTCGTTGCGTGGCAGTGCATGATCACCCGGTCTTTGCCATGAGTCGCCTTAATGCGCTCGCAGTGGGAGAGGAAGTGTGCCGGCAGCTCTGAGGTTGGCACCGCTTCGTTTGTGAGCCCCCAAAGAATGTGGTACCCCGCGCCGTCGCTGTCCACTTTTACCACGCCTAAGTTTGCGGTCGGGTCGAGCTGTACGTTGCGGAAGAACTTACCGGAACCGGTCACGATAAAAGGCGTATTCGCCAGCAAAGGCATAGGCTGGCTCAGCGCGATATAGCGCGGATTCTGGTGAAAATCCGCTTCAAACGGCGCGATATCTGCGTCATCAAGACGCAGCGTCAGGTTACCGCCGTTGCGCTCATCCCAGCCTTTCAGCCAGGCATCGGAAGTGGCTTTAATCATGCCCTGGACGAACCAGGCGTTAGTAATGGTCTGCATAGTTTTCTTTTCCAGTTATCGCGGTGAGGTAACACCCCTCACCCTAACCCTCTCCCCAAAGGGGGGAGGGAATTTGAACACCCTCTCCTCTTTGGGGAGAGGGCAGGGGTGAGGGGGCAGTTATCCGCGCTGACTCAGCACGTCTTTCTCATACGCCCGCACGTTATTCAGCCACTGGCTGCCTGCCGGCGTGTCATTACGCTGGCAGTACATCTCCCAGACGGCCTGCCATGGCAGTGATTTTTGCTCTTCCAGCAGCGCCAGACGCGCGGTGTAATCGCCTTGCGCTTCCAGTTTCTTCAGCTCCGCAGTTGGCTCCAGCAGGGCGCGCAGCAGGGCTTTCTTCATATTGCGGGTGCCGATAACCCATGCCGCGATGCGGTTGATAGAGGCATCAAAGAAGTCGAGGCCGATGTGCACGCGGTCGAACAGGTCGTGGCGGATAATCTCGCTGGCAATGGCCTGGGTCTCGTCATCCAGCAGCACGACGTGGTCACTGTCCCAGCGTACCGGACGGCTTACATGCAGCAGCAGGCGCGGCACGTAGAGCATGGCGGCGGAAATTTTGTCGGAGATTACTTCGGTTGGGTGGAAGTGGCCGGCATCCAGACACAATGCCGTCTGGCGGCTGGTGGCGTAACCCATGTAGAACTCGCCGGAGCCCACGGTATAGCTCTCTGCGCCAATGCCGAACAGCTTGCTCTCTACGGCGTCAATGTGGTGCGCCGGGTTAAGCTTCTCGCTGATCGCCTCATCCAGCGCATTCAGCAGACGCTGACGCGGCGCGAGGCGGTCGACGGTGATGTCTTTCATGCCGTCCGGGACCCAGATGTTCATCACCGATGGCGTGCCAAGCTGCTCGCCGAAGTAAGCCGAGATACGACGGCAGGCCTGCACGTGCTCGATCCAGAACTGGCGAATCTCGTCATCAATATGGGCAAGGGTAAAGCCATCCGCGCTGAGCGGGTGGGAGAAGCAGGAGGGGTTAAAATCCAGACCCAGCTTGTTTGCTTTTGCCCACTCCACCCAGTTTTTAAAGTGTTCCGGCTTGATTTTGTTACGGGCGATGGGCTCGTCGGATTCAAGGTAGATGGCATGCAGGTTAAGGCGCTTAGGCCCGGGGATGAGGCTCAGGGCCAACTCCAGATCCGCGCGCAGCTCCCCGGCGTTGCGGGCTTTACCCGGATAGTTGCCGGTTGCCTGAATACCACCCGTCAGTGCGCCGCCTGGGTTCTCGAAGCCTGCGACGTCATCGCCCTGCCAGCAGTGCATGGAGACCGGCAGACGATCGAGCTGACGGAGCGCCTCCTCGACATCCACGCCCACGGCGGCGAAACGCTGTTTAGCCAGTTCCCAGGCTTGTTCTAATTGAGTGGTCATGCGCAAAGCTCCTTTGTCAGTCGGTTTTGCTGAAACTGTGCCCGGTAGCGGGCAATTTCATGGCAGGAATTAGGGGTGAACGTGGTGAGGTTGTCGTTGTGACTGACCAGCGTTCGGAATTCATCGACGCTACGCAGCTCATCCAGGGTCATGAGCTGGATACCGATATTGCCGAGCGTAGAGGCTTCAATCGGCCCGGCAATCACCGTGATCCCGCAGGCGTCGGCGCAAAGCTGATTCAGCAGCGCGTTCTGGCAGCCGCCACCCACAATGTGCAACTGGCTAAACGGTTTGCCGCGTAGTGCTGCCAGTTCGCTCAGTACGTCGGCATAGAGCAGGGCGAGGCTGTCGAAGATGCAGCGCGCTAATTCAGCCGGCAGATGAGGCACCGGTTGATGGCTTTCACGGCAGGCACTCTGAATTTCGCTGCTCATGTTTGCCGGGTTGATAAAACGATCATCATTGGGGTTGATCAGGAAGCGGCAGGGCGCCAGCCTTTCGGTCTCTGCAATCAGCGCAGGCAGGTCGCTGATGGCCTGCTCTTTCAGCACCCGCTGAAGCAGCCAGAGCCCCATAATATTTTTCAGCACCCGGTAGCGCCCTTCGGCGCCGCCTTCGTTAGTGATATTGGCCGCCAGCGCCTTCTCGCAGGTGTAGGGGGTTTTGCTCTCAAAGCCCATCAGCGACCAGGTGCCGGAAGAGAGATACGCCGCATCCTGATCGGCCAGCGGCGCTGCAATCACGGCGCTGGCGGTATCATGGCTGGCGACTGCCACCACCGGGATAGCGTTGCCCTGCGGGCTGCCCCATTGGCCAATCACGTTGCCTGGGGGAGTTGGGGTGCCAAACCACTGCGGAGATGCCCCCGTCCAGTTCAACAGGTTCTCATCCCAGGTATCAGAATTGATATTCACCAGCTGCGTGGTGGTGGCATTGGTGTACTCCCAGTTCATGTTCCCGGTCAGCCGGTAGCTGAAGTAGTCCGGGATCATCAGCGCATGGGCAACCTGTGCCGTCAGCTCTGGCTGCTGCTCCACCAGTGCACGCAATTGATACAGGGTGTTGAAAGGGAGAAACTGAATGCCGCTGCGGCCGTAAATGTCGGCTTTACCTAACTGCTCCACAGCGCAGGCCATGACGCCGTCTGTACGGGCATCACGATATGAAACAGGCAGGCCAACGCGCTCACCGTTGTGGCCCAGCAGCACGATATCCACTCCCCAGGTATCAATGCCGATACTGTCGATACGCATACCCTCATCGCACACCTTATTCAGGCCGGTACGGATTTCCGCCTCCAGGCTATCGATATCCCAGATATCAAAACCGTCCTGCTTCTGCAGGCAGTTCACAAAGCGGTGGATTTCGCGTAGCGAAAGTGTGCGCTGAGCAGGTTCATAGCGGGCCAGCATGACGCGGCCGCTGGAGGCACCTAAATCGACAGCCACACAATGGCGAACAGTCATGGTCAGATCCTTTCTTAAGTCATTAGCGGAGAGTGTAAGAAAGGGAAGAAAAACAGACCTTCTTGCCACTGACAGGCAAAATCGGCAGCTGGCAAGAAAGCGAAGGTGAACGTGAGAGAGTTCACAGTTTCCAGTTATCCCCGGGAATTCAGGAGATGTGACCCTGACCGCATTTCCCGATCTTTCCGCGCGTTTCTTAAAAAACCGACAGGCTTTGCGCACTTTGCTGTCAAAAATTTAAGGTGAGTTCGCAGGGGCTTAATTACTATTTTGAGAACATTTCTCATTCGTAGGGGCCGTTATGACCGTACTGCACAGCGTGGATTTTTTCCCTTCTGGAGGTTCGCCAGTCGCGATCGAGCCACGGCTTCCTCAGGCGGCGTTTCCAGAACACCATCATGATTTTCATGAGATTGTGATTGTGGAACACGGCACCGGCATACACGTATTCAACGGCCAGCCCTACACCATTAGCGGCGGTACCGTCTGCTTTGTGCGCGATCATGATCGGCATTTATATGAACATACTGACAACCTCTGCCTGACCAATGTTCTCTACCGTTCGCCAGAGGCGTTCCAGTTTCTGTCGGGACTGAATAAGCTGTTGCCGCAGGAGCAGGACGGCCATTATCCGTCGCACTGGCGTGTTAACCAGTCCACCTTACAGCAGGTGAGGCAGCTGGTAAGCCAGATGGAGATGATGGACGCTGGCGGGGATACCCATGCGATCGCCAGTTATGAGTTGCTGTTTATGCAGCTGCTGGTCCTGCTGCGCCGTAGCAGCCTGATGGAAAAGGCGGGCAATAACGATGAGCGTCTTAATCAGCTGATGGCGTGGCTGGAAGACCATTTTGCCGAAGATGTGTGCTGGGAAACGCTGGCAGATAACTTTTCGCTTTCGCTGCGCACCCTGCATCGCCAGCTGAAACAGCACACCGGGTCGACGCCACAGCGCTATCTCAACCGTTTACGCCTGATTAAGGCGCGTCATCTGTTGCGCCACACCGATGAGAGCGTGACAGATATCGCTTATCGCTGCGGTTTCGGCGACAGTAACCATTTTTCAACGCTATTTCGCCGGGAATTTAACTGGTCCCCGCGCGACATTCGCCAGGGCCGGGATACGCCGCTTCAGTAACGCGAGTAAAATCACCGTTTTTTCAGCGTAAATGGCCGATAATAAGCGGTTATTAGTCGTTGAGGTGTACCGTGGCCGCTCAGTTGATCCTTCGCAAAGCCGACTTTTTTGCCGGTGCCGGCCAGGCCGTTGCCGTGGCGGATCGCTACCCGCAAAATGTCTTTGCCGAGCATACCCATGAGTTTTGCGAAATGGTTTTGGTCTGGCGAGGCAACGGGCTTCACGTGCTTAATGACCGTCCTTATCGCATCACCCGCGGTGACCTGTTTTACATTCGCGCCGAAGATAAACACTCCTACGCTTCTGTTAACGACCTGGTGTTGCAGAACGTTATCTACTGCCCTGAAAGGCTGAAGCTCAACGTCGACTGGGCGGCGGCTATTCCGCGTTTTACTGAGGCGCGCGGCGAACCGCACTGGCGACTGAGCAGTAACGGCGTGACTCAGGTTCGACAGGTGATTGCCCAACTGGAGCAAGAGAGCCAGAAGAGTGATCCCCTTGCTAACTCAATGTCTGAACTCCTTTTCGCGCAGCTGGTGATGACCCTTAAGCGCTTTCGTTACGCCACCGATCACCCTTCAGCGAATGAGCAGGAAGCCCTTCTCGACAAACTTATCACCGCCCTAGCGGGCAGCCTGAACCGCAGCTTTGTGCTGGAGAAGTTCTGCGAGCAGGAGCAGTGCAGCGAGCGGGCATTACGTCAACAGTTCCGCACGCAGACCGGTATGACGGTTAATCATTACCTGCGCCAGCTGCGGATCTGCCACGCACAATATCTGTTGCAGCACACGGAACTGATGGTGAGTGAGGTGGCGATGCGCTGTGGTTTTGAGGACAGTAACTACTTCTCTGTGGTGTTCAACCGCGAAGTGGGCATGACGCCGGTCCAGTGGCGCCAGCGCAGCCGCAAGGCGGCATGATCGCCCCGTCATTCAGTCATTTATAATAAAATAATAACCACACAAAGTGTACGGCATTGATAATCATTTTCAATATCATTTAATTAACTATAATGAACCAACTGCTTACGCGGCATTAACAGCTGTGCCGCCCGACACTAATGGAGAGGATTATGAGTTATACACTGCCATCCCTGCCGTATGCCTATGACGCACTGGAACCGCATTTCGACAAGCAGACGATGGAAATCCATCACACTAAACACCACCAGACTTACGTGAACAACGCGAACGCCGCGCTGGAAAGCCTGCCAGAGTTCGCTAACCTGCCGGTTGAAGAGCTGATCACCAAACTGGACCAGCTGCCAGCCGACAAAAAAACCGTACTGCGTAACAACGCAGGTGGTCACGCTAACCACAGCCTGTTCTGGAAAGGCCTGAAAACTGGCACCACCCTGCAGGGCGACCTGAAAGCCGCTATCGAGCGTGACTTCGGTTCCGTGGACAACTTCAAAGCTGAGTTTGAAAAAGCCGCTGCGACCCGTTTCGGCTCTGGCTGGGCTTGGCTGGTGCTGAAAGGCGACAAACTGGCGGTAGTTTCTACTGCTAACCAGGACTCCCCGCTGATGGGTGAAGCAATCTCTGGTGCATCCGGCTTCCCAATCCTGGGTCTGGACGTGTGGGAACACGCTTACTACCTGAAGTTCCAGAACCGTCGCCCTGACTACATCAAAGCCTTCTGGGATGTCGTGAACTGGGACGAAGCTGCTGCGCGTTTCGCTGCTAAAAAATAAGGTTGCATTGACCTGAATGAGAAGCGAGTCTGATGACTCGCTTTTTTTGTATCTGAAGGAGTAGAGATGCACTACCCGGTCAACGTGTTTACAGGCAAGGTAACGGAGTACGAAGGCAGCCGCCCCAGCGCTATCGCAAAAGTACAGGTGGACGGCGAGCTGAGCTTAACCGAGCGCGGTCTCGTGGGTGATGAGCAGGCTGAAAAGAAAATTCACGGCGGGCCGGAGCGCGCGCTGTGCCACTATCCGCGCGAGCATTATGCTTTCTGGATGAACGAATTCCCCGGGCAGGCGGAGCGCTTCGTCGCCCCCGCGTTTGGCGAGAACCTCTCTACCGAAGGGCTGACCGAACAAAACGTCTTTATCGGCGATATCTTCCGCTGGGGTGATGCCCTGATTCAGGTGACGCAGCCGCGTTCGCCGTGCTTCAAACTTAACTACCATTTTGGCATAGAGGATATGTCCGCCCGGCTGCAAAGTGCCGGTAAAACCGGCTGGCTCTACCGGGTGGTGCTGGCGGGGAAAGTGCTGACGGATGCCCCACTGGAACTCGTTTCCCGTGTGAGTGATGTGTCGGTGTACGATGCCTGCGCGATCGCCTGGCATATGCCGTTTGACGATGAGCAGTACCATCGTCTGCTGTCGGCGGCAGGATTGTCCACCAGCTGGACCAGAACGATGCAGAAGCGCCGTATTAGCGGGAAGATCGAGGATAATTCGCGGAGATTGTGGGGGAGGTAACGTCCCCTCACCCCGGCCCTCTCCCTAAAGGGGCGAGGGTGAGAAAAACGCACCGGGCAGTCCCCTCTCCCCTGGGGGGAGAGGGTTAGGGTGAGGGGGGGAGCTACGAACGTTTATACAGCGGCAGCCACAGCGTCAACCGCAGACCGCCCAGCGGACTGTCATCGGCTTTCACCCAGCCATTGTGCTGCTGCATCGCGGTCTCGACAATCGCCAGACCCAACCCCGTGCCGCCAGACTCGCGATCGCGCGCCTCATCGGTACGGTAGAACGGACGGAAAATCTGTTCGCGGTCTTCCGGACTGACGCCCGGGCCGTCATCATCCACGTTAATGGTAATGCCGTCTTTATCGACCGAGAAGGCCACCTCAATCTTCGTATGCGAGTAACGCAGGGCGTTACGCACGATATTCTCCAGCGCGCTTTCCAGCGTGTTGGGGTTACCGTACAGCGGCCAGGGTCCGGGCGGGAAGTTAACGGTAAACGACTTGCCCATCTGCTCAGCTTCAAAGGCGGCGTTGTCCAGCACCTCATGCCACAGGTGATTGGCCTTCACCTTTTCGCTCACCAGCGCATTTTTCTGCTGATTGCGAGACATCACCAGCAGGTCGTTGATCATGCTATCCAGACGGTGCGCTTCCGTTTCGATACGCTCCAGCTCTTTGCTCTCTCCGCTACGGCGGCGAAGCAGGGCGGTTCCGAGCTGCAGGCGCGTCAGCGGCGTGCGTAGCTCATGGGAGATGTCAGATAACAGGCGTTGCTGGGTGGTCATCATCCGCTCAAGCGCCGTCACCATCTGGTTAAAACTGGCCCCTGCCGCCAGGAATTCTTGCGGTCCCGCTTCCAGTTCAGGGTGCTGTCGCAGGTTACCCTGCGCCACTTCATCGGCCGCATTTTTCAACTTACGTGCAGGTTTAGCCAGACTCCATGCCAGCCACAACAGCAGCGGCGAGCTGACCAGCATCGTGACAATGAGCAGCAGAAGCGGCCGGTCGAATAGCAGGTTAATAAAATCGGACTGGGAATTGCTTGCAGGACGAATCAGGTAAAGCTGGTAGTTATCTTCCCCGTCACGTACGGAGAAGGGCCCCACCATCTCGACCCGACCATATTTTTTCTTTTGCGGATGGTCGGCGTTATCTGCCTGGCCAATAAAGTTGCGAATGATCTGCATTTCACTGCGTTCCGCACCGATCACGCGCCCTTCGCTGGTCACCAGCAGAAGACGTTGGCCGGGCGGCGCCCATTTATCAATGGCGCGAAAAAGCCTGCGCCACCACATCAAATCATTGGGCGGATCAATAGCGAGCTCCGCTTCTACGTGCTGCTCAATCATGATGCCCTGACGTTGCTCGCTATCGAGGAGCTCCGTCATCTGGCGGGAATCGAGCTTAGGCAGCATCAAGACCAGCATCAAAACCAGTGCCAGCGTCAGCCAGAAAATGGCGAAGATGCGGGCGGTTAAGCTGCCTATCATGAAGCGGAGACCATCAGATAACCACGGCCACGCAGGGTTTTAAACCACGGATGCCCATCCTTACGCTCTGGCAACTTACGGCGCAGGTTAGAGATGTGCATATCAATGGCCCGATCGAACGGCGTGAGACGTTTACCCAGCACTTCCTGGCTAAGGTGTTCACGCGATACCACCTGGCCCAGATGTTGCGCCAGGAGATAAAGCAGGGTGAATTCGGTACCGGTCAACTCCAGCGCCTGGCCGTCAAAGCTCGCTTCCTGGCGACCAGGATTCAGGCTCAGGGAGTCCACTTCAAGGGTTGGCGATCCGGTATCGGTATTCTGCTGCTGCTCACTCCAGTGTGAACGGCGCAGAATCGCGCGAATACGGGCCACCAGTTCACGGTCATTGAACGGTTTCGGTAGATAGTCGTCTGCGCCCAGCTCAAGGCCGAGGACGCGGTCAAGTTCGCTGCCGCGCGCGGTCAGCATAATAACGGGTGTCTGGTGTGTCTGGCGAAGCTCTTTAAGGGTGTCGATACCGTTTTTCTTCGGCATCATGACGTCGAGCAAAAGCAAGTCAATGCTATCGTCAAGGAGACCCAGCGCCTGTTCCCCGTCATGGGCAACTTGTACATCAAAGCCTTCCATGTCGAGCAACTCCTTCAACAGGGATGTCAGCTCTCGGTCATCATCAACTAACAGGATTTTATTCATTGTTTAAATACCTCCGAGGCAGAAATTACGTCATCAAGGCTATCTAATCCATGACTTTACGTTGTTTTACACCCCCTGACGCATGTTTGCAGCCTGAATCGTAGACTGTCTCTCGTTGAATCGCGACACGAAAGATTTTGGGAGCAAGTGATGCGCAAAGTTACCGCTGCCGTCATGGCCTCAACACTGGCGTTTAGTGCTTTAAGCCAGGCGGCTGGAGTCATCACCGGCGATAACAAGTCTTCCAGTGAGGGCATTACGCAACCCAGCAGCCAAAGCCATATGTTTGACGGCATAAGTTTAACCGAACATCAGCGTCAACAGATGCGAGATCTGATGCAGAGGGCAAGACATGACCAGCCCCCTGTTAATGTTAGCGAAATGGAGACAATGCACCGCCTTGTCACCGCAGAAAATTTTGATGAAAGCGCTGTGCGCGTTCAGGCAGAAAAGATGGCGCAAGAGCAGGTTGCTCGCCAGGTCGAGATGGCCCGGGTCCGCAACCAAATGTTCCATCTGCTAACGCCCGAGCAGCAAGCGGTTCTGAACGAGAAACATCAGCAACGGATGGATCAGTTGCGTGAGGTTGCACGGATGCAGAAGAGTTCCGACTCAACGTTTTTCAGTAGCAATACCCGTAGCAACCAGTAAACCCTGTTTTCCTTGCCATAGACACCATCCCTGTCTTCCCCCACATGATGTGGGGGTTTTTTTTGCCTGAAATTCGCGCGCGTTAACTTTTTATTCATCTTATTGGCTCCCCTGCATCCGTTATACTAGCGGCATGTCATGACAGGAGTGTTTATGAATCAATCCTATGGACGGCTTGTAAGCCGGGCGGCAATCGCAGCGACGATTATGGCGTCGGGATTACTGCTGATAAAAATTTTCGCGTGGTGGTACACCGGCTCGGTCAGTATTCTGGCGGCACTGGTAGACTCGCTGGTGGATATTGCCGCCTCGCTCACCAACCTTCTGGTGGTGCGCTACTCGCTGCAACCCGCAGACGAGGAACATACCTTTGGCCACGGTAAGGCGGAATCCCTTGCCGCGCTGGCGCAAAGTATGTTTATTTCGGGTTCGGCGCTGTTTCTCTTTTTGACCGGCATCCAGCATCTTTTCAACCCAACGCCGATGAAAGATCCGGGCGTAGGCGTTGGGGTGACGGTTATCGCGCTTATTAGCACATTAGTTCTTGTTACGTTCCAGCGCTGGGTGGTGCGAAAAACGCAAAGCCAGGCGGTACGGGCAGATATGCTTCATTATCAGTCTGATGTTATGATGAATGGCGCTATTCTTATTGCACTCGGTCTCGCCTGGTACGGGTGGCACCGGGCCGATGCAATATTCGCGTTAGGTATCGGGGTGTATATTTTATATTGTGCGTTACGCATGGGCTACGAAGCGGTACAAGCGCTTCTGGACCGGGCACTTCCCGACGCAGAACGGCAAGAAATCTTTGAAATCGTGATCTCCTGGCCTGGCGTCAGCGGGGCGCACGATCTTCGCACGCGGCAGTCAGGGCCGACCCGCTTTATACAGATTCATTTGGAAATGGAAGATAACCTGCCGCTTGTTCAGGCCCATCTGGTGGCTGAGCAGGTCGAGCAGGCGATTTTGCAGCGTTTCCCGGGCTCAGATGTCATTATTCATCAGGATCCCTGCTCAGTCGTACCCAGGTCAGGCAATGACCATTTGAGCTTTCGTAATTCGTTGTAAAAAAAGTGAGCCAGGCCAGCATTTTGTGGATAAATTACCGCCATTGGGTCTGACCTGAATCAATTCAGCCGGAAGTGATTGATATACTATTTGCAGTATAAATTGGTCGCCAGACGTCTTCCGGCAACAGATTTCATTTTTGCATTCCTAAGTTCAGAGGTAGTCATGATTAAGAAAATCGGTGTGTTGACAAGCGGCGGTGATGCGCCGGGCATGAACGCGGCAATTCGTGGTGTAGTCCGTGCAGCGTTGACGGAAGGTCTGGAAGTTTTTGGTATCTATGATGGTTATCTGGGCCTGTATGAAGATCGCATGGTACAACTCGACCGCTACAGCGTGTCCGATATGATTAACCGTGGCGGCACCTTCCTGGGGTCTGCACGTTTCCCTGAGTTCCGCGATGATCGCATCCGTGAAGTGGCGATCGAAAACATGAAGAAGCGCGGCCTGGACGCACTGGTTGTTATCGGGGGCGATGGCTCCTACATGGGGGCAAAACGTCTCACTGAAATGGGCTTCCCGTGCATCGGTCTGCCAGGCACCATCGATAACGACATCAAAGGTACCGACTACACCATCGGTTTCTTCACCGCACTGGGTACCGTCGTTGAAGCGATTGACCGCCTGCGTGACACCTCCTCTTCCCACCAGCGTATCTCCATCGTTGAAGTGATGGGCCGCTACTGTGGCGACCTGACGCTGGCTGCGGCCATCGCGGGGGGGTGTGAGTTCGTCGTGGTGCCGGAAGTGGAATTCAGCCGTGAAGACCTGGTAGCAGAAATCAAAGCCGGTATCGCGAAAGGTAAGAAACACGCCATCGTAGCCATCACTGAGCACATCTGTGATGTAGATGAACTGGCGAAGTACATCGAAACCGAAACCAAGCGCGAAACCCGTGCGACCGTACTGGGCCACATCCAGCGCGGCGGCTCCCCAGGGCCATACGACCGTATCCTGGCGTCCCGCATGGGCGCATATGCGATCGATCTGCTGCTGCAGGGCCACGGTGGCCGCTGCGTCGGTATTCAGAACGAAAAACTGGTTCACCATGACATCATCGACGCGATTGAAAATATGAAGCGTCCGTTCAAAGGTGACTGGTTAGACTGCGCGAAAAAACTGTATTAATCCTCTGGCCCTCTCCGTCCGGAGAGGGCTTTTATTCCCCGTTGCTATAACCAATCTTTTTTTATTCTTTAATCAATGGTCCGCTTTCTGGCACGCTTCACTCATCAAATATCACATTAGAGAGTTGGGCGATGAATAAGTGGAGCGTAGGTTTAACATTATTGCTGGCTTCGACCAGCGTTCTGGCTAAGGATATCCAGTTACTGAACGTGTCGTACGACCCGACGCGTGAACTGTACGAACAGTACAACAAGGCCTTCGCGGCGCACTGGAAACAGGAAACTGGCGATAATGTCGTGATCCGTCAGTCTCACGGTGGCTCAGGTAAGCAAGCTACGTCCGTCATCAACGGTATTGAAGCCGACGTGGTCACCCTGGCGCTGGCCTATGACGTGGACGCCATTGCAGAGCGTGGTCGTATTGATAAGAACTGGATCAAACGCCTGCCGGATAACTCCGCCCCTTACACCTCTACCATCGTGTTCCTGGTACGCAAAGGTAACCCTAAACAGATTCATGACTGGAACGATCTGGTTAAACCGGGCGTTTCTGTTATCACACCAAATCCGAAAAGCTCCGGTGGCGCACGCTGGAACTACCTGGCTGCGTGGGGTTATGCCCTTCATCACAACAACAATGATCAGGCAAAAGCGCAGGATTTCGTGAAGGCGCTGTTTAAAAACGTGGAAGTGCTGGACTCCGGCGCACGTGGCGCAACCAACACCTTTGTTGAACGGGGTATTGGCGATGTGCTGATTGCCTGGGAAAACGAAGCCCTGCTGGCGACCAACGAACTGGGTAAAGACAAGTTTGAAATTGTGACCCCAGGCGAGTCAATTCTGGCCGAGCCGACCGTCTCTGTGGTCGACAAAGTGGTCGAGAAGAAGGGGACCAAAGCGGTAGCGGAGGCCTATCTGAAATATCTCTACACCCCGGAAGGGCAGGAGATTGCGGCGAAGAACTACTATCGCCCGCGTGATGAGGCGGTGGCGAAGAAATATGAAAGCACCTTCCCGAAACTGAAGCTCTTCACCATTGACGATGTATTCGGCGGCTGGGCGAAGGCGCAGAAGGACCACTTCTCCAACGGTGGTACCTTCGACCAGATCAGCAAACGCTAAGATCTGGCGGAAAAGGCGATGACCCGGCGTGAGAAATCCGCCGGGTTTTTTATTGGTCACTTTTTTGCGTTACTCTCTTCTTCTGGTCAAAACAGGGAACGCGAGATGAAAAGAGCAGGGCTTATCTTACTGGTGCTGGTGGTCATTGTCGGCGCTGCAGGCGTTGGGTTCTGGATGAAGGCGGGCAACCCGGATGCCCTTCGCCACATCGTGCTTGAGCAGTGCGTACCCAATCAGCAGCAGCATCGCCAACCCGCGCCCTGCGAGCAGGTGAAAACGGATGCAGGCTACGTGGTATTCAAAGATCGTAACGGTCCCTTACAGTATCTGCTGATGCCCACTTATCGCATCAAGGGTACCGAAAGCCCGCTACTGCTGGAGCCCCATACGCCTAATTTCTTCTGGCTGGCATGGCAGGCGCGCAATTTTATGAGCCGTAAACGCGGCGCGGAGGTGCCCGCCAGCGCCGTCTCGCTCACCATTAATTCGCCAACCGGACGTACGCAAAACCACTTCCATATTCATATCTCTTGCCTGCGCCCGGACGTGCGCATCAAGCTTGATACGCATCAGGCGCAAATCAGTACTCAATGGCTTCCCTTTCCCGGCGGGCTGGCGGGGCACGACTACTTGGCGCGTCGGGTGACGGAAAACGAACTGGTCAAACGCAGCCCCTTTTTGATGCTGGCGGAAGAGGTGCCGGAAGCACGCAACCACATGGGGCGTTTTGCACTGGCGATGGCACAGCAGGCTGACGGCTCCTTTGTCCTGCTGGCGACCGAGCGCAACCTGCTACTGCTTAACCGCGCATCCGCGGAAGAATTACAGGATCATCAATGCGATATTCTGCAGTGACCCCACCATAAATAGCGTTGTCTCTGGCTGCCTGTCGCCGTAGACTTGCTGAAAAAAACGACAGGAGACAGGTATGTCGCTCTGGTTTACTCACCCTCTGTTCCTGCCCTCGATCATTGTTGGCATCACCATCGTGCTCTGGGCAACCTCCCTTCTACCAGAATTTATTACCGCGCTGCTCTTCTTTACCGCAGCGATGACCGCCAAAATCGCGCCGCCTGAGGTTATTTTTGGCGGTTTCGCTTCGTCGGCCTTCTGGCTGGTTTTCAGCGGATTTGTGCTTGGTGTCGCTATCCGCAAAACCGGTCTGGCAGACAGGGCGGCGAGAGCACTCTCGACTAAATTGACCGACTCCTGGATGCTGATGGTAGCGAGCGTGGTGCTATTAAGTTATGCGCTGGCGTTCGTGATGCCCTCCAACATGGGCCGTATTGCGCTGCTGATGCCTATTGTGGCGGCGATGGCGAAGCGCGCGGGGATTGCAGACGGTTCACGAGCATGGTTTGGCCTGGCGCTGGCGGTGGGCTTTGGTACCTTCCAGCTTTCGGCGACCATTCTGCCTGCTAACGTGCCGAACCTGGTGATGAGCGGCGCAGCGGAGGGGTCGTATGGCATCCACCTCAACTATGTGCCGTATCTGCTACTGCATACTCCGGTGCTTGGCATTCTGAAAGGAGTGATTCTGATCGGCCTCATTTGCTGGCTGTTCCCCGGTGCGCCAAAGCCGCCCCAGGATCTGGCGCCGTCAGAGCCCATGGGACGAGATGAGAAGCGCCTGGCATGGCTACTGGCAGCTGTACTGGTGATGTGGGTAAGCGAGAGCTGGCACGGCATTGGGCCCGCCTGGACCGGGCTGGCGGCGGCCGTGATCGTGATGCTTCCGCGTGTTGGTTTTATCACCGGTGAAGAGTTTTCTGCCGGAGTGAATATGCGCACCTGCATCTATGTGGCGGGTATCCTGGGTCTGGCGATCACCGTCACTCAAACCGGTATCGGCAACGCGGTCGGCGAGGCGCTATTGCAGGTGATGCCGCTGGACAAAGAGAGCCCCTTCACCAGCTTCCTGGCGCTGACGGGCATTACTACCGCGTTGAACTTTATCATGACCGCTAACGGCGTTCCTGCGCTCTATACCACCCTGGCGCAGAGTTTCTCAGATGCCACCGGCTTTCCGCTGCTGTCGGTGATTATGATCCAGGTGCTGGGCTACTCCACGCCGCTGCTGCCGTATCAGGCGTCGCCGATTGTGGTTGCGATGGGGCTGGGAAAAGTGCCGGCAAAGGCGGGGATGTTGCTCTGTATTGCGCTGGCGTTGGCAACCTGGCTGATTCTGCTGCCGCTGGATTATCTGTGGTTTAGCCTGCTGGGAAAAATCTAGGTTTCCTCTCCCCGTTGGGGGAGAGGAAAAAGGCTTTTAGGCCTGTTTTGCTGCTTCAGCCGCTTTCACGATCACTGCGAAGGCGTCTGCTTTCAGAGAGGCACCGCCAACCAGCGCACCGTCGATATCCGGCTGGGTGAACAGCTCTGCCGCATTCGCTGCGTTCACGGAACCGCCGTACTGAATGATTACCTGCTCAGCGATTTTCGCATCGGCTTTGGCAATGTGGTCGCGAATGAATTTGTGAACTGCCTGAGCCTGTGCAGGCGTTGCGGATTTGCCAGTACCGATCGCCCAGACTGGCTCGTAAGCGATAACCGCGCCTTCAAAGGCCGCTGCGCCCTGGGTTTTCAGCACCGCGTCGATCTGACGTGCGCAAACTTCTTCAGTTTTGCCCGCTTCGTTTTCTGCTTCGGTTTCGCCGATGCACAGAACCGGAATCAGACCCTGCTCTTTCAGCACAGCGAATTTCTTAGCGATAAACTCATCAGACTCTTTGTGATAGGTACGACGCTCAGAGTGGCCAATGATGATGTATTTCGCGCCGATATCTTTCAGCATTTCAGCGGACGTTTCACCGGTGAATGCGCCAGACAGGTTAACGTCAACGTTCTGCGCGCCCAGCACGATGTGGCTGCCGTCAGCAGCGCGTTTAGCCAGGTCCAGATACATATCCGGCGGAGCGATTGCAACAGCACAGCCGGTCACGCCAGCCAGCTCTGTACGCAGGTTAGCAACCAGTTCGTTTACCATGTGGCGGCTGCCGTTCAGTTTCCAGTTACCCATCACTAAAGGATGTCGCATTTCAATTCTCCACGCTTAGTCAGCGAATTAAGGAATATGGCCACCCTTCCGGGCAGCATGGTCTGTGAATCAGTATAGAGATTTTCACCCGAAAGGCTTTGCTTTTCGTCATTAATTAGCCCCGCCAAGTGACTCAGATAACGCCAGCTTAATCGGTTCAACGGCGAAGGTCAGGCCTTTTTCACCGTTATCTGCCACAACATAGCGGACCGCGCCCTCTGTCTCGGCGTAATAGCGTTTGCTCTTGCCGGCGGTGAGTAGCTTTTGCAATTTTTGCTGACTCTGAATTTTGGTCAGCGCCGGGGTAAAGGCCCGCAGTATGGCACTCATGTATTCCAGCGCTTTCGCTTTTGCCGCTTTCTGCTCTGGCCCCTGAATGGGAAGCCAGGTCACCTGCATACTTTTGATTTTCAGCGTACCGCGTTCCAGCGCCGTGGAAGCGTACAGGTTCTCGTTTATCTTGCTGGCAGCACGGGTGAGATTGGGCGTATCGCGCGCACCATCGATGGCGCGAAATTCATTGAGCGGCAGCTTAGGATTGTTGCTATTAAAGGTTTCGCGGAACTGGCTAATGGACTGATCAAAAGAGGGCGCCCCAGGCATGACATAGGGTGCAGTCGCGGGCGCAGGGGTTTGGGCAGCGCGTACAGAGAAGCCCGCGCTAAGCAGCGTTAAAGAGAGCCAAACAAGGTGAAACCACATCTTCATCGATAAAACCCCAAATTATTACTGCACACGATTAAAACGGTATCCGCCTGGCTTGTCAAAAAGATGCGGCTCCAGGTTAAACTACGCGTCGCGATAATAATCAGGAATCTTACATGACCCTACAGCAGTGGTTGTTCTCCTTCAAAGGGCGGATAGGCCGCCGTGATTTCTGGATCTGGATTGGCGCGTGGATTGCCGCCATGCTGATCTTATTTGCCGCAGCGTATAACGCCTGGCTGACGACCCAGACTGCGGCCTTTGCGCTGGTGTGCCTGCTCTGGCCTACGGCATCGGTGGTGGTAAAACGTCTGCACGATCGCGGTCGCTCCGGGCTATGGGCGTTGCTGGTGATACTGGCGTGGATGCTGCTGGCGGGAAACTGGTCGATGCTGCCGTCAATATTACCCTGGGTGGTGGGGCGCCTGTTACCGACCATTCTCTTTGTAATGATCATTATCGACCTGGGTGCCTTTGTGGGCACCCAGAGCGAGAATAAGTATGGTAAAGAGACGCAGGACGTGAAGTTTCGCTGATTACCAGTAGTGTTCTGCGGTCATATGGCCCGGTCGGCGGCGAAGGTGTTTCGCCATCTGCCGGGTCTCTTTCAGTAATTGTTGGGTGTCGCGCACCATCTGCGGGTTGCCGCACAGCATCACATGGCTGGTTTCCGCCGTCATCGGCAGGCCAACGGCGTTCTCCAGTTCACCACTCTTGATTAACGCCGGTACGCGTCCGGTAAGCGAGCCTGCAACCGTTTCGCGGCTGACGACGGTCTGAATGGTTAACTTCCCTTCGTAGCGCTTTTGCAGCTCCTGCATCAGGGGTAAATAGCTCAAATCTGCGGCATAGCGAGCGGCATGCACCAGCACGATATTTTTGAAGCGCTCCAGATCCTGGCCGTACTGCAAAATAGAGAGATAAGGGCCGATGGCCGTGCCGGTTGCCAGCATCCATAGCGTGTCGCAGTCCGGGATCTCTTCGAGGACAAAGAAACCCGCCGCTTCACTCACAATCAGCACTTCATCGCCCGGTTTCAGCGCCGCGAGGCGAGGGCTTAGCTTGCCATCGGGCACGGTGACGAGATAGAACTCAAGGTCTGGATTGTCAGGCGCGTTAACGTAAGAATAGGCGCGCTGCACGCGTTCACCGTCGATCTCCAGCCCCAGCTTGGCGAATTGCCCGGCCTTAAAGGGGTGAACAGGGGCATGAACGGTAAGACTAAATAGTGCATCGGTCCAGAACGTGTTCCTGGTGACTTTCGCTGTTACCCACTCCGCCATGGTCTTCTCCTGTGCAAATATCTGTCTTTATCTTCCTTCCTCATCGCGGAGATTTCCAGCCTGTTGCGGCTGGAAAGCTCGTTTGATCAAACGGTTTACAGAATGTGCGTCTGGACGTTTGGATCTTTGCGGTCGAGGTAATGAATAGATTGGATCCGGCGGATGGTGCGTGATTTACCGCGGATCAGCAGAGTTTCGGTTGTGGCCATATTGCCTTTGCGCGTTATGCCATCCAGCAGATCGCCTTTGGTAATGCCGGTTGCCGAGAAGATAACGTTATCGTTGCGTGCCATGTCATCCAGCCGCAGTACGGCGTTGGCCTGGATGCCCATTGCGGCACAGCGGGCCAGCTCCTCTTCGCCGATACGGCGGTTCTCTTCAGTATCGCCCTTCACATCATGACGTGCCAGCAGGCGGCCCTGCATATCGCCATCCAGCGCGCGAATGACGGCTGCAGAGATGACCCCCTCCGGTGCGCCACCAATACCGTACATGACATCCACTTCGCTATCAGGCATGCAGGTAAGGATCGACGCGGCCACATCGCCATCCGGAATGGCAAAAACGCGCACGCCCAGCTGCTGTAGCTGCTTAATGGTGGCGTCGTGACGCGGTTTCGCGAGGATGGTAACGGTCAGTTCACTGAGAGATTTTCCCAGCGCGGCGGCGACGTTACGCAGGTTATCTTCCAGCGGCAGAGTGAGGTCAATGGCGCCTTTTGCCCCTGGACCCACAATCAGCTTTTCCATGTACATATCGGGCGCATTGAGAAACGAGCCCTTATCCCCCACGGCCAACACAGCCAGCGCATTGGCCTGCCCCATGGCGGTCATGCGGGTGCCTTCAATCGGGTCGACGGCGATATCAACCGCGTCGCCATTGCCGGTACCGACCTTTTCGCCGATGTAGAGCATGGGCGCTTCGTCGATTTCGCCTTCGCCAATCACGATGGTGCCGTCGATGTTGACCTGGTTAAGTACAATGCGCATCGCGTGGACGGCAGCGCCGTCGGCGGTATTTTTGTCGCCACGGCCCAGCCATTTATAGCCTGCGAGCGCGGCAGCTTCGGTGACGCGGGAAAACTCGATAGCAAGTTCACGTTTCATGAGGGACTCGTACAATCAAAAGGAATTGCACGAAGTTTATCACAGAGTGGGAAGGGGGGCGGAGACCGGTGCGGTCTGCGCCCCTCACCCTGACCCTCTCCCGATGGGAGAGGGAATAGAGGATTACTCGTCGTGCTCTTCCCACGCCAGAGCGCGTTTCACCGCTTTTTTCCAGCCGCTGTAACGGTAGTTACGCTCGGTAGTTTCAATACCCGGGCGGAATTCACGTTCGATTACCGCTTTTTCTTGCAGCTCATCGAGGTTCTGCCAGAAGCCGACGGCCAGACCTGCCAGATACGCCGCACCCAGCGCGGTCACTTCACGCACTTCCGGGCGCTCTACGCGGGTGCCGAGGATATCGGACTGGAACTGCATCAGGAAGTTGTTGGCAACCGCGCCGCCATCGACACGCAGCGCGTGCAGACGAATGCCGGAGTCAGCCTGCATCGCTTCCAGTACGTCGCGCGTCTGGTAGGCAATGGACTCCAGCGTGGCACGAATAATGTGGTTCGAGTTCACGCCACGCGTCAGGCCGAAAATCGCACCGCGGGCATACGGGTCCCAGTAAGGGGCGCCCAGCCCGGTAAATGCCGGCACCACGTACACGCCGTTGGTGTCTTTCACCTTGGTGGCGAAATATTCTGAGTCGAAGGCATCGCTGATGAGCTTCATTTCGTCGCGCAGCCACTGAATGGATGCCCCTGCCATGAACACGGCCCCTTCCAGGGCGTAGTTCACTTCGCCGCGTGGACCGCAGGCGATGGTGGTCAGCAGGCCGTGCTCAGACTTCACCGCCTTCTCGCCGGTGTTCATCAGCATAAAGCAGCCGGTGCCGTAGGTGTTCTTAGCCATCCCTTCTTTGACGCACAGCTGGCCAAACAGCGCCGCCTGTTGGTCCCCGGCAATGCCGGCGATAGGAATACGGGTGCCACCTTTACCGCCAATATTGGTCTGGCCGTACACTTCTGATGATTTACGCACCTGCGGCAGCATGGCGCGCGGGATATCCAACGCATCCAGGAGCTTATCGTCCCAGTCCAGATCGTGAATGTTAAACAGCATGGTACGCGAGGCGTTGGTGTAGTCGGTAACGTGAACGCGCCCCTGGGTCATCTTCCAGATAAGCCAGGTATCGACGGTGCCGAACAGCAATTCACCGCGTTTTGCCCGCTCGCGTGAGCCTTCTACGTGATCCAGAATCCACTTCACCTTGGTGCCAGAGAAGTAAGGGTCAACCACCAGGCCGGTAGCGCTGCGGATGTACTCTTCCATGCCGTCGCGCTTCAGTTTTTCGCAGATCTCGGAGGTACGACGGCACTGCCAGACGATGGCGTTGTAAATCGGCTTACCGGTCTCGCGCTCCCAGACAATGGCAGTTTCGCGCTGGTTAGTAATGCCGATCGCGGCAATTTCATCGGAACTGATATCGGCTTTCGCCAGCACTTCTACCAGGGTAGAGCTTTGTGATGCCCAGATCTCCATCGGGTCGTGTTCCACCCAGCCTGGACGCGGGTAAATTTGTTCAAATTCGCGCTGTGAAACACTGACGATGTTCGCGTCATGATCCATTACGACAGCGCGGGAGCTGGTAGTGCCCTGGTCGAGCGCAACGATATATTTTTTGTCGGTCATGTTTAGAGTCCCGTAGTCAGATTACAGCGAAGCTTTTGATTCAGTAGCAGAGGCGGTGTCTTTCTCCTCAACTACGCAGGTGTCGCACGGCAGGTGGCGGCCAATCAGCTTACGATAGCCGAACGCCCCAAGAGAAGCCCCGACGATAGGGCCGAACAGCGGCACCAGGAAGTAAGGAATGTCTTTAGCACCGGTAAAGGCCACACTGCCCCAGCCCGCGAAGAAGGCGAAGGTTTTGGGTCCCAGATCGCGCGCCGGGTTCATGGCGAAGCCGGTCAGTGGCCCCATTGAGGCACCAATTACCGCAATTAACAAACCAATCAGCAGCGGTGCCAGCGGCCCGCGTGGAATGCCGTTGCCATCATCACCCAGCGCCATAATGACGCCCATCAGAATAGCGGTAATCACCATTTCAACCGCGAAGGCCTGCACGAAATTGATGTGCGGGTTCGGATAAGTGGAGAAAATTCCCGCCAGATCCAGACTTTCGGCACTGCCGCGCACCATGTGGTGCGTCTGCTCGAAGTCGATGAAAAGATTGTAATAAAGCCCGTAAACTAATGCCGCTGCGCAAAACGCGCCGGCAAATTGCGAAAGAATAAACGGAGCCACTTTGCGTCCATCAAAGCACGCAAACAGCCACAGCGCGATGGTCACCGCCGGATTAAGATGTGCACCAGATACCCCTGCAGTCAGGTAAATGGCCATCGCCACACCCAGACCCCAGATAATACTGATTTCCCACTGCCCGAAACTGGCACCTGCCACTTTCAGTGCAGCGACGCATCCCACTCCGAAGAAAATCAACAACCCGGTACCAAGGAACTCGGCAATGCACTGGCCTTTTAAGGTTGATGTTTCACTCATAATCGGATCCTGAAGAATAATTAATGGTTATTGTTAGCGCGGTCAGCTTAGCGCTGACCACCATGTCCTGTAGACACAGTGTTAATTTATCGTTAACGAGCAAAAACGAGAAATATCGAACTTAAAATGTGTGTGCTGCGTCAATAAAATGAGCGTTTTCGCGCCATGAAGCGCATTTAAGGATAAGTCTGGTGTATGAGATGGACCATTTTGTTAACTAAAGTATTAACAATTAAGGGGTAGGTGACGCGAATGCACCAGGACGAGGCCGAAAAGTGTGTCAAACCGCGATCTACGCGGCTTGCCGCTGGACAGGGGCGACGGCGCTCCATACAATCGGAACATATGTCTTGCGCGTTTACATTGAAGCGTCGCCTTGCAATTCAGGAGAGGTAGGATCATGTCTTTAGAAGTGTTTGAGAAACTGGAATCGAAAGTACAGCAGGCGATTGACACCATCACGCTGCTGCAGATGGAAATCGAAGAGCTGAAAGAAAAAAACAACGCGCTGGCGCAGGATGTTCAGGCTGCACAGCACGGTCGTGAAGAGCTGGAGCGTGAAAACAACCAGCTGCGCGAACAGCAGAGTGGCTGGCAGGATCGTCTGCAGGCACTTCTGGGACGTATGGAAGAAGTGTAATTCCGAATTCGTACAAAAGGCACGCTAAATGCGTGCCTTTTTTATTTCATCGAAATAGATTCGCTTGATACGACAACTCACACGGAGCGCGAGATGACGAAACGAAGCTATATTATTGATAACAATATAGATATATCACCCGGGAATCTCAGTACGGTCTCATTTATACGGAAAATTTAGGGTGGATCGATTTGGGGCACGCCAATCCCGCTGGAGCCGAACGTTTATGGCAACAAATGACGATGCGGCGCGGTGGAGATAATGAATGGTTTGAAGTGACCTACCATCAGAGTATGTCGAAAAAATGGTGGGGGGCTCAGTCTACTACAGGTATATACCGAGGCTTCTTAGTGAGAAGAGGGCTGAGTGACAGGGTATTAAAGGGGGTCGCGTTATCCATCTTTATGAGTACTTCACATCAGTTTGAGTCATTACAGGCCTGTTGGCCGTATGTCGTCATAACCGACAGCGGATACAGTGCAGAGGATTTAGTTTCCAATCTGTTCGGCTTTTGCCAGGCAGTGGACTACACGGATTACACTTCTTTTCTTCATATATGTCCCAAAGAGCAGGCATGGCGTATCTGGGATTATTATGGTCCAGTTGGACAGTTTAAGAATAAAAGCGTGCTCCCTTTACTTTTCCCTGACCCTGCCGATACAAGCTGTACACACCAACCCTACTCTGGGAGCCTGCCGGCTTTTATGTCATTGATCGAGCCAGTGGCCGATCCCCATATCATTCGTGAATTGCGCATATGAAGAAATATTTCCTTATTTTAACGTTCTCTGCGCTGGCGATACTTTATTGTCTTTTAATGACGCGTTCCTTCATGGATGAGGAATACACGCAACGAGATTTTCTTCAATATTATTTATTAACACCTGAACCGCTCAGGCAGGCACCCAAGCTTGCATCGCACTGGTATTTCTCCCGTCACGCCGATGAGGGAAGTGGCTTGCAGATCAGTACGCTTACGTTTACGGATATTGAAGGGGATAAAATCCAGTCGATAGCTGAAAAGCTCAACGCTTATATTGATAGCTATCCCGACCGTCGTGTTCAGATGGGGATTGCTGTCGAGGAGCGGAAGGGAACGTATGAAATTCGTATCACCTATTATGAATCGGGTGAGGACAAATAAAAGAAAAAGGCCATCCGGTTTGCCGATGGCCTTTTTCGTTACTCAATATCCAGCGCATCCTCAGAAAGGATAATCCCGGTATTGTCGGCATACAGATGATCGCCAGAGAAGAAGGTGACGCCGCCGAAATTGACGCGTACATCGCTTTCGCCGATGCCATCACCCGCAGCCCCCACCGGAATGGCTGCGATAGCCTGGATGCCGATATCCAGGTCTTCCAGATCGTCCACCTGGCGCACGGAGCCGTAGACCACAATCCCTTCCCATTCGTTCTGCGTAGCAAGACGCGCCAGGTCGGCATCGATTAACGCACGACGCACGGAGCCGCCGCCATCGACCAGCAGAATGCGGCCACGGCCGTTCTGTTCGAGCAGATCATACAGCAACCCGTTGTCCTCGAAACATTTCACCGTGATGATTTGACCGCCGAATGACGACCGTCCACCAAAATTGGAGAACAGGGGTTCTACGACGTTGACATCTTCCTGATAGATGTCGCAAAGCTCGGAGGTATCGTATTTCATAGGCTTAACGCTCTGTTGCTGCGAGTGATTTCAGTATATCGCGCGAAAGGCATTGTTGGCAAAATCATCAATTGTTAATTGATATTTGTCAGTTAACTCAGCGTCTGACTGAGCACAATACCGATAACGAACAACAGGTTAGTCAGCAGCGCCCCTTTTACGGTACGTTCGAGCATCGGGGGCATGGCCTCTGCACGTTGTTCGCGCATGACATAACGCGCCTGTTTAATCAGCAGCGGCGCCGCCAGAATAAACAGCCAGCCCCACACGCTCTGCAGCGAAATCAGGTTGAATAACGCCAGGCAACCCAGCGCGCCGATCAGCAGGCAGGCGTGGTAGCGACGGGCATTCACCGGGCCTAAACGCACCGCCAGGGTGTTTTTGCCGTTCACGCGGTCGCTGTCGATATCACGCAGGTTATTAATATTCAGCACTGCCGTCGCCAGCAGACCGCAGGCGGTCGCTGGCAAGAACAGGGCAGGAATCAGCGTATGAGCCTGCAGATACCAGCTGCCCATTACGCTCAGCCAGCCGAAAAAGACCAGCACTGAAATATCGCCCAGACCAATGTAGCCATAAGGTCGGGTGCCGACCGTGTAGGTAATGGCCGCGATAATGGCGAGCAAACCCAACACCAGAAAGCCGATAAAATCGCTAAAGGTTTTTGATGCAACCGAAACCAGCGCCAGCCCGGACAGACAAATCAGCACCACGGTGATAATCAGGGCCCGTTTCATCTGTTCCTGAGTAATGACCCCTTTCTGCATGCCGCGCAAAGGTCCGATACGATCGGGTTTGTCGCTGCCTTTTACGGCATCGCCATAGTCGTTGGCGAGGTTAGAGAGAATTTGCAGTAAGCCAGCGGTAATCAACGCCAGCAAGGCAACAAGAGGATCAAAATGACCCTGCCACCACGCGAGGGCCGTGCCTACCACAATGGCAGCAAAGGCGAGTGGGAGAGTCTTTGGGCGCAGGCTTTCTAGCCAGGCTTGCGTACGGCTGATTTCAGTCATCGTTATTATGTGCCAATAAAAATGGGGCTTTTCAGCCCCATCGTTTGTGATGAAAATGCAATGAACGCGATTATAGGATAAAACGGCTCAGATCTTCATCTGCTACTAAAGCATCAAGGTGCTTACTCACATAGTCGGCATCAATGGTAATACTCTGACCATTGAGATCGCTGGCATCGTAAGAGATATCTTCCATCAGACGCTCCAGCACGGTATGCAGACGACGTGCACCGATGTTTTCGGTGGTTTCGTTCACCTGCCATGCGGCCTGAGCGATACGTTTGATACCGTCTTCGGTGAATTCGATATTCACCCCTTCGGTCGCCATCAGCGCCTTGTACTGTACGGTTACAGAGGCGTTAGGTTCGGTCAGGATGCGCTCGAAATCTTCTGTGGTCAGCGCCTGCAGTTCTACACGGATTGGCAGACGACCCTGCAGTTCCGGGATCAGATCAGAGGGCTTCGCCACCTGGAATGCGCCGGAGGCGATAAACAGAATATGGTCGGTTTTCACCATGCCGTGCTTAGTGGAGACGGTGCAGCCTTCCACCAGCGGCAGCAGGTCACGCTGTACGCCTTCGCGAGAAACATCCGGGCCGGAGGATTCGCCGCGCTTACAGATTTTATCGATCTCATCGATAAACACGATACCGTGCTGTTCAACGGCGTCGATCGCGTCCTGCTTCAGCTCTTCCGGGTTAACCAGTTTTGCCGCTTCTTCTTCAATCAGCAGCTTCATCGCATCTTTGATTTTCAGCTTACGCGGTTTTTGTTTCTGGCCGCCCAGGTTCTGGAACATAGACTGCAGCTGGCTGGTCATCTCTTCCATGCCTGGTGGAGACATGATTTCAACGCCCATCGGTGCCGCAGCGAGATCGATCTCAATCTCTTTGTCATCCAGCTGGCCTTCGCGCAGTTTTTTACGGAATGCCTGGCGTGCTGCAGAGGGCTCCTGAGGCTGTTCTGCCTGGCCCCAGTTGTTCTTCGCCGGTGGGATCAGGACGTCGAGAACACGTTCTTCGGCCATCTCTTCGGCGCGATAACGGTTTTTCTGGATGGACTGCACGCGCACCATTTTAATCGCAGAGTCGGTCAGATCGCGGATGATGGAATCCACTTCTTTACCTACGTAGCCCACTTCGGTGAACTTGGTCGCTTCGACTTTGATAAACGGCGCATTGGCCAACTTTGCCAGACGACGAGCGATTTCGGTTTTACCGACACCGGTCGGGCCGATCATCAGAATGTTTTTTGGGGTCACTTCGTGGCGCAGATCTTCGTCAAGCTGCATACGGCGCCAGCGGTTACGCAGGGCAATCGCCACGGAGCGCTTAGCGTTGTCCTGGCCAATAATGTGTTTGTTCAGTTCGCTGACAATTTCGCGTGGGGTCATTTCAGACATGGGCGATCCTTACGCTTTAGACGGTAATTCTTCAATGGTGTGGTTGTGGTTGGTATAAATGCAGATATCACCTGCAATATCCAACGCCTTCACAGCGATATCGCGCGCGTTCATGTCGGTGTTTTCCAACAGTGCGCGGGCTGCGGCCTGGGCATACGGACCGCCAGAGCCGATAGCAATCAGATCATTTTCTGGCTGCACGACGTCACCGTTACCGGTGATGATCAGCGACGCGTTTTCATCCGCCACTGCCAGCAGCGCTTCAAGCTTGCGCAGCATACGATCGGTACGCCAGTCTTTCGCCAGCTCAACGGCGGCTTTCACCAGATGACCCTGGTGCATTTCCAGTTTACGTTCGAACAGCTCGAACAGCGTGAAGGCATCCGCAGTGCCGCCCGCAAAACCGGCGATCACTTTGTCGTTATACAGACGGCGAACTTTTTTCACGTTGCCCTTCATGACGGTATTACCCAGCGTGGCCTGGCCATCACCGGCAATCACCACCTGGCCGTTACGGCGTACACTTACTATTGTTGTCACGAGCAGACCCCCTGGTTACAAATTCGGGAAACAGATGCCCTGAGCCAGTGCTCAGGGCTGAATAGAATGATAGATGGGGGAGATTTTGGGGGTTTCAACCCCCGGATGCGAGTCGGATACAGTTTGTGTGGCCCGCGACTTTCAGACGGGAAATGGTGCCATCGGCATTTTCTTTGCCTTTCACCGGGCCGATTACCACGCGATTCCAGCCGTTATTGGTGGTGATGCGTGAATCAAATCCTTCAAACGCCAGCTGGGCACGTACGGTTTCCGCCTGCTCTGCCCCTTTAAAGGAACCACACTGTACCATCCAGCGACGTTCATCTTTTTTCTCAGCCGTTTGCTTCGGCGCCTCGGTCTCTTTGGTAACCGGTGCGGCCTGCTGCGTTTTCGGCTGCTGTGCGGTGGTATGCGCCGGTGTTTGCAGCAAATCCTGATACGGCTGGGCCGCTTGCTTTTGCGGCTGCGCTTTTGGCTGCTGGGCAGGCTGCGTCTGTACCGTGCGCGTTTGCTGCTGCGGCTGCTGATAAGGCTGTTCCGTCACGCGCGGCTGCGTGCGAGGCTGCTGTACCGGCTGGGTTTGCGACCACTGCTGCTGCTGTTGTTGCTGTTGGACCTGAGCCTGACGCTGACGCTGCAACGTTTGCTGACGCTGTGCGGGCGTTTGTTCATTCCACGGGACTTCGTTCAGCTGCGTTGGCTGCTGGCGCATGTCGGCCTGCATCTGAGCCAATAGCTGACGCTGTTCGTTCGTGAGCTGATCGGCGTTCTTCACCTCCCCTCCGGCGGAGGGTTCGGTTGGCGCACGCACGCCTGGCTGGCGACTTTCCAGCTCTTTGATATAACGCCAGCGCTCTTCAGGTTTTGGCGGCAGGCCGTTTCCGGCGACTTTGCTGCCCTGAAGTGCCTCAGTCTCTTCTTTTTTATGATGCGTAATAAAGTACAGGCCGCCAATAAAAGCCACCACGACAGCCGCGGCAATTGCGATCATCGCAGGCGAGACAGCAGGCAGGTTCCGTTGCTGTTTCTTTGGGCTACTCTTTTTGCGTCGCGAAGGTGCCGGCTGGCCGCGACGTACATAATCTCGTTGTGCCACTATCGTTTCGCTGTATTTATTCGTTTGTCAGCCCGTCATGTTACTTAAGCGACGGGCCTTTGACCAGATAAGGGAGTCTGATTTACGTCAGCGCCCGCGTAGAACCGCGAACGATCAATTCGCAATCCAGTAAACGCGATCCACTGCTGACCGTCTGGCCATTCAGCTGATCGAGCAGCAGGAGCATCGCTTCACGGCCAATCTCAAAGCGAGGTTGGGCCACGGTTGAGAGCGGCGGATCGCAAAACTCAGACAAGGAGATGTTATCAAAACCGATGATGGAGAGATCCTGGGGCACCCGCAGACCCTGGCGTTTGGCACAGGAGAGCGCCCCCAGCGCCATTACATCGCTATGGCAGAAGACCGCCGTTGGCGGTTCCGGCAGCGCCAGCAGCGTCTCTAACGCCAGCCCGCCAGCAGCAAAGGTAAAATCGCCGCGGGCGATGTAGTGGGGATCCACCGTTGCGCCCGCACGGCGCAGCGCCTGGACGTATCCCTGCAGGCGGTAGTGACACAGCGGCATCTCTTCTGGCCCGGCGATGCAGCCAATGCGTTTATGCCCCAGCTCTTGCAGATAATTTACGGCATTAAAGGCGGCGGTGAGGTTATCAATGTGAACCGTCGGCAGCTCCAGTTCAGGCGCAAATTCATTAGCCATGACCATCGGCGGCAGATTGCGTTGCTCTGCGATGCTGGCATCGAAAGGCAAGCGTGAACCGAGCAGTAACATGCCGTCGATCTGCTTGGTAATGATCAAATCGATAAAGGTCTTTTCCTGCTGATTTTGATGAGCACAATCGCCAATCAGCACCAGATAGCCTTTCGCCGCAGCGGTGACTTCAATACCGCGAATGATTTCGCTAAAGAAGGGATCGCAGATATCCGGCACGATGACCAGAATGGTGCGGGATTCGTTACGTTTGACGTTACGTCCCATTGCCTGAGGCAGATAACCTACCTCGAGAGCCGCCTGTTCTACGCGATTGCGCGTAGATTGAGAGACTTTATCGGGGTTCATTAATGCGCGGGATACGGTTGCCGTCGAGACTTTCGCCTTCAGGGCAACATCTTTCATGGTCGCCGGAGCAACCTCTTTCCTGGACTTCAACGTCTTCTCCTCACAGGCGCATCACCGATCTACTGAATTACCCCATTTTTTATCAGATAGTTTATGGAATCGGTTACAGAATTTTCATAAAAAGTGTGATGCACATTGAATTTTACGATCCCCCTCTCATTGCGGTTCAGCTTTCGATGGGATCGACGTCCAGCATCCACTTCACTTTGCGCGCTTCAGGTAAGGTATTGATGAGCGCTAAGGTTCCGCTGACGATGTGCTGTAAGCGAATACGAGAGGGGTGCTGCAGCAAAATCTGCCAGCGATAGCGTCCGCCGCGTTTTGGCGCCAGGGCGGGTACCGGCCCGAGGATCCAGAGCTGATTGTCTACCAGCGGGCTGGCTTGCAACAGATTCCGTAGCTGCTGCAGGAACAGGGGAGCCTGCTGATTATTATGATCTTCTGCCCGGATAATGACATGGCTGGTCCATGGCGGTAACTGCAGCGATTGCCGCTCTGCCAGCGCCTGCTCGGCAAAGGCGTCGTAGCCCTTTTGCAGCAAGGTCTGCAGCAGCGGATGCTCGGGATGGTGAGTTTGGAGCACCACTTCGCCCTGTTTACCCGCACGTCCTGCACGTCCCGCCACCTGGGTGTACAGCTGGGCGAAGCGCTCCGCAGAGCGGAAATCCGCCGAGAAGAGGGCGCCATCCACGTCCAGCAGCGCAACCAGCGTCACGTCCGGGAAGTGGTGCCCCTTCGCCAGCATCTGGGTGCCGATCAAAATGCGGGCACCGCCGCGATGTACTTCGGCCAGGTGCTGCTCCAGCGCACCCTTACGGCTGGTGGTGTCCCGGTCAATACGTGAGATAGGTACATCCGGGAAAAAGGGGCTGAGCGCCTGCTCAAGCTGCTCGGTGCCTAACCCTACCGGCACCATATGTGTGGAGCCGCAAGAGGGGCACTGACGTGGTATTGGCCGCTGGCTATCGCAGTGGTGGCAGCGCAAATGATGCTGCGCCTGGTGCAGAGTATAGTAGTGGTCGCAGCGCGGACACTCAGCGATCCAGCCGCAATCATGGCACAGCAGTGCCGGCGCAAAACCGCGACGGTTGAGAAACAGAATGACCTGGTTATCCGCCTGCAGATGTTGACGCATACGCGCGATCAGCGCTGGTGCTAATCCCGCCTGCACCTGCTGACCTTTTAAATCGAGCACATGCTGCGTTGCCGGTCGGGCATTCCCCGCGCGGCGGGTCAGGCGCAGCATATGGTACTTACGCTGGCGCACATTATGCAGGGTTTCCAGCGCGGGCGTGGCGGAGCCAAGAATAATCGGGATCTGCTCGCTATGGGCACGGTACACCGCCAGGTCGCGGGCGTGATAACGCCAGCCCTCTTGCTGTTTATAAGAGCTGTCGTGCTCTTCATCGATAACAATAACGCCCAGATTCTTGAAAGGGGTAAACAGAGAAGAGCGAGTACCAATAACAATCGCCGCTTCACCATTTTTCGCCTTCAGCCAGGCACTGAGACGCTCGCTGTCGTTCAGGCCGGAGTGCAACACTTCAACCGGCGCATTAAAACGCTCGCGAAAGCGGGCGATGGTTTGCGGCGTCAGGCCGATCTCCGGCACCATCACCAGCGCCTGCTTGCCCTGAGCAAGGACGTTCTCCAGTACGCTAAGATAAACTTCTGTTTTACCTGAGCCCGTCACGCCTGCCAGCAGCCATGCGGAGAAGCGATCCGATGCGCTATGAATAGCGCCTACCGCCGTCGCCTGCTCGGTATTAAGCCGCAGTCGATCACCCGCCACGGAGAAGCCGTTACGCCAGTCCTGAATGGCCGGGGCTTCACTTGCCAGTTCACACAGCCCTTTTTTACGCAGCGCTTGCAGCGCGGCGTCATTAAATTCCAGATCTTCTACCTGATGGCGCCAGATACGCCCCTGACGCAATGCTGCCAACGCCTGCTGCTGTTTTGGCGAGCGCTTCAGGCTGTTGATATCCACCGCCTGACCCTGCTCGGTGGCAAACCAGTACCACTGAGGGGCATGGCGGGCATTTTTGCCCTGTCGCAGCAGGATCGGTAGCGCATGGAAGAGCACGTCGCCCAGCGGATGGTGGTAATAATCGGCGGCCCAGAGCAGTAACCGCCATACGCTGGCGGAGAAGACGGGTTCGTCGTCCAGCACCTCGACCACGCTTTTCAGTTCGCTTCTCGGCAACTCACTTTGCTCACTGACTGAGACCACAATCCCTACCCGCTGCTGCTTACCGAATGGCACGTTCACGCGGCAGCCAGCCTGAGCAACCATGCCGTCGGGCAGCAGGTAATCAAAGGTGCGGGGAAGCGGAACGGGCAGGGCAACGTGAGCAACGGGCATCGAATCTTCCTGACTTGAAAAGTGGCGCGTTAGTATACACATTAGTGAAAGGCGGCGTGCGGATCAGTTTGCATCGCCTGGTTAAATTCTGTATGATTCGCCGCCTTTGGTGTACTTTACGCCAAAGAACTTACATTCAACATCGCGTGGTGTCTGGCGTTAGGGCTGGAAGAGCGACGCGGCCTTTACTGAGGTTCTCCCATGAAAAAAGATATTCACCCGAAATACGAAATGATTACTGCAAACTGCTCTTGCGGTAACGCTATCCAGATCCGCTCCACCGTGGGCCACGATCTGAACCTGGACGTGTGCGGTAAATGCCACCCGTTCTACACTGGTAAGCAGCGTGATGTTGCAACCGGTGGCCGTGTTGACCGCTTCAACAAGCGTTTCAGCATCCCGGGCGCGAAATAAGCTTCCAGAAGAAACCGCCTACGGGCGGTTTTTTTTATGCCTGCAATATACTGCCTGAATAATTAACTTCTTTTTATTTAAATTAAAAATCATTATTTTTCATCACTCTCTTTTTATATTTCCCACTCAAATATTTGGCTGGCTTATTCTTTAACAGAGGGTGATATTCATCTCTGTTTTCTTGATCTCTCTGCCACGCATTTATTCTGGATGTCCAAATATAAAAGGTTTCCCGCTTCGGGTAATTCTACACTTTGCTCGTGTCTTGTTTTTATTTTGCCATTTTTTAGCGATGGCATTCAGGATTGGATATAGACTTCGGGTGATGCTGCCAACTTACTGATTTAGTGTATGATGGTGTTTTTGAGGTGCTCCAGTGGCTTCTGTTTCTATCAGCTGTCCCTCCTGTTCAGCTACTGACGGGGTGGTGCGTAACGGCAAAAGCACCGCCGGACATCAGCGCTATCTCTGCTCTCACTGCCGTAAAACATGGCAACTGCAGTTCACTTACACCGCTTCTCAACCCGGTACGCACCAGAAAATCATTGATATGGCCATGAATGGCGTTGGATGCCGGGCAACCGCCCGCATTATGGGCGTTGGCCTCAACACGATTTTACGTCACTTAAAAAACTCAGGCCGCAGTCGGTAACCTCGCGCATACAGCCGGGCAGTGACGTCATCGTCTGCGCGGAAATGGACGAACAGTGGGGCTATGTCGGGGCTAAATCGCTCCAGCGCTGGCTGTTTTACGCGTATGACAGGCTCCGGAAGACGGTTGTTGCGCACGTATTCGGTGAACGCACTATGGCGACGCTGGGGCGTCTTATGAGCCTGCTGTCACCCTTTGACGTGGTGATATGGATGACGGATGGCTGGCCGCTGTATGAATCCCGCCTGAAGGGAAAGCTGCACGTAATCAGCAAGCGATATACGCAGCGAATTGAGCGGCATAACCTGAATCTGAGGCAGCACCTGGCACGGCTGGGACGGAAGTCGCTGTCGTTCTCAAAATCGGTGGAGCTGCATGACAAAGTCATCGGGCATTATCTGAACATAAAACACTATCAATAAGTTGGAGTCATTACCCAGTTTGGCTGGCAAGGTTTACTCTGGCAACCGGGCATTGCCGTGGAGATGGGCGAAGACATGGCAATTTATAAACCCTATTTACGCGTTCAGTACGCTATAAATGAGAACTGGTGGACAGCATTTCGCTACCGTACGGAATATACGCGGCGTAATGCACAGGGGCAAGATGACCGTATGGTTTATCGCCCAGAAATTTGGCTGGGTTATAATATCGATAATGTCATGCTCGAACTTAACGGCCTCTATAAGTTCGCAGATAATGAAAATCTATATAATAATAAAAAAGAGGATTACGAATATAACTTCCGCGTGGCCTATAAAATAGATTCCTGGGTGCCCTTTGCGGAGGTGGGCAATGTCGCGTCCGGATACAACACGGCGACAACCGACGATCGTCAAACCCGTTTTCGTATGGGCTTAGGCTACAACTTCTAAGAAGCCATCCCGCTGAGTCGGCTCAGCGGGATCGCATTTTATCGTCAGGGCTGATTCAGCCTGGCTGCCTTAGTATTCCCACGTATCCGGGTCGATGCCCAGTTCACGCATGATCACCTTCGCCTCTTCCGGAATTTCATCACTGCGCTCTTTGCGCAGATCTTCATCGTTAGGCAAGGGCTGACCGGTAAACGCATGCAGGAACGCTTCGCACAGCAGTTCACTGTTAGTGGCGTGACGCAGGTTATTCACCTGACGACGCGTACGTTCATCGGTGAGGATCTTCAACACCTTCAGAGGAATGGAAACCGTAATTTTTTTTACTTGTTCACTCTTCTTACCGTGCTCAGCGTATGGGCTGATATATTCGCCGCTCCATTCAGCCATGAGATACCTTTAATCCTCTAAGTCATTAATATGAGGCCAATGCCGCAGCGACTGCCGGGGCCGGGGCCATAATCCCGCGTAGTTTACCGTAGAGACGCCGCTGTGACACGGATATTGCCTCTGCGTTATGCGCTAAAGCATATAATTTTAACGGCTATTTGCGTATTGCTCAATCTATACGCAAAGAAGTTTAGATGTCCAGATGTATTGACGTCCATATAATCAATGTTTACTCTGATGCCTGACTTTTCATCCATTAAGCCAGGAAGCCTTCACCATGACGCGTAAACAGGCCACCATTGCAGTGCGTAGCGGATTGAATGACGACGAGCAGTATGGCTGCGTCGTCCCGCCGATTCATCTCTCCAGTACCTATAACTTCACCGGATTTAATGAACCGCGCGCGCATGACTACTCGCGTCGTGGCAATCCTACGCGTGATGTCACCCAGCGTGCGCTGGCAGAACTGGAAGGCGGCGCCGGCGCGGTACTGACCAATACTGGCATGTCGGCTATTCATCTTGTCACCACGGTGTTCCTGAAACCTGGCGATCTGCTGGTGGCCCCGCACGACTGCTACGGCGGCAGTTACCGTCTGTTTGACAGCCTGGCAAAACGGGGTTGCTACCGCGTCTTGTTTGTCGATCAGGGGGATGAGCAGGCGCTAAAACAGGCGCTGGCAGAGAAGCCAAAGCTGGTTTTAGTGGAAAGTCCAAGCAATCCGCTGTTGCGCGTCGTCGATATTGCACAAATTTGTCAGCTCTCAAGGGATGCGGGAGCGATAACTGTAGTGGATAATACCTTCCTCAGTCCTGCGCTGCAGAATCCGTTAGCGCTGGGTGCGGACCTGGTATTGCATTCATGTACTAAATACCTGAACGGCCACTCTGACGTGGTCGCCGGGGTAGTGATTGCAAAGGATCCTGAGCTTGTCACCGAATTGGCATGGTGGGCGAATAACATCGGCGTCACCGGCAGTGCGTTTGACAGCTACCTGCTGCTGCGTGGACTGCGCACCCTGTCGCCGCGTATGGAAGTGGCGCAGCGTAATGCCCAGGCGATTGTCGATTTCCTGAAGACCCAGCCGCTGGTGAAAAAGCTCTATCACCCGTCGCTGCCGGAAAATCAGGGACACGAGATTGTGGCCCGTCAACAAAAGGGCTTTGGTGCGATGTTAAGTTTTGAACTGGATGGCGACGAGCAGACGCTGCGTCGCTTCCTGAGCGGGTTGTCACTGTTTACGCTGGCGGAATCATTAGGGGGCGTTGAAAGCTTAATCTCCCACGCCGCAACAATGACCCACGCTGGCATGGCGCCAGAAGCGCGTGCCGCCGCCGGGATCGCTGAGACGCTACTACGCATCTCAACCGGTATTGAAGATTGTGAAGATTTAATTGCCGATCTGGAAAATGGCTTCCGGGTCGCAGCCAAGGGGTAATCATGAGTGTGATAGCGCAGGCAGGGGCGAAGGGTCGTCAACTGCACAAGTTTGGTGGTAGTAGTCTTGCTGATGTGAAATGTTACCTGCGGGTCGCGGGGATCATGGCGGAATATTCGATGCCGGGGGACATGATGGTTGTCTCTGCGGCGGGCAGCACCACCAACCAGTTGATTAGCTGGCTGAAATTAAGCCAGACCGATCGTCTCTCTGCGCATCAGGTACAACAGTCATTACGCCGTTACCAGAGCGAACTGATCGCCGGATTGCTGCCTGCCGAGGTGGCGGATGGCCTGATCAGTACCTTCATTCACGATCTCGAACGTCTGGCCGGCTTGCTGGATAGCGGCGTGACCGATGCGGTTTACGCTGAAGTGGTTGGCCACGGCGAGGTCTGGTCTGCGCGGCTGATGGCGGCCGTTCTGGAACAACAAGGGCTTGAAGCCGCCTGGCTTGATGCGCGTGACTTCCTGCGCGCCGAACGCGCTGCGCAGCCGCAGGTGGATGAAGGCTTGTCCTATCCGCTGCTGCAACAGTTGCTGGTACAGCATCCGGGTAAACGCATCGTCGTGACCGGTTTTATCAGCCGCAGCAACGCGGGCGAAACCGTGCTGCTGGGGCGTAACGGCTCTGACTATTCGGCAACGCAAATCGGTGCGCTGGCGGGGGTTAACCGCGTCACTATCTGGAGCGACGTCGCCGGCGTGTACAGTGCCGACCCGCGTAAAGTTAAAGATGCCTGTCTGCTGCCGCTTCTGCGTCTGGACGAAGCCAGCGAGCTGGCGCGTCTGGCCGCACCGGTTCTGCATGCGCGCACCCTGCAGCCGGTTTCCGGCAGCGATATCGATCTACAACTCCGTTGCAGCTATACCCCGGATCAGGGCTCTACCCGCATCGAACGCGTGCTGGCCTCCGGTACCGGCGCGCGTATTGTGACCAGCCATGATGATATCTGCCTGATTGAGTTCCAGGTGCCGGCGGGTCAGGACTTTAAGCTGGCGCATAAAGATATCGATCTGGTTCTGAAGCGTGCTCAGGTGCGTCCGCTGGCCGTTGGCGTGCATAACGACCGTCAGCTGCTGCAGTTCTGCTATACCGCAGAAGTGGCGGACAGCGCCTTAAAAATTCTGGATGAAGCAGGCCTGCCCGGCGAACTTCGTCTGCGCCAGGGGCTGGCGCTGGTAGCGATGGTCGGTGCGGGCGTCACCCGCAACCCGCTGCACTGCCACCGTTTCTGGCAGCAACTGAAAGGCCAGCCGGTGGAGTTCACCTGGCAGTCGGAAGAGGGCATTAGCCTGGTTGCCGTGCTGCGTAAAGGGCCGACCGAAAGTCTGATTCAGGGGCTACACACCTCGCTGTTCCGCGCGGAAAAGCGTATTGGCCTGGTACTGTTCGGCAAAGGTAACATCGGTTCTCGCTGGCTTGAGCTGTTTGCTCGCGAGCAGACAACCCTGTCGGCGCGTACCGGCTTCGAATTTGTGCTGGCGGGGGTGGTGGACAGCCGCCGTAGCTTGCTGAACTACGAAGGGCTGGATGCCAGCCGGGCGCTCGCGTTCTTCAACGACGAAGCGGTCGAGCAGGATGAAGAGTCGCTCTTCCTGTGGATGCGAGCGCATCCGTATGACGATTTAGTGGTGCTGGACGTCACCGCCAGTGAGCAGCTGGCCGATCAGTACCTGGATTTTGCCAGCCACGGTTTCCACGTGATTAGCGCGAACAAACTGGCCGGGGCGAGCAATACCGATAAATATCGCCAAATCCACGATGCGTTTGAAAAAACGGGTCGCCACTGGCTTTATAACGCCACCGTGGGGGCCGGTTTGCCGGTGAACCACACGGTGCGTGATTTGATTGAAAGCGGCGACAGCATCCTGGCTGTCAGCGGCATCTTCTCCGGTACGCTCTCCTGGCTGTTCCTGCAGTTTGACGGTACCGTGCCCTTTACGGACCTGGTGGATCAGGCATGGCAGCAGGGGTTGACCGAACCGGATCCGCGCGTCGATCTCTCCGGGAAAGACGTGATGCGTAAACTGGTCATTGTGGCGCGCGAAGCGGGCTACGATATCGAACCCAGCGCCGTACGTGTCGAATCGCTTGTGCCTGCTGGATGCGAGGAGGGCTCTGTCGATCACTTCTTCGAGAACGGTGACGAGCTGAACGCGCAAATGGTGCAACGTCTGGAAGCCGCGCGTGAGATGGGGCTGGTGCTGCGCTACGTGGCGCGCTTCGATGCCAACGGTAAAGCCCGCGTCGGGGTAGAAGCCGTGCGTCCGGAGCATCCGCTGGCGGCGCTGCTGCCATGTGATAACGTCTTTGCCATTGAAAGCCGCTGGTATCGCGATAACCCACTGGTGATCCGTGGGCCTGGCGCGGGGCGCGATGTCACCGCTGGTGCCATTCAGTCAGATATCAACCGTCTGGCGCAGCTGCTGTAGTCTTGCTGGTTCTCTCCCCGCCAGGGGAGGGAACCATCTTCTCCCTCTCCCTGAGGGAGAGGGCCGGAGTGAGGGTGGACAGACCGCACCCAACCCCCATCATGAACCCCCCTCATCTCCCCTGAGTATTCCTCACCGTCAATGATGATTATTTCTGTTGACGCCACTCCGCTTTTCCGTCATTTTTACATCTGGACGTCTAAACGTATAGAAGTTCACGGCATAACAAACAACCACACGCGATTGATGAGGTAAGGTATGAGCTTTTTTCACGCCAACCAGCGGGAAGCCCTGAATCAGAGCCTGGCAGAAGTAAATGGCCAGATTAATGTCTCTTTTGAATTTTTCCCGCCGCGCACCAGTGAAATGGAGCAAACCCTGTGGGCCTCTATCGATCGCCTTAGCAGCCTGAAGCCTAAGTTTGTCTCCGTAACCTACGGGGCTAACTCCGGTGAGCGTGACCGTACGCACAGCATCATCAAAGGCATTAAAGAGCAAACCGGTCTGGAAGCCGCTCCGCACCTGACCTGCATCGACGCCACCCGCGAAGAACTGAGTGCGATTGCCAGAGATTACTGGAACAACGGTATTCGTCATATCGTTGCCCTGCGCGGCGATCTTCCGCCGGGAAGCGGTAAACCCGAGATGTACGCGACCGATCTGGTTGCCTTACTGAAAGAGGTCGGTGATTTTGATATCTCCGTTGCGGCTTATCCGGAAGTGCATCCGGAAGCGAAAAGCGCCCAGGCGGACCTGCTGAACCTGAAGCGCAAAGTGGATGCCGGTGCCAGTCGTGCCATCACTCAGTTCTTTTTCGATGTAGAGAGTTATTTGCGCTTTCGTGACCGCTGCGTCTCTGCGGGTATCGACGTTGAAATCATTCCGGGCATTCTGCCGGTCTCTAACTTTAAGCAGGCGAAGAAATTTGCCGACATGACCAACGTGCGCATTCCACACTGGATGTCCAAAATGTACGAAGGTCTGGATGACGATGCAGAAACCCGCAAGCTGGTGGGGGCAAGTATCGCGATGGATATGGTGAAGATCTTGAGCCGGGAAGGGGTGAAAGACTTCCACTTCTATACCCTGAACCGTGCAGAGATGAGTTACGCCATCTGCCATACGCTGGGCGTTCGTCCGGCGTAATCTTTAAAATATCCCAATAGTTTGCAAGGTTTTTAAGCGGGCGATAAGTTAAAAGGAATTAACTATCGAATCTGTGGATCAATTCAACTATCTCTTATCGCTGGTGGTGTATATCGTAACGGTAACACTCTAAAGGGAGCACAGCGATGAGCACGTCAGACGATACTAATAAAGCGTCATCTATGGGTAAATGCCCGTTCCATCAGGGCGGCGTTGACCATAGCGCGGGTGCGGGCACGGGCAATAAAGAATGGTGGCCGAAACAACTCCGCATCGATCTTCTTAATCAGCACTCCAGTCGTTCGAACCCTTTGGGTGAAGATTTCGACTACCGCAAAGAATTTAGCAAACTTGATTACTCTGCCCTGAAAGGCGATCTCAAAGCGCTGTTAACCGATTCTCAACCCTGGTGGCCTGCCGACTGGGGTAGCTACGCGGGACTCTTTATTCGCATGGCCTGGCACGGTGCGGGTACCTATCGTTCTGTTGACGGACGTGGCGGCGCCGGACGTGGCCAGCAGCGCTTTGCGCCGCTGAACTCCTGGCCGGATAACGTCAGCCTGGATAAAGCGCGCCGCCTGCTGTGGCCAATCAAACAAAAATATGGCCAGAAAATCTCCTGGGCCGATCTCTTTATCCTCGCCGGGAACGTGGCGCTGGAGAATTCCGGCTTCCGTACCTTTGGTTTTGGCGCCGGGCGTGAAGACGTCTGGGAGCCGGATCTGGATGTGAACTGGGGTGATGAAACGGCCTGGCTCAAGCACCGTGACCCGGAAGCACTGGCGAAGCGCCCGTTAGCGGCGACAGAAATGGGGCTGATTTACGTTAACCCGGAAGGGCCAAATGCCAGCGGTGACCCGCTGTCAGCGGCGGCGGCTATTCGCGCGACCTTTGGCAACATGGGGATGAACGATGAAGAGACCGTCGCGCTGATTGGCGGGGGGCACACGCTGGGTAAAACCCACGGCGCCGGGGAAGCCACGCACGTGGGCACCGATCCTGAGGCGTCCCCAATCGAAGCGCAGGGCCTGGGGTGGACCAGCACGCACGGCACCGGTATTGGCGCAGACGCTATTACCTCCGGGCTGGAGGTCATCTGGTCACAAACGCCGACCCAGTGGAGCAACTACTTCTTCGAGAACTTATTCAAATATGAGTGGGTGCAGACCCGCAGCCCGGCAGGGGCGATCCAGTTTGAAGCTGTCGACGCACCGGATGTGATGCCGGACCCGTTCGACCCGTCGAAAAAGCGCAAACCAACCATGCTGGTAACCGATCTGACCCTGCGCTTTGATCCGGAATTCGAGAAAATTTCCCGTCGCTTCCTGAACGATCCGCAGGCCTTTAACGAAGCGTTTGCCCGGGCGTGGTTCAAACTGACGCACCGCGACATGGGGCCGATTTCACGTTACCTCGGGCCGGAAGTGCCGAAAGAAGAGCTTATCTGGCAGGATCCCCTGCCGAAGCCGGTCTATAACCCGACGCAGGAAGATATCAACGCCCTGAAGGCAGAGATTGCCGCTTCGGGTCTCCCGGTGAGCGAACTGGTCTCCGTGGCCTGGGCCTCGGCGTCCACCTTCCGCGGTGGTGATAAACGCGGCGGTGCGAACGGTGCACGCCTGGCGCTGTCTCCGCAGCGCGACTGGGATGTGAACGCCGCAGCGGTGCGTGCCTTACCGGCGCTGGAAGCCATCCAGCGCAGTGTGAATAAAGCGTCGCTGGCCGATATCATCGTGCTGGCGGGTGTGGTGGGCGTTGAGCAGGCTGCGAAAGCGGCGGGCGTTTACGTTACTGTGCCGTTTACGCCGGGCCGCGTGGATGCTCGTCAGGATCAGACGGATATCGAGATGTTTAACCTGCTCGAACCGATTGCCGACGGCTTCCGTAACTATCGTGCGCAGGTTGATGTTTCCACCACCGAGTCCCTGCTGATTGATAAAGCGCAGCAGCTGACCCTAACGGCACCGGAAATGACCGCACTGGTAGGCGGCCTGCGCGTGCTGGGCGCCAACTTCGACGGCAGCAAAAACGGTGTCTTTACCGATCGTCCGGGCGTGCTCAGCAATGATTTCTTCGTCAACCTGCTGGATATGGGTACACAGTGGAAAGCGACCGACGACTCTAACGAGCTGTTTGCCGGCAGCGACCGCGCCAGCGGCGAGGTGAAATATACCGCTTCACGCGCGGACCTGGTGTTCGGCTCAAACGCCGTACTGCGCGCGCTGGCAGAAGTATACGCCAGCAGCGATGGTCACGAGAAGTTTGTGAACGACTTCGTGGCGGCCTGGGGACGCGTCATGAACCTTGACCGTTTCGATCTGAAGTAAACCGACGTCATAAAAAAATCCCCGCTTCGGCGGGGATTTTTTATATCAGACGTTTATTCCCACTCATGCAGGAAGCGTTGGCCATACTGGTCTGCCACCAGCAGCGCGGCATAAACCTGATCCGACGTCGCTCCGCCAGGCATGTTATGAATCGTTTCGCCTTCAGCGCAGGCTGCTTCAGCCACCAGGCGCATTTTCACGGGGATATCGGTTTTGATATCCAGCTGTGCCAGGGTAATTGGCAGGCCGACGCTGTGGCACAGCGCCGCGACGGTTTCGATCTCTTCTACCGGTGCGTTCTCCAGCACCAACTGAGTCAATGTCCCAAATGCCACCTTTTCGCCGTGATAATAGTGATGCGCATCCGGCAGGGCCGTTAAGCCGTTGTGGATGGCGTGAGCGGCAGCCAGACCGCCGCTTTCAAAGCCCACGCCGCTCAGGTAGGTGTTGGCTTCAATCACATGCTCCAGCGCCGGCGTAACTACGTGCTGTTCAGCGGCCAGCATCGCTTTTTCGCCCTCTTCAATTAGCGTGTTGTAGCACAGTTCGGCCAGCGCCAGCGCGGCACGCGTACATTTGCCGCCCGCCATGGTGGTGGCGCCGCTGCGTGAACAGGCCCGCGCCTCAAACCAGGTGGCCAGCGCATCGCCAATACCGGCTGCCAGAAGACGTGCCGGGGCACCGGCCACCACGCGGGTATCCACAATGACGATATTGGGGTTATGAGGCAGCATCAGGTAGCGGTCAAACTCGCCTTCATCGGTATAAATAACGGAGAGCGCGCTGCATGGCGCATCGGTTGAGGCGATGGTAGGGGCGACGGCGACGGGCACATCCATAAAGTGGGCCAGTGCTTTTGCAGTATCCAGGGTTTTGCCGCCGCCGATGCCCAGCACGGCCTGGCACTCTGCCCCTTGTGCCAGTTTGCGCAGGCGATCAATTTCATTTTGCGAACATTCGCCGCCAAACGGCACAATCTCAACCTGCAGTTCAGCCTCGTTAAAGCTCTGACGGATAGTCTCTTCGGCAAACCCCAGCACAAACTTATCGCCGACCACCAGCCAGCGGGGAGCCAGCGGTTTCAGGTAGTCACCGAGGCGGGAGAGCACATCCGCGCCCTGAATGTATTTGCCTGGCGATTGAATAATACGGTCCATAACATGTCTCCTTTAGAGAGTGAGGTGACAAACGCGTTTTGCAGTGAGTTAAAACTGACTCTACCGCCGGGGAGGCGAGCATTTGTTGCGCTACATCTAAAGGGGAAAAGATTGGGAATAAAAAAAGGCCACCCTGACTGGATGGCCTTTTGTACAGGTTACTGGTTTCCGACCTGATCGCCATGCGGCAGGCTATCGTAGTCAATCAGTCCATTTTTCTTATACGGATTGCCAATCCAGCGGGTGGTCTCTTTGAATGCCGGGCTGGTGATGGAACGCGTAGAATCGTATCCGTCATAGGTTAGGCCCGCCAAATCTGACCAGGTATGAATCAGCTCAGAGCTGCTGTATTTACGGTTAACATCCTGCGAGAAATCGCGTGGATGTGCGGCTTGCCACTTCTCTGACGTCCAGAGCAGGAACGGCACCGTATACATATGACGCGTTGGATTGTCTTCGTTACGACCCTGAGTCTTGTGCGGCGGCGTGTCATACACCTCCTCACCATGATCGGAGAAGTAAAGCAGGAAGCCGTTCGGATCCGTCGCTTTGTAATCTTTGATCAGGCTGGCGACGACCATGTCGTTATAACGGTTGGCGTTATCATAATCGTTATAAGACTCTTGCTCCTCCGGGCTCAGACCCGCCGGCAGATGATCGGTTTTGCCGTCAAAGTAGCCTTTGTCTTCCGGGTAGCGGAACTTGTACTTAATATGGGTCCCAAGCAGATGCACGATAATGAATTTCTTCGGTGCAGGGTCTGCCATCACCTCTTTAAACGGCGCCAGCACGTTGGTGTCGTATTCACGCGCACTCTGGGTACGTTGCTGGTTCATATAGAACTGTTTGTCGGTCTGCTTAGAGAAGACCGTCAACATGGTATTACGGGCGGTCATCGTCTGCTGGTTGGTGATCCAGAAGGTTTTATACCCGGCCTGTTTCATCATGTTCATCAGCGACGGTTGGGTCAGGTAAAGGTCCGGGTGCTTCTCGTTGGCAAAGGTCAGCGCCTGTTGCAGGATCTCAATGGTGTAGGGACGAGACGTCACCACATTATTAAAGATCGTCAGACCAGGATCGCTTTTGTGCAGCGCATCCAGCTCCGGCGTGGTGTCACGCGGATAGCCATACAAGCTCATGCGGCCACGCTGGGTGGATTCCCCAATCACCAGTACCAAAGTGCGCGGCGCATCGCCCGAGCTGTCTTTAAAATTAGCCAGCGGCGGCAGGGCATCATTTTCATTGAGCAGACTATTCAGTGACGTTAACTGCTGACGATACTGATAATACCCCGAGATAAACTGCCACGGCGCTGCCGGCTCCATACGGGATGCCAGGCCGTTGAGCGTTTTTTCAAATGGCTTATTGTTGATGACGCTATTCATCACAATCGGGTGCAGAATCAGGCCATACAGCAAGGCAAAAGGAACCACCCAGCGCCATGGCGAAGGAACATACACCGGGCGCAGGCGTGTCCACAGGAAAATTGCCGTCGCGGTATAGGCCAGCGCCACGAGAATAATTTTCAGACTGAAGTACTGGCTCAGATATTCACTGGCTTCGTTCGCATTCGATTCAAACATCACGAACAGTACGCTTTGCGAAAACTCCTGCCCATAAATGACGTAATAACTCAGTGCCGCCAGCGAGGTTGCCCACAGCACGACGCCAATGACTGCCGCAATGGCACGAATACGGGCCGGGAAGAGTATGACCGGGATAAGCCATAACGAGCTGAATAGCAGCGAATCGCGCAGACCGTTGGTGCCGCTGTAGCCGCTAATGCAAATGGTTACCTGAAGTAAGGTAGAAAAGAACCAAAAATAGAGCAGCGCCCAGGCGAGGGCTTTCCAGCTAAACGCAGGTTTAGTCTGGGAGGAGGAGAGTTGCATGATGGTTGCCTGTCTTTAAACGTATCGCCAACGTAGCGACTAAACCTTAAGGGAACCTGAAGCAGAGCGATTTAGACCGCCTGAAGCCGGACGGAGCCCATTAAGGGGATAAAAGAGAGGCAAAATATATTGAATTCGAATTGTTTATGACAGAAAAATTTCAGGTAACCCTCGCACAATAGCACGAGGGTACCTAAGTTATTGATTAGCCTGTGTTACGCATGCCTGCCGCCACGCCAGCAATGGTGACCATCAGGGCCTGCTCGACACGGGGATCCGGTTCCGCACCTTCTTCCTCGGCTTTACGGGAGCGGTATAACAGCTCTGCCTGCAGCACATTCAGCGGGTCGGTGTAGATATTGCGTAGCTGGATGGACTCGGCAATCCACGGCAGGTCTGCCATGAGATGAGAGTCGTTGGCGATATCCAGTACCACCTTGATATCGCCTTCCAGGAGTTCACGCAGCTCTTTACCCAGCGTCCACAGCTCGGGTTTTACCAGACGCTGGTCGTAGTATTCTGCCAGCCACAGATCGGCTTTCGAGAAGACCATCTCCAGCATACCCAGGCGGGTAGAGAAGAACGGCCAGTCGCGGCACATGCTCTCCAGTTCGCTCTGTTTGCCATCTTCCACCACTTTTTGCAGCGCCGCGCCCGCGCCCAGCCAGGCCGGCAGCATCAGGCGGTTCTGCGTCCAGGCGAAGATCCACGGAATGGCACGCAGCGACTCGACGCCACCGGCCGGGCGACGTTTAGCCGGACGTGAACCCAGCGGCAGCTTGCCCAGTTCCTGCTCAGGCGTGGCGGAACGGAAGTAAGGGACGAAATCTTTATTTTCTCGCACGTAGCCGCGGTACATCTCGCAGGAGATATCTGACAACTCGTCCATGATGCGGCACCAGGCCTCTTTCGGCTCCGGCGGTGGCAGCAGGTTGGCTTCCAGAATGGCGCTGGTGTAGAGCGACAGGCTGCTGATGGTTACCTCTGGCAGACCATATTTGAAGCGGATCATTTCGCCCTGCTCAGTGACGCGCAGGCCCCCTTTCAGGCTGCCTGGCGGTTGAGAGAGCAGCGCCGCATGCGCAGGCGCGCCGCCACGTCCGATAGAACCACCGCGACCGTGGAACAGGGTCAGTTCAATGCCCGCTTTTTCACAGGTTTTGATCAGCGCATCTTGCGCCTGGTACTGCGCCCAGGATGCCGCCATCACGCCCGCATCTTTTGCGGAGTCGGAATAGCCAATCATCACCATCTGCTTGCCCTGAATGAAGCCGCGATACCAGTCGATATTCAGTAACTGGGTCATCACGTCGTTGGCATTGTTCAGGTCGTCGAGGGTTTCAAACAGCGGCGCCACCGGCAGGGCATAGTCGATACCGGCTTCTTTGAGCAGGAGGTGAACACCCAGCACGTCGGACGGGGTTTTCGCCATTGAGATCACGTAGGCGGCCACCGATCCTTTCGGTGCATCCACGATCGCTTTACAGGTATTGAGCACTTCACGGGTGTCGTTACTTGGCTCCCAGTTGCGCGGCAGGAGAGGGCGCTTGGAGTTCAGTTCACGGATCAGGAATGCCTGTTTGTCGGCTTCTGACCAGCTTTCATAGTCGCCGATGCCGAGATAGCGGGTCAGTTCGCCCAGCGCTTCGGTATGACGGGTGCTCTCCTGACGCACGTCGATACGTACCAGCGGCACGCCGAAACACTTCACGCGGCGCAGGGTGTCGAGCAGCTCGCCGTTGGCGATGATGCCCATTCCACAGGCCTGCAGGGATTTATAACAGGCGTATAGCGGCTCCCAGAGCTGTTCATTCTGGCTCAACAGCCCTTCTGGTTTCGGCAGGCGCTGGCCTTTCAGGCGCGCTTCCAGCCAGGTCTGCGTTGCCATGAGCTGGCCACGCAGTTTTTTCATCAGGTAACGATAGGGCTCGCTGGCACCTTCTTCACCGGCCAGCTCGCGCAGTTCCGGAGTGGCTTCTACCATCGACAGTTCGGAGATAAGCACCTGGATATCTTTCAGGAACAGGTCGGTCGCTTTCCAGCGGCTCAGCAGCAGCACGTGGCGGGTGATATCCGCCGTAACGTTCGGGTTACCGTCGCGGTCGCCGCCCATCCAGGAGGTAAAGCGCACCGGTACGAAATCGACCGGCAGGCGGTAGCCGAGGTTCTCTTCCAGCTGTTCGTTCAGCTCGCGCAGGTAGTTCGGTACCCCTTCCCACAGGCTGTTTTCCACCACCGCAAAGCCCCATTTGGCTTCGTCTACCGGGCTTGGGCGGTGCTTACGAATTTCATCGGTATGCCAGGACTGGGCAATTAGCTGGCGCAGACGGCGCATCAGCTGGTTGCGCTCGTAATCGACAATATCTTTGTTATCGAGCTGCTTCAGGCAGTTATTCACTTCCACCATTTTGTGAATCAGCGTACGACGGGTGATCTCGGTCGGGTGGGCGGTGAGCACCAGCTCCAGCGACAGTGATTCAACCGCTTTTTTGATGGTCGCTTCGTTGAGATCGGGCTGGTCTTTGAGTTTTCTGAGCGTGCGGGCAATCACTTCTGGGTTGCTGGCCGCTTCGCCATGCGGCGAAATGCTGTGGTACTGCTCTGCGGTGTTCGCCAGGTTCAGGAACTGGCTAAACGCGCGGGCAACGGGCAAGAGTTCATCGTTAGAAAGATTCTGCAGCGTTGTGAGCAGCTCCTGACGATTGGCCTCGTTTCCTGCGCGGGAAGATTTCGACAACTTACGGATAGTTTCAACACGGTCGAGAATGTTCTCGCCCAGGGCATCCTTGATGGTATCTCCCAGCACCTTGCCGAGCATACTGACATTACTACGCAACGCGGAATATTGTTCGTTCATAAAAACCCAGTCACCCCATCATTTTTGTTTATGCCCTTTCAGCAATCTGACGGACATTATTTTGTCATCTCCCTTTATAAAGCCACGTAAAACCCCTGTCGTCAATTGCTGCGAAAACGGTTCAGCAAACGAAAAAATGCAGGCAATTTACGAAATTTAATTCGCTTTGTGTCAGATAAGAGATGCTTATGAGAATGTGATGGAGATCGCGGGAAATTTCCCTTCACTTAACCCTCTCCCACGGGGAGAGGGTATTTAAATACCCTCGTCTCTTTGGGAAGAGAGCAGGGTGAAGAGGCAGTTTTAATGCCAGCAGAAGTGATGCACAACCTGGGTTATCAATTCGCGGGTAGGTTTGATAAAGCGGGTTTCCAGATACTCATCCGGCTGGTGGGCCTGGTTGATGGAACCCGGGCCAAGCACCAGCGTCGGGCAAAGGGTCTGAATAAACGGCGCTTCGGTGCAGTAGTTCACCACGTCGGTTTTCTCACCCAGCAGCTTTTCAACCACCTCAACCAACTGGTGGTCAGGCGGGCATTCGTAGCCAGGGATCGGCGGATGCAGCTCAGAGACCGTCAGACGGCCCGGCCAGCGCTCGCTTACCGGGGCCAGTGCTTCATTCAGCAGGCCGTCGAGATCGCTCAGCGTCATGCCGGGTAGCGGACGAATGTCCATATGCAGCTCACAGCAGGCGCAGATGCGGTTAGACGCATCGCCGCCGTGCAGGCTGCCAAGATTCAGCGTTGGGTAAGGAACGGTGAAGGCATCATAGTGATAACGCTCCTTCAGGTCATCACGCAGCGTCATGATGCGGCCAATGGCATCGTGCATCAGTTCAATGGCGTTTACTCCACGCGCCGGATCGCTCGAATGGCCAGACTGACCCATCACGCGTACCGCGGTGGAGATATGGCCTTTATGGGCGCGGATCGGCTGCAGGGAGGTGGGCTCGCCAATAATGGCGCAATCAGGGCGGATTGCGGTGTTTTCAGAGAAGTAGCGTGCCCCCGCCATGCTGGTCTCTTCATCGGCGGTCGCCAGAATGTAGAGCGGCTTTTTAAGCGTCGTCACGTCCACGTCACGCAGTGCGTCGAGAATAAAGGCGAAGAAGCCTTTCATGTCGGCGGTGCCCAGCCCGTAGAGTTTGTTCTCATGTTCGGTCAGGGTGAAGGGATCGCGCGTCCAGCGGCCATCGTCAAAGGGTACGGTATCGGTATGCCCGGCCAGTAATAAGCCACCAGCGCCCTGGCCGGTACTGGCCAGCAGATTGAATTTGTTGCGCGTACCGGGAACGGGCTGAACTTCCACCTTAAAGCCGAGATCGCTGAACCAGCCTGCAAGCAGATTGATTAAAGTCTCATTACTTTGATCCAGCGCTTCTTCCGTTGCACTGATTGACGGTGTGGCAATCAGGGCGCGGTAAATCTCGATAAATGGTGGCAAATTCATTTTCATTGTTGACATACCTTAGGTCGTGATAGTATCAATATTCATGCAATATATGTGAATAAAAATACACTAACGTTGAGCATAAAGGAACCCGATGTTGAATACGCTGATTGTAGGTGCTAGCGGCTATGCGGGCGCAGAGCTGGTTAGCTACGTGAATCGCCATCCTCATATGACCATAACCGCTTTGACCGTGTCAGCGCAAAGCAATGATGCCGGAAAATTAATTTCTGATTTGCATCCGCAGCTTAAGGGCATTGTGGATCTGCCGCTGCAGCCGATGTCCGACATCAGTGAATTTACCGACGGCGTGGATGTGGTGTTTTTAGCCACCGCACATGAGGTCAGCCACCACCTGGCACCGCAATTTTTGGCGGTCGGCTGCGTGGTATTCGACCTTTCTGGTGCGTTCCGCGTTAACGACGCCGGGTTCTATGAAAAATATTATGGTTTCACGCATCAGCACCCGGATCTGCTTGAAAAAGCAGTGTATGGCCTGGCGGAGTGGAGCGCAGAGAAAGTAAAAGAAGCTAATCTGATTGCCGTGCCGGGCTGTTATCCGACTGCAGCACAGCTTTCGTTGAAACCGCTGATCGACGCGCATCTGCTGGATCTGACCCAGTGGCCGGTGATCAATGCCACCAGTGGCGTGAGTGGAGCCGGGCGCAAAGCCGCCATCTCTAACAGCTTCTGTGAAGTGAGCCTGCAACCGTACGGCGTGTTCAATCATCGCCATCATCCGGAAATTACCACCCATCTGGGCGCAGAGGTGATTTTTACTCCGCACCTGGGCAGTTTCCCGCGTGGGATCCTCGAAACCATTACCTGCCGCCTGCAGCCGGGCGTGACGCAAGAACAGGTGAAAGAGGCCTTCACGCATGCCTATGCAGATAAACCGCTGGTGCGTCTGTATGACAAAGGCGTGCCGGCGCTGAAAAACGTCGTCGGCCTGCCGTTCTGCGATATCGGCTTTGCCGTCCAGGGCGAGCATCTCATTGTGGTGGCGGCAGAGGATAACTTACTTAAAGGCGCTGCCGCGCAAGCCATGCAGTGTGCCAATATTCGTTTCGGCTTCCCTGAAACGCAGTCTCTTATTTAAGGTGTGATGATGAATCCATTAATTATCAAACTCGGTGGCGTACTGCTGGATAGTGAAGAAGCGCTGGAGCGTCTTTTTACCGCGCTGGTGAACTACCGTGAGTCGCATCAGCGTCCGCTGGTGATCGTGCACGGTGGCGGCTGCGTAGTGGATGAGTTGATGAAAGGGCTCAACCTGCCGGTGAAAAAGAAAAACGGGCTGCGCGTTACCCCTGCCGACCAGATTGACATCATTACCGGTGCGCTGGCGGGGACGGCCAATAAAACGCTGCTGGCGTGGGCGAAGAAGCATCACATTGCTTCCGTTGGCCTCTATCTGGGCGATGGCGACAGCGTAAAAGTTACCCAGCTCGATGAAGAGCTCGGCCACGTTGGACTGGCGCAGCCTGGTTCGCCTAAGCTGATCAACACTCTGCTGGAAAGCGGGTTCCTGCCGGTGGTGAGCTCTATCGGCGTGACCGAAGAGGGCGAGCTGATGAACGTCAACGCAGACCAGGCAGCTACCGCGCTGGCGGCAACATTGGGCGCAGACCTGATCCTGCTCTCTGACGTGAGCGGCATTCTGGACGGCAAAGGCCAGCGTATCGCGGAGATGACCGCAGCAAAAGCCGAGCAGCTGATTGACCAGGGCATTATCACCGACGGCATGATTGTGAAAGTGAACGCGGCGCTGGATGCTGCCCGCACGCTGGGCCGCCCGGTAGATATCGCCTCCTGGCGCCACGCTGAGCAACTGCCGGCGCTGTTCAATGGCACGCCGATTGGCACGCGTATTCTGGCATAACCATTTATTGATTTACCGCAGGCCGGGAACGCGACGCGACACCCGGCAGAACTAACGAATAAAGGAAGCATGTTATGGCACTTTGGGGTGGGCGTTTTACACAGGCAGCGGATCAACGTTTCAAACAGTTCAACGACTCTTTGCGCTTTGACTACCGCCTGGCCGAACAGGATATCGTCGGCTCTGTGGCCTGGTCCAAAGCGCTGGTCACCGTGGGCGTACTGACCGCAGACGAACAGCTGCAGCTGGAAGAGGCGCTGAATAATCTGCTGGAAGAGGTGCGTCTGGATCCACAGCAAGTCCTCCAGAGTGATGCCGAAGATATACACAGCTGGGTGGAAGGCAAGCTGATCGACAAAGTCGGCCAGTTGGGCAAAAAACTCCACACTGGCCGTAGCCGTAACGACCAGGTGGCGACCGATCTGAAACTGTGGTGTAAAGAGACCGTCGCTGATTTGCTGGCCGCGACCCGTCAGCTGCAGAGCGCGCTGGTAGAGACCGCGCAGAACAACCAGGACGCGGTGATGCCGGGTTATACCCACCTGCAGCGCGCGCAGCCGGTGACCTTTGCTCACTGGTGTCTGGCCTACGTAGAGATGCTGGCACGTGATGAAAGCCGTCTGCATGATACGCTGAAACGTCTGGATGTTAGCCCGCTGGGTAGCGGTGCGCTGGCTGGCACCGCTTATGAAATCGACCGTGAACAGCTGGCAGGCTGGCTGGGCTTTGCCTCCGCCACCCGTAATAGCCTGGACAGCGTCTCTGACCGCGACCACGTGCTGGAGCTGCTCTCCAATGCCTCAATCGGGATGGTTCACCTGTCGCGCTTTGCCGAAGATCTGATTTTCTTCAACTCCGGTGAAGCCGGGTTTGTTGAGCTGTCAGACCGCGTGACCTCCGGCTCTTCTCTGATGCCGCAGAAGAAAAACCCGGATGCGCTGGAGCTGATCCGCGGCAAGTGTGGCCGCGTGCAGGGCGCGCTGACCGGCATGATGATGACCCTGAAAGGGCTGCCGCTGGCGTACAACAAAGATATGCAGGAAGACAAAGAGGGGCTGTTCGACGCGCTCGACACCTGGCTGGATTGTCTGCATATGGGCGCACTGGTGCTGGATGGCATTCAGGTGAAACGTCCGCGTTGCCAGGAGGCGGCCCAGCAGGGTTATGCCAACTCGACCGAGCTGGCAGATTACCTGGTAGCGAAAGGCGTACCCTTCCGTGAAGCGCACCACATTGTGGGCGAAGCGGTGGTCGAAGCGATCCGTCAGGGGAAACCGCTGGAGGATCTGCCCCTGACTGACCTGCAGAAATTCAGTGCGGTGATTGGGGAGGATGTTTATCCGATTCTGGCGCTGCAGTCGTGCCTGGATAAGCGTGCGGCCAAAGGCGGCGTATCGCCGAAGCAGGTGGCCCAGGCCATTGCGGATGCGAAAACCCGCCTGGTCTGATTAGTGCGGGCTGGTGCCCTCACCCCGGCCCTCTCCCACGGGGAGAGGGTGCAAACACTAAAATGGCAACTTCGGTTGCCATTTTGCTTTTATCCCCGGGCTTTTTTACGCAAAAAAAATGCGGACCACGGGGTCCGCAAAAGTTCACGTTGGCTTTAGTTGTTCGAGTTTGAGAGAAACTCGTTTGACGGGCGGGGACGTCAAGGGTCAAACACGTACCGCCTCGTCTATGTGGTGTATTATTCAACAGAATGCTTGATAGGGATAATCGTTCGTTGCTATGCTATCTATCGCCATGAACTATCGTGGCGACGGAGGATGAATAATGAATATTCGTGATCTTGAATACCTGGTGGCGTTAGCTGAGCATCGTCATTTTCGCCGGGCGGCTGACTCCTGCCACGTTAGCCAGCCTACGCTGAGCGGCCAGATCCGCAAACTGGAAGATGAGCTTGGCGTGATGCTGTTGGAGCGCACCAGTCGTAAAGTGCTGTTCACTCAGGCAGGTCTTCTGCTGGTGGATCAGGCGCGTACCGTGCTGCGCGAGGTCAAAGTGCTCAAGGAAATGGCAAGCCAGCAGGGGGAAACCATGTCCGGCCCGCTGCATATTGGCCTGATCCCTACCGTTGGCCCGTACCTGTTGCCGCAGATTATTCCGCTGCTGCATCAGACCTTCCCGAAACTCGAAATGTATCTCCACGAAGCGCAAACCCATCAGCTGCTGGCGCAACTGGATAGTGGCAAGCTCGACTGTGCCATCCTGGCGCTGGTGAAAGAGAGCGAAGCCTTTATCGAGGTGCCGCTGTTTGATGAGCCAATGATGCTGGCGATCTATGAAGATCACCCGTGGGCGAACCGCGATCGCGTGCCGATGGCCGATCTGGCCGGGGAAAAGCTGCTGATGCTGGAAGACGGTCACTGCCTGCGCGATCAGGCAATGGGCTTCTGTTTCGAAGCGGGGGCGGATGAAGATACTCACTTCCGCGCAACCAGCCTGGAGACGCTGCGCAACATGGTGGCGGCGGGAAGCGGTATTACACTGCTGCCGGCGCTGGCCGTACCGCGCGAGCGCAAACGTGATGGCGTGGTCTATCTGCCGTGCATTAAGCCTGAACCGCGCCGCACTATTGGCCTGGTTTATCGTCCGGGATCACCGCTGCGCAGCCGCTATGAGCAGCTGGCAGAGGCCATCCGAGGGGCGATGGATGGCCATTTCGATAATGCGTTAAAACAGGCGGTTTAAACCGTTCAGTGCAGCGACCCGATAGGCTTCTGCCATGGTCGGGTAGTTAAAGGTGGTGTTAACAAAGTATTCAATAGTGTTACCACCCCCTTTTTGCTCCATGATGGCCTGGCCGATATGAATGATTTCCGCGGCGCGTTCACCAAAGCAGTGGATGCCGAGGATCTCTTTCGTCTCGCGATGGAACAAAATCTTCAGCGTACCCACGCTCATCCCCACGATCTGCGCCCGCGCCAGATGTTTAAACTGGGCACGACCGACCTCGTAAGGCACCTTCATAGAGGTCAGCTGCTGTTCGGTTTTACCCACAGAGCTGATTTCTGGAATGGTATAGATGCCGGTCGGAATATCCTCAATCAGATGCGCCGTCGCTTCACCTTTTACCAGTGCCTGTGCGGCAATGCGTCCCTGATCGTAGGCCGCAGATGCCAGACTCGGATAGCCGATGACATCACCAACCGCGTAGATATGCGGTAGCGCGGTCTGGTACATGCTGTTGACCTTCAACTGACCACGGCTGTCGGTCTCAAGGCCGATCTTTTCCAGCGCCAGAGAGTCGGTATTACCGGTACGGCCGTTAGCATAAAGCAGGCAATCCGCTTTCAGCTTTTTGCCGGACTTCAGGTGCATGATCACCCCGTCGTCGCAGCCTTCGATTTTCTCGTACTCTTCGTTGTGACGAATCACTACTCCACTGTTCCAGAAGTGATAGGAGAGGGAGTCGGACATCTCTTGATCGAGGAACGCCAGCAGACGGTCACGGGTGTTGATGAGATCAACTTTCACATCCATGCCACGGAAGATTGACGCGTATTCACAGCCAATTACCCCTGCGCCATAGATGATGACGTGGCGAGGTTCATGATGCAGGCTGAGAATGGAGTCGCTGTCGTAGACGCGTGGGTGCGAGAAATCGACATCTGCCGGACGGTACGGGCGGGAGCCACAGGCGATAATAAATTTCTCTGCCGTTAGGGTCTCGACAGAACCGTCGTGGCACTCCAGCGCCAGCGTGTGTTCATCCACAAAATGGGCATTCCCCTGCAAGATCTCGCAATGGTTACGCTCATAAAAACCCTGACGCATCCGTGTTTGCTGGTTAATCACGTTATCGGCATGATTCAGGATATCGGCAAAAGAGGAGCGAAGAAGTCGGGAATGGTCGCTGTAAAGAGGGTTCTGGTTGAATTCAATGATGCGGCTAACGGCGTGGCGGAGGGCTTTCGAAGGGATGGTGCCCCAGTGGGTGCAACCGCCGCCAACATTATGGTAGCGCTCTATCACCGCTACTCTGGCTCCCTGTTTAACCAGTCCCATAGCAGCGCCTTCGCCGCCGGGGCCGGAACCAATAACTATTGCGTCGTAATCGTAGGAATGTGGCATGGCAAGGCTTACCTGTTCTTATACATAAAAGCAACAGAATCATAACATCATTGCCAGAGTAACCCAATTATCGTTGTGCTTTTTTCGCGCAGTGGAGCACAAACCGCGCGTAAACAATCATTAACAAAGCCAGGCAAATCGATTAATTTTAAACTCTGGTATAGTGCCAGCAGGGCTTTGGAAGGATTCAATTATCGTGATGGGCGTAAGAGCACAACAAAAAGAGAAAACCCGGCGTTCGCTGGTGGAAGCGGCATTCAGTCAACTGAGTGCTGAGCGGAGTTTTGCCAGTTTGAGCCTGCGCGAAGTGGCGCGCGAGGCCGGAATTGCGCCAACGTCCTTCTATCGTCATTTCCGTGATGTGGATGAGCTGGGACTAACCATGGTGGATGAGAGCGGCCTGATGCTGCGTCAGCTGATGCGCCAGGCGCGCCAGCGTATTGCCAAGGGCGGTAGCGTCATTCGCACCTCGGTCTCTACCTTTATGGAATTTATTGGCAACAATCCCAACGCATTTCGTCTGCTGTTGCGTGAACGTTCCGGTACTTCGGCCGCGTTCCGTGCTGCCGTCGCGCGTGAAATTCAGCATTTCATCGCGGAACTTGCCGACTATCTTGAACTCGAAAATCATATGCCGCGTGCCTTCACGGAAGCGCAGGCCGAGGCGATGGTCACGATTGTTTTCAGTGCAGGTGCCGAAGCACTGGATGTGGGTATTGAACAACGTAAGCAACTCGAAGAGCGACTGGTATTACAGCTGCGGATGATCTCCAAAGGCGCGTATTACTGGTATCGCCGTGAACAAGAAAAGATGGCACATCAAATCGACGAAGGTGAGTAATGAAACATTCTGGTCAGGATAAAGGTACGCTGTTGCTGGCATTGATCGCTGGCTTGTCTATCAATGGTTCTTTTGCCGCTATTTTTAGCTCCATTGTGCCATTCTCGATCTTCCCTATGATTGCGCTGGTACTCACGGTGTACTGCCTGCATCAGCGTTATCAAAATCGCACCATGCCGGTCGGGCTTCCGGCGCTATCAGCGGCGTTTTTTGTCCTGGGCGTCTTGCTCTATAGCACCGTGGTGCGCGCAGAGTATCCGGACATTGGCTCTAACTTCCTGCCGGCCGTACTCTCTGTCGCGCTGGTGTTCTGGATTGGCATCAAAATGCGTAGCCGCAAGCATCACTTGCCGGAGTAAGCGTTTTATTTAGCCGTCAGTAACACACCACACTCCATATGGTGGGTGTAGGGGAATTGATCAAACAGAGCCAGACGTTCAACCTTGTGCGTCTGGCTTAACGTTTCCAGATTCTTACAGAGGGTTTCCGGGTTGCAGGAGATATAGAGGATACGCGGATACGCCTGCACCATCTTCTCCGTTTCACTGTCCAGCCCACTACGTGGGGGATCGACAAAAATCGTCTCGCACTGGTAGCTCTTAAGATCAATGCCCTGCAAGCGGTTGAATTCACGCACGCCATTCATCGCCTGCGTGAATTCTTCTGCGGCCATGCGGATAATCTGCACATTATCAATATGGTTCGCTGCAATGTTGTACTGCGCCGCCGCCACGGACGGCTTAGCAATCTCGGTTGCCAGCACCCGTTCAAAGTTGCGTGCCAGCGCCAGCGAGAAGTTACCGTTACCGCAGTAAAGCTCAAGCAGATCGCCCGTTGACCCTTCCGTCGCATTCAATGCCCATTCCAGCATCTGTACGTTCATAGCCGCATTCGGCTGAGTAAAGCTGTTCTCAACCTGGCGGTAGATCATCTCTTTACCTGCCACCGGCAGACGTTCATCGACGTAATCCTGGTCGAGCATAATTTTGGTTTTGGTAGCACGGCCAATAATGTGGACGTTAATGTTTTGCGCCCGCAGCGCGTCGCGCAGAGCTTCTGCCTGCTCACGCCACTCATCGTTTAGCGCTTTGTGATACAGCAGTGAAACAATGGCCTGATTACTTTGCGTGGTCAGATAGTCAATCTGGAACAGTTTATGACGCAGCACCGGGTTATTACGTACCCCTTCAATCATCAGCGTCATTAATTGATTAATTAATTCACTCGCTGCGGGGAACGTGTCCACGCGAATTCGGGATTTGGTCTGCTGGTCGAAAATGATGTGATACAGATCGTCGCCATCGTGCCAGATACGAAATTCGGCGCGCATACGATAGTGGCTGACCGGCGAACGAAACACCTCGGGAACGGGCGCTGCAAAAGGGGTCATCATACTTTGCAGGCGGACGACCTTCTCGGCCAGTTGCGCGTCGTACTGATCTGTCGGGAGGTGTTCGGGGGTCATGATGCGTCCTGAGTGAGAATGAATTACGCGGGGATTGTAGGGATTGTGCAGGGGATGTCCAGATTTAATGGCTAATAGCTATCTGGACATCTATACGTGTCTAATTGTAGCATTCTGTTTCCGGTCTCAATGAGTGAAAAGGGAATCCAGTGGAAATCTGGAGCTGACGCGCAGCGGTAAGGATTGGCAGGATGAATGTTGTAGACACTGTGAAAATGGGAAGTCTTCATCCATATAACGCCACCCAGCCCGAAGACCTGCCGGGATCACGTCGCATTTGGTTTCATCATCGCGTGCTATAGATGAGGCCTGCGGCATCCTTCTTATATTGTGGATGCTTTTTACAATGATTAAAAAAATATCGCTGTGTACGGCGCTGTCCGTCACGGCATTTTCGGGCTGGGCGCAAGATAACGCCAGCACGATGGTGGTGACGGCAAACCGTTTCGAGCAACCTGTTAACTCAGTCTTAGCCTCAACGGATATCGTAACCCGTGAGGATATCGACCGCTGGCAGTCTAAAGATCTTATTGATGTGATGCGTCGTTTACCCGGCGTGCAAATTGCACAGAACGGCGGGATGGGGCAATCAAGCTACGTCTATATTCGCGGGGCGGAAGCTCGCCATACGCTGGTTTTAATTGACGGTATTCCGCTGGCAAAATCCGGTATCACGGGGATTTCTGATTTTAGCCAACTCCCTCTCTCTCTTGTTCAGCGCATTGAATTGATTCGCGGGCCACGTTCGGCAGTCTATGGTGCCGATGCGATTGGTGGCGTCGTCAATATTATCACCCAGAATTCACAGCCTGGCGGCAAAGTTCAGGCGAGTATGGGGTCTCATCATTATCAGCAGTACGATGCTACTGTGCGCCAACAGCTGGGCGAAGCGACGCTGGCGACGATCGCGGGCTCCTTCACCGAGACCCAGGGATTTAATGTCCAGCCCACCTCTACCTACTCCGGTGACCGCGATGACGATGGTTTCCGTAACAAAACCTTCTGGGCGGGCCTGAATCATAATTTTACTCAGGAGATTTCCGGGTTCGTTCGTGGTTATGGCTATAGCAATAACACAGCCTATGACGCGGGCTATGCACGCCAGGTTTATAACCACACCTATGAAACCGGTCTGGCATGGAGTCACGATAATTACTCGACGCAACTGACGGGGAGTTATCAGAAATACAAAGATTACAACTACTCCAGCGTGTCAGGGATGTATAACGCCGGCACATCGCTCGACAATATGACGCAGAAAAACGTCCAGTGGGGTAACAGCCTGGCGGTAGGCTACGGCACGGTAAGCGCGGGCATTGACTGGCAACAGCAGAAGTTGACGTCAGAGGATCTGAGTAATTCCGATGATTATAAGCGTGACAATACCGGCTATTACCTGACTGCTCAGCAGAAGCTGGACACAGTGACGCTGGAAGGCTCCGTTCGTGGGGACGATAACGAACAGTTTGGCTGGAATGGCACCTGGCAGACGGCCGCAGGCTGGGAATTTGTACCTGACTACCAGCTTACTGTCTCTTACGGAACGGGGTTCCAGGCACCAACGCTGGGGCAGATGTATGGCCAGAGCCGTCTGTTCATCACCTCGAATCCAGATCTGAAAGCGGAAAAATCGGGTCAGTTCGAAGTGGGCGTTCAGGGGTTAACCGGGCCTGTTAACTGGCGCCTGGCCGCTTACCAGAACAAGATTAAGGATCTGATCGATTACTACTCCCCTGATTTTGGCTTCACGGGAACCTATTTCAATACCCAGTCCGCTACGATTAAAGGCGTAGAGCTGAGTGGTGACTTTGAAACAGGCCCGGTGACGCACCGTCTGAGCGCTGAATATCTGGATCCGCGTCGAGACTCTGATAACGAGGTTCTGGCACATCGCTCTCGCCAGCAATATAAGTATCAGCTGGACTGGGCCATGTTCGGGTTTGATATGGATCTGTCTTATCAATATTTCGGTAAAAGCTATAACAACAACTCGAATCAGTTCTCGAGCGTGCAGCGCCGCATGCCATCTTATAGCCTTTTAGATCTGTCAGCTTCATATCCTGTCACCTCTCATCTGACAGTTCGTGGTAAAATAGCCAACCTGTTCGATAAAGATTACGAGACAGTTTATGGCTATCAAACTGCAGGACGGGAGTACACCTTGTCTGGCAGCTACACCTTCTGATCCACGCCCTACCGTGCTGGTGTTTGACTCCGGCGTCGGTGGGCTGTCGGTCTATGATGAGGTTCGGCATCTCCTGCCGGACCTTCATTACATCTACGCTTTCGATAACGTGGCATTCCCGTACGGAGAGAAGAGCGAAGACTTTATTGTCGAGCGCGTAGTGGAAATCGTCACGGCCGTACAACAACGCTACCCCCTGGCATTGGCAATTATTGCCTGTAATACGGCGAGTACTGTCTCTCTTCCTGCCCTGCGTGAGAAGTTTCCCTTCCCAGTGGTCGGCGTGGTCCCTGCGATTAAACCAGCGGCTCGTTTGACGGCCAATGGTGTGGTTGGCTTGCTTGCAACGCGCGGGACGGTAAAGCGTCCTTATACGCGTGAGCTGATTGAGCGCTTTGCCAATGAGTGCCAGATAGCCATGCTGGGTTCTGCCGAGCTGGTCGAAATCGCAGAAGCGAAGCTGCACGGTCAACCGGTGCCGCTGGAAGAGTTACAGCGCATATTGCGCCCGTGGCTGCGTATGGCTGAACCACCAGATACCGTTGTGTTGGGTTGTACTCATTTCCCGCTATTAAAAGATGAACTGCTTGCCGCGTTACCGGAAGGGACTCGCCTGGTGGACTCCGGAGCGGCCATTGCACGAAGAACAGCATGGTTACTTGAAAATGAAGCGCCAAATGCAAAATCTTCTGATGCGAATATCGCTTACTGCATGGCATTGACTGCAGAAACTGAGCAACTTTTACCCGTTTTACAACGTTATGGCTTCGAAACGCTCGAAAAACTGGCGCTATAGCACCATTTTGCGCAAAAAAGAGACGGTTGAACGTTTTTTTTAAAAGAGGGGTTGTCAACGTCTGAGAACTCCCTATAATGCGCCTCCACTGACACGGAACAACGGCTTACAGGCCGCCGGGTTAGCGGGGTTCAGAGATGAACGCCAGCAGAGAAAAGCGAAAATAAACGCTTGACTCTGAAAGAGGAAAGCGTAATATACGCCACCTCGCAACGGTGAGCTGAAAGCCGCGTTGCACTGCTCTTTAACAATTTATCAGACAATCTGTGTGGGCACTCAAAGTGACATGGATTCTTAATGTCTTCGGACAATAAATGAATACCAAGTCTCTGAGTGAACACGTAATTCATTACGAAGTTTAATTCACGAGCATCAAACTTAAATTGAAGAGTTTGATCATGGCTCAGATTGAACGCTGGCGGCAGGCCTAACACATGCAAGTCGGGCGGTAACACAGGGAGCTTGCTCCTGGGTGACGAGCGGCGGACGGGTGAGTAATGTCTGGGAAACTGCCTGATGGAGGGGGATAACTACTGGAAACGGTAGCTAATACCGCATAACGTCGCAAGACCAAAGAGGGGGACCTTCGGGCCTCTTGCCATCAGATGTGCCCAGATGGGATTAGCTAGTAGGTGGGGTAATGGCTCACCTAGGCGACGATCCCTAGCTGGTCTGAGAGGATGACCAGCCACACTGGAACTGAGACACGGTCCAGACTCCTACGGGAGGCAGCAGTGGGGAATATTGCACAATGGGCGCAAGCCTGATGCAGCCATGCCGCGTGTATGAAGAAGGCCTTCGGGTTGTAAAGTACTTTCAGCGAGGAGGAAGGCATTAAGGTTAATAACCTTGGTGATTGACGTTACTCGCAGAAGAAGCACCGGCTAACTCCGTGCCAGCAGCCGCGGTAATACGGAGGGTGCAAGCGTTAATCGGAATTACTGGGCGTAAAGCGCACGCAGGCGGTCTGTCAAGTCGGATGTGAAATCCCCGGGCTCAACCTGGGAACTGCATTCGAAACTGGCAGGCTAGAGTCTTGTAGAGGGGGGTAGAATTCCAGGTGTAGCGGTGAAATGCGTAGAGATCTGGAGGAATACCGGTGGCGAAGGCGGCCCCCTGGACAAAGACTGACGCTCAGGTGCGAAAGCGTGGGGAGCAAACAGGATTAGATACCCTGGTAGTCCACGCCGTAAACGATGTCGACTTGGAGGCTGTTCCCTTGAGGAGTGGCTTCCGGAGCTAACGCGTTAAGTCGACCGCCTGGGGAGTACGGCCGCAAGGTTAAAACTCAAATGAATTGACGGGGGCCCGCACAAGCGGTGGAGCATGTGGTTTAATTCGATGCAACGCGAAGAACCTTACCTACTCTTGACATCCACGGAACTTAGCAGAGATGCTTTGGTGCCTTCGGGAACCGTGAGACAGGTGCTGCATGGCTGTCGTCAGCTCGTGTTGTGAAATGTTGGGTTAAGTCCCGCAACGAGCGCAACCCTTATCCTTTGTTGCCAGCGGTCCGGCCGGGAACTCAAAGGAGACTGCCAGTGATAAACTGGAGGAAGGTGGGGATGACGTCAAGTCATCATGGCCCTTACGAGTAGGGCTACACACGTGCTACAATGGCGCATACAAAGAGAAGCGACCTCGCGAGAGCAAGCGGACCTCATAAAGTGCGTCGTAGTCCGGATTGGAGTCTGCAACTCGACTCCATGAAGTCGGAATCGCTAGTAATCGTAGATCAGAATGCTACGGTGAATACGTTCCCGGGCCTTGTACACACCGCCCGTCACACCATGGGAGTGGGTTGCAAAAGAAGTAGGTAGCTTAACCTTCGGGAGGGCGCTTACCACTTTGTGATTCATGACTGGGGTGAAGTCGTAACAAGGTAACCGTAGGGGAACCTGCGGTTGGATCACCTCCTTACCTTAAAGAACCTGCCTTTGTAGTGCTCACACAGATTGTCTGATGAAAATTAGCAGTAAAAAATCTCTGCAGGCTTGTAGCTCAGGTGGTTAGAGCGCACCCCTGATAAGGGTGAGGTCGGTGGTTCAAGTCCACTCAGGCCTACCAAATTCCTGCTGAAGCTGCGTTGCGGCGACAGGAATTGCGGTTCACGAGATTAACTACGATGGGGCTATAGCTCAGCTGGGAGAGCGCCTGCCTTGCACGCAGGAGGTCTGCGGTTCGATCCCGCATAGCTCCACCATCCTTTTACTGCGATAACAAGAAAACTTCAGAGTGTACCTGAAAAGGTGCGCTGCGAAGTTTTGCTCTTTAAAAATCTGGATCAAGCTGAAAATTGAAACGACACACATGTTATGTGTGTTCGAGTCTCTCAAATTTTCGCAATCAGAAGTGAAACATCTTCGGGTTGTGAGGTTAAGCGACTAAGCGTACACGGTGGATGCCCTGGCAGTCAGAGGCGATGAAGGACGTGCTAATCTGCGAAAAGCGCCGGCGAGGTGATATGAACCTTTGACCCGGCGATGTCCGAATGGGGAAACCCAGTGCAACTCGTTGCACTATCGTTAACTGAATACATAGGTTAACGAGGCGAACCGGGGGAACTGAAACATCTAAGTACCCCGAGGAAAAGAAATCAACCGAGATTCCCCCAGTAGCGGCGAGCGAACGGGGAGCAGCCCAGAGTCTGAATCAGCTTGTGTGTTAGTGGAAGCGTCTGGAAAGTCGCACGGTACAGGGTGAAAGTCCCGTACACGAAAACACACTTGCTGTGAACTCGAAGAGTAGGGCGGGACACGTGGTATCCTGTCTGAATATGGGGGGACCATCCTCCAAGGCTAAATACTCCTGACTGACCGATAGTGAACCAGTACCGTGAGGGAAAGGCGAAAAGAACCCCGGCGAGGGGAGTGAAAAAGAACCTGAAACCGTGTACGTACAAGCAGTGGGAGCACCCTAGTGGTGTGACTGCGTACCTTTTGTATAATGGGTCAGCGACTTATATTCTGTAGCAAGGTTAACCGTATAGGGGAGCCGAAGGGAAACCGAGTCTTAACTGGGCGTTAAGTTGCAGGGTATAGACCCGAAACCCGGTGATCTAGCCATGGGCAGGTTGAAGGTTGGGTAACACTAACTGGAGGACCGAACCGACTAATGTTGAAAAATTAGCGGATGACCTGTGGCTGGGGGTGAAAGGCCAATCAAACCGGGAGATAGCTGGTTCTCCCCGAAAGCTATTTAGGTAGCGCCTCGTGAACTCATCTTCGGGGGTAGAGCACTGTTTCGGCTAGGGGGCCATCCCGGCTTACCAACCCGATGCAAACTACGAATACCGAAGAATGTTATCACGGGAGACACACGGCGGGTGCTAACGTCCGTCGTGAAGAGGGAAACAACCCAGACCGCCAGCTAAGGTCCCAAAGTCATGGTTAAGTGGGAAACGATGTGGGAAGGCACAGACAGCCAGGATGTTGGCTTAGAAGCAGCCATCATTTAAAGAAAGCGTAATAGCTCACTGGTCGAGTCGGCCTGCGCGGAAGATGTAACGGGGCTAAACCATGCACCGAAGCTGCGGCAGCGACACTTAGGTGTTGTTGGGTAGGGGAGCGTTCTGTAAGCCGTTGAAGGTGTGCTGTGAGGCATGCTGGAGGTATCAGAAGTGCGAATGCTGACATAAGTAACGATAAAGCGGGTGAAAAGCCCGCTCGCCGGAAGACCAAGGGTTCCTGTCCAACGTTAATCGGGGCAGGGTGAGTCGACCCCTAAGGCGAGGCCGAAAGGCGTAGTCGATGGGAAACAGGTTAATATTCCTGTACTTGGTGTTACTGCGAAGGGGGGACGGAGAAGGCTATGTTAGCCGGGCGACGGTTGTCCCGGTTTAAGCATGTAGGCGGAGGTTCCAGGTAAATCCGGTTCCTTTTTAACGCTGAGGTGTGATGACGAGGCACTACGGTGCTGAAGTAACAAATGCCCTGCTTCCAGGAAAAGCCTCTAAGCATCAGGTAACACGAAATCGTACCCCAAACCGACACAGGTGGTCAGGTAGAGAATACCAAGGCGCTTGAGAGAACTCGGGTGAAGGAACTAGGCAAAATGGTGCCGTAACTTCGGGAGAAGGCACGCTGATGTGTAGGTGAAGCCCCTGCGGGTGGAGCTGAAATCAGTCGAAGATACCAGCTGGCTGCAACTGTTTATTAAAAACACAGCACTGTGCAAACACGAAAGTGGACGTATACGGTGTGACGCCTGCCCGGTGCCGGAAGGTTAATTGATGGGGTTAGCGGCAACGCGAAGCTCTTGATCGAAGCCCCGGTAAACGGCGGCCGTAACTATAACGGTCCTAAGGTAGCGAAATTCCTTGTCGGGTAAGTTCCGACCTGCACGAATGGCGTAATGATGGCCAGGCTGTCTCCACCCGAGACTCAGTGAAATTGAACTCGCTGTGAAGATGCAGTGTACCCGCGGCAAGACGGAAAGACCCCGTGAACCTTTACTATAGCTTGACACTGAACACTGGTCCTTGATGTGTAGGATAGGTGGGAGGCTTTGAAGCGTGGACGCCAGTCTGCGTGGAGCCATCCTTGAAATACCACCCTTTAATGGCTGGTGTTCTAACGTAGACCCGTAATCCGGGTTGCGGACAGTGTCTGGTGGGTAGTTTGACTGGGGCGGTCTCCTCCTAAAGAGTAACGGAGGAGCACGAAGGTTAGCTAATCCTGGTCGGACATCAGGAGGTTAGTGCAATGGCATAAGCTAGCTTGACTGCGAGAGTGACGGCTCGAGCAGGTGCGAAAGCAGGTCATAGTGATCCGGTGGTTCTGAATGGAAGGGCCATCGCTCAACGGATAAAAGGTACTCCGGGGATAACAGGCTGATACCGCCCAAGAGTTCATATCGACGGCGGTGTTTGGCACCTCGATGTCGGCTCATCACATCCTGGGGCTGAAGTAGGTCCCAAGGGTATGGCTGTTCGCCATTTAAAGTGGTACGCGAGCTGGGTTTAGAACGTCGTGAGACAGTTCGGTCCCTATCTGCCGTGGGCGCTGGAGAATTGAGGGGGGCTGCTCCTAGTACGAGAGGACCGGAGTGGACGCATCACTGGTGTTCGGGTTGTCATGCCAATGGCACTGCCCGGTAGCTAAATGCGGAAGAGATAAGTGCTGAAAGCATCTAAGCACGAAACTTGCCCCGAGATGAGTTCTCCCTGACTCCCTGAGAGTCCTGAAGGAACGTTGAAGACTACGACGTTGATAGGTCGGGTGTGTAAGCGTAGCGATACGTTGAGCTAACCGATACTAATGAACCGTGAGGCTTAACCTTACAACGCCGAAGCTGTTTCGGCGAAGAGACAGAGACAATTTTCAGCTGTGATACAGATTTAACAGAATTTGCCTGGCGGCTTTAGCGCGGTGGTCCCACCTGACCCCATGCCGAACTCAGAAGTGAAACGCCGTAGCGCCGATGGTAGTGTGGGGTCTCCCCATGCGAGAGTAGGGAACTGCCAGGCATCAAATTAAGTAGTAAGCCGGTGCACTAACCCGGTGGTTACAAAAAGAATACGGTGGAGCGGTAGTTCAGTCGGTTAGAATACCTGCCTGTCACGCAGGGGGTCGCGGGTTCGAGTCCCGTCCGTTCCGCCACTTATTCAAATTAAGCCTGCTTTATAAGCAGGCTTAATGGTAAGAAAATTTAGGGGCGTAGCTCAGTTGGTAGAGCACCGGTCTCCAAAACCGGGTGTCGCGAGTTCGAGTCTCTCCGCCCCTGCCATATAAGAATCCTTTGCTACGGCAAAGGATTTTTTTTGCCTGCAAATCCTCCTCTTTCCCTCAACACAGGCTCTCATTAGCATCCTTGCTAACCCGATTCATTAGTCCATCACGTTGATTTTTAGAAGATCTTTTATCTGCCCTTGCTTATCGCTATTTTGTAGCCAAATAGCATATAGCGGACGCTGAAGCGTCGCCGAATCGGCCACTGTATGTAACCCCGCTTTGGTACTTGCCCATCGTTGCGGCAACCAGGTGCAGCCTTTCAGCAGTGCGAGTTGCTGACAGGCGATTTCTGCCGAACTGGTCGTCAGAAGAGGCACGTCTTCGGCAGTGATCAACCCTGCTTCATGTTGCTGAAAGTCCGGCCCCCACTCTAATCGCAGGTAATTCAGGTCGCTTTTCATGACCGCAGGTTCAGAGGCGTAAAGCGCCAGCGTGAACTGACCAAGTATTTGGCTGCTAAATTCGTCCATTTTCGGTGCTTCGGTGGTGATAAGCAGATCCAGCTGTCTTTCATGGAGTTGCTTAACCAAAGACTGCCGTTGCGCAATGCGCGCCTCAAATTGCAGGTGACCATGTGAACGATAGAGACGGTTAAGCCACGGACTTAACATACACTCCCACAGTGAAGCGCTGGCACCAATAGAGAACTCGTTATGCCGCGAGGTATGCGCGACCTCTTTACGCGCAGCCTGCCAGGTATTCATCAACGTCTCAGCATAGGGCAGTAACTTCTCTCCTGCCGTCGTCAGGCGAATGTTATTGCGATGACGAGTGAACAGATTGACGCCCAATTGGTTTTCAAGCTGTCGAATACGAAAGCTGACGGCCGACTGAGTGAGGTAAAGCGCTTCAGCGGCGCGACCGAAGTGTCGCGTTCTGCTCACTTCGAGAAAAGTTTTTAGCAATTCCGTATCCACGGTTTTCTCCGCAAAATAATTTGTCGTTATGATTTAAATGTTTTGTTTTACACTCTGTCAAGCGTAACTAATACTCCGCGCCATAAATAGCTCGGCCAAAGATATAGGAGCGTGTAGGATGGCGGAAAGCTTTACGACTATTAATCGTTTTTTCGACAACAAAAATTATCCACGCGGATTTTCTCGTCATGGTGATTTCACCATCAAAGAGGCACAACTGCTTGAGCGCCATGGTTATGCTTTTAACGAGTTGGATCTGGGAAAACGTGAACCTGCGACTGAAGAAGAGACGCTGTTCGTTGCCGTTTGTCGTGGCGAGCGCGAGCCTGTAACAGAAGCGGAACGTGTATGGATCAAGTACATGGCACGTATTAAGCGTCCTAAGCGTTTCCACACCCTGTCTGGTGGCAAGCCACAGATGGAAGGTGCAGAAGATTACACCGATTCAGACGACTAAATGAGAGGGGCTACGGCCCCTTTTTTAGGTCAGCATCTTTTGTAAGTGCTGTAATAACCTGTCGATGGCACGATAGCCCAGCGCTTCCTGCAGATGCCTTCGTTCAATATTCAAACATTTCTCCAGATCGGCAATCGTGCGTGCGACCTTCAGCAGGCGCTGCCAGGCCCGAACGGAAAGACCGAAGCGAGTAAGCGTCTCCTCCAGCCATTTTGCATCTTCTGCTTCCAGCTGACAAAACCGGCGTATCTCGGCGTTATCAAGATGGGCGTTGAGTTTGTTTTGCCGCGCCATTTGCGTGCCCTGTGCCGCCATGACCCTTTTCCGCACGGTCGCGCTGTCCTCTCCCGTTTTCTGCATCTGGCAAAGCAGCCCTGGCGGCGGCAGAGGGATCTCCAGAGATAAATCAAACCTGTCGAGAAAAGGGCCGGACAGCCGCGACAGATAGCGCAACGTCTGCTCTGGCGTGCAGCGATTGTGTTGACCCTGATAGTGTCCTGTCGGACTGGGATTCATCGCTGCAATCAGCTGAAAACGGGCCGGATACGCTATCTTTGCGCGCGTGCGGGAGATATTGATCTGCCCTGACTCAATAGGCTCTCGCAGAGCATCAAGCACCCGTCGCTCAAACTCTGGCAGCTCATCCAGAAAAAGAATGCCATTATGGGCCAGCGAGATCTCGCCGGGAGCCGGAATAGAACCACCTCCCACCATGGCCGCCAGCGAGGCGCTATGATGTGGTGCGCGGAACGGGCGCTTACGCCACTGTTTATGCAGAGAGCTGGCATTGACGAGGCTAATAATCGCTGCGCTTTCCAGAGCTTCATGATTACTCAGCGGCGGTAACAGTCCATTCAGCCGACTGGCAAGCATGGTCTTTCCTGTACCCGGAGGACCAATGAGCAAGAGATTATGCGAGCCAGCCGCGGTGATCTCGAGGGCGCGCTTGCCATGCTCCTGGCCAATAATATCATTGATATCATTTGATTCAGGCTCGGTGGAAAAGGGGACCGGCTCGGGCTCGGCCAGCTGATGTTTCCCTTCCAGGAAGGCGCAGACCTCCTGTAAATGCCCCGCGACCAGGCAGCCTTTCTGCTCGATAAGACTGACTTCTGCTGCATTATCGGTAGCGACGATGATCTCCCGACCAGCATTCAGCGCTGCGATTGCACCGGATATTGCACCTGGAACCCCTCTCAACGCGCCTGTAAGGGCCAGTTCACCCACAAACTCGTAATGACCCAGACGTGATGCAGAGAGCTGCTCAGACGCAGTGAGAAGCGCAATAGCGATAGGTAAATCGTATCGCCCTCCCTCTTTAGGTAAATCCGCAGGGGCGAGGTTGATGGTGATTTTCTTTGCCGGAAAGGTATAACCGCTGTTGATAATCGCGCTGCGTACCCGGTCTCTGGCCTCCTTAACGGTGGTTTCCGATAGACCCACCAGGGTCAGCCCCGGAAGCCCATTACTCAGATGCACTTCAACAGAAATGAGCGGCGCTTTTACCCCTAACGCCGCACGCGTGTAAACAACCGACAATGACATAGACACCCACCTTAAAGGTGTACTATGCCATTACGATCGCTGCCAAATTACGGATGATTGCTCTCTTTGCGCGCACGATTCGTAATTTTCTTTACGTGGATGCAATACTTGCAATGCACTGGAACAGCCGCCGCAAAAAGTCATCATTTTTCTTTTTAAACGAAATTTGGTCAAAAAAATGAAAATAATTCATTTTCTATTTTTGTGATAAAAAACAATGATTTTTAACTAAATTCGTTGTCGCATAAAAAATAGCGTAATAAAAAAATCTTGTGATACAGAGCGAATCTGTGATAACTCTTTAGGTATTCCTTCGAACAAGAAGCTTAAAGAACTAAAAATGACAACCCTTCTACGAGTGATTAGCCTGGTCGTGATTAGCGTGGTGGTGATTATTATCCCACCGTGCGGGGCTGCACTTGGACGAGGAAAGGCTTAAAAATCAAGCCTTAACGAACTAAGACCCCCGCACCGAAAGGTCCGGGGGTTTTTTTATGGCCAAAAAATATAAGTGAGGAGCAGATTATGGGTTTTAGCATAAAATTCTGTTTCTCCCGATTTACGACGGGGAAGTAACTATGAATGGGGCACAGTGGGTAGTACATGCGTTGCGTGCACAGGGAGTCGAGACCGTTTTTGGTTACCCGGGTGGCGCAATTATGCCGATTTATGATGCGTTGTATGACGGCGGCGTGGAACATCTGTTGTGCCGACACGAGCAGGGAGCAGCGATGGCGGCCATTGGTTACGCCCGCTCTACCGGAAAAACCGGTGTTTGCATGGCAACATCGGGGCCTGGTGCAACCAACCTGATCACCGGCCTGGCCGATGCGCTGCTCGACTCCGTTCCCGTTGTTGCTATCACCGGTCAGGTTGCTTCTCCCTTCATCGGTACCGACGCCTTCCAGGAAGTGGATGTGCTCGGGTTATCGCTGGCTTGCACCAAACACAGTTTCCTTGTTCAGTCCCTGGAAGAGTTGCCGCGCGTGATGGCTGAAGCCTTTGAAGTGGCAAACTCGGGTCGACCTGGGCCGGTTCTGGTCGATATCCCGAAAGATATCCAGGTGGCCCTGGGCGATCTGGAACCGCATTTCTCCACCGTTGAAAGCGCCGATGTTTTACCACACGCCGAAGTGAAAGAAGCCTTTCACATGTTGGCTCAGGCGCAAAAACCGATGCTCTACGTCGGCGGCGGCGTCGGCATGGCCCAGGCGGTTCCCGCGCTGCGTGAGTTTCTCGCCGTCACGCAAATGCCGGCCACCTGTACGCTCAAAGGATTGGGCGCTGTCGATGCAGATAATCCGTACTATCTCGGCATGTTGGGCATGCACGGTACCAAAGCGGCGAACCTGGCGGTGCAAGAGTGTGACCTGCTCATCGCTGTAGGGGCCCGTTTTGACGACCGTGTTACCGGCAAGCTGAATACCTTCGCCCCCAATGCCAAAGTGATTCATATGGATATCGATCCGGCAGAGATGAACAAACTGCGTCAGGCGCACGTTGCTTTGCAGGGCGACCTCAATGCCCTGTTACCGGCGTTGCAACAACCGCTCAATATCGACGCGTGGCGCCAGCATGCAGCGGATATGCGCCGTGAGCACGCCTGGCGTTACGACCATCCCGGCGACGCCATTTATGCCCCTTTGCTGTTAAAACAGCTGTCGGATCGCAAGCCAGCAGACAGCGTAGTGACGACGGATGTCGGTCAGCATCAGATGTGGTCGGCCCAGCATATGACATACACTCGCCCGGAGAATTTCATCACTTCGAGTGGATTAGGCACGATGGGCTTCGGTCTGCCCGCTGCCGTTGGCGCACAGGTCGCACGTCCAGACGATACTGTTATCTGCATCTCCGGTGATGGCTCGTTCATGATGAACGTGCAGGAGCTGGGCACGGTGAAACGTAAGCAGTTACCGGTCAAGATCGTACTGCTTGATAATCAGCGTTTAGGCATGGTCCGCCAGTGGCAGCAGCTCTTCTTCCAGGAGCGCTACAGCGAAACGACCCTTACCGACAATCCCGATTTCCTTGTTCTGGCCAGCGCGTTTGGCATTCCAGGCCAGCACATCACCCGTAAAGACCAGGTTGAAGCGGCGCTCGACACCATGTTGTCCTGCAAAGGGCCGTACCTGCTTCATGTCTCAATCGACGAGCTTGAGAATGTCTGGCCGTTGGTGCCGCCTGGCGCCAGTAACTCACAAATGCTGGAGAAATTATCATGATGCAACATCAGGTCGCCGTGCAGGCTCGCTTCAACCCGGAAACGTTAGAACGTGTTTTACGCGTGGTTCGCCATCGGGGCTTTCAGATATGCTCGATGAATATGGAAACCGCAACGGATGCACAGAACATAAATATCGAATTGACCGTTGCCAGTCCACGGCCTGTCGAATTACTGTTTAGCCAGCTAAGTAAACTGGTCGACGTCGCGCATGTCGCCATCTGCCAGAGCACAACCACATCGCAACAAATCCGCGCCTGAGCGCAATAGGAAGAAAAATGACCACGAAAAAAGCTGATTACATTTGGTCCAATGGTGAGATGATTCGCTGGGAGGACGCGAAGGTCCACGTGATGTCCCACGCGCTGCACTACGGTACCTCTGTGTTTGAAGGTATCCGCTGCTATGACTCACACAAAGGTCCAGTGGTGTTCCGCCATCGCGAACATATGCAGCGTCTGCGTGATTCAGCCAAAATCTATCGATTCCCTGTTTCTCAAAGCGTTGATGAGCTGATGGAAGCTTGCCGCGCGGTTCTGCGTAAAAACAACCTGACCAGCGCCTACATCCGCCCGCTGGTATTTGTGGGTGATGTGGGTATGGGCGTGAACCCGCCGGCCGGCTATACCACTGATGTGATCATCGCGGCGTTCCCTTGGGGAGCTTACCTGGGCGCAGAAGCGCTAGAGCAGGGGATCGATGCCATGGTCTCCTCATGGAACCGTGTCGCACCTAACACCATTCCGACCGCGGCCAAAGCGGGCGGCAATTACCTCTCCTCTCTGCTGGTGGGCAGCGAAGCGCGTCGCCACGGTTACCAGGAAGGGATCGCTCTGGATGTGAACGGCTACATCTCCGAAGGCGCTGGCGAAAACCTGTTTGAAGTGAAAGACGGTATTCTTTTCACGCCGCCGTTTACCTCTTCGGCACTGCCGGGTATCACCCGCGATGCCATTATCAAGCTGGCGCAGGATTTGGGGATCGAGGTTCGTGAGCAGGTTCTCTCTCGTGAATCCCTGTACCTGGCGGATGAAATATTTATGTCCGGTACCGCCGCAGAAATTACACCGGTACGCAGCGTTGACGGGATCCAGGTTGGCGAAGGCCGCCGTGGTCCGGTGACCAAGCGTATTCAGGAAGCGTTCTTTGGTCTCTTCACCGGCGAAACAGAAGATAAATACGGTTGGTTGGATCAGGTTAATCCATAAGCATCACTATGGGACGGCACGCACCGTCCCATTTACAAGATAGACGGGAGTAAATAAAGCATGCCTAAGTATCGTTCCGCCACCACCACCCACGGCCGCAACATGGCTGGTGCCCGCGCGCTGTGGCGCGCCACCGGGATGACCGACGCCGATTTTGGAAAACCGATTATCGCCGTGGTGAACTCTTTTACCCAGTTCGTTCCGGGTCACGTACACCTGCGCGATCTCGGTAAACTGGTCGCCGAACAGATCGAAGCTGCGGGCGGTGTGGCGAAAGAGTTCAATACCATCGCCGTCGATGACGGTATCGCGATGGGCCACGGGGGCATGCTCTATTCACTGCCGTCGCGTGAGCTGATTGCCGACTCGGTGGAGTACATGGTGAATGCCCACTGTGCCGACGCCATGGTCTGTATCTCTAACTGTGACAAAATCACTCCAGGGATGTTGATGGCCTCCCTGCGCCTGAATATTCCGGTGATCTTCGTCTCTGGCGGCCCAATGGAAGCCGGTAAAACCAAGCTTTCCGACAAAATCATCAAGCTTGACCTTGTTGATGCCATGATTCAGGGTGCGGACCCGAAAGTCTCTGACGAGCAGAGCGATCAGGTAGAACGTTCGGCCTGTCCGACCTGTGGCTCCTGTTCAGGTATGTTCACCGCGAACTCCATGAACTGTCTGACCGAAGCGCTTGGCCTGTCCCAGCCGGGTAACGGCTCGCTGCTGGCGACCCACGCCGATCGTAAACAGCTGTTCCTTAATGCGGGTTCACGTATCGTTGAGCTGACTAAACGCTACTACGAGCAGGACGACGCCAGCGCACTGCCGCGCAACATCGCCAGTAAAGCGGCGTTTGAAAATGCCATGACGCTCGATATCGCCATGGGTGGCTCCACTAACACCGTTCTGCACCTGCTGGCTGCCGCACAGGAAGCCGAAATCGACTTCACCATGAGCGATATCGATAAGCTTTCCCGCAAAGTGCCACAGCTGTGTAAAGTGGCGCCAAGTACCCAGAAATACCATATGGAAGACGTCCACCGCGCGGGCGGGGTTCTCGGTATCCTCGGCGAGCTGGATCGCGCCGGGTTGATGAACCGCGACGTGAAAAACGTGTTGGGGCTGACGCTGCCAGAGGCGCTGGAACAGTACGACGTGATGCTGACCAAAGATGAGGCGGTGAAAAAGATGTTCCGCGCAGGGCCGGCGGGTATCCGTACCACGCAGGCCTTCTCGCAGGATTGCCGCTGGGATACGCTGGATGACGATCGCGCAGAAGGCTGTATCCGCTCGCTGGAGCACGCCTACAGCAGAGACGGTGGGCTCGCGGTGCTCTACGGTAACTTTGCAGAAAACGGCTGTATCGTAAAAACCGCAGGCGTGGACGACAGCATCCTTAAATTTACCGGCCCTGCCAAAGTCTACGAAAGCCAGGACGAGGCAGTAGACGCTATCCTCGGTGGCAAAGTCGTAGAAGGCGACGTGGTCGTTATCCGTTACGAAGGGCCAAAAGGCGGTCCGGGTATGCAGGAGATGCTCTACCCAACCACCTTCCTGAAATCCATGGGGCTTGGCAAAGCCTGCGCGCTGATCACCGACGGTCGTTTCTCCGGCGGGACGTCCGGGCTCTCTATCGGCCACGTGTCACCAGAAGCGGCAAGCGGCGGCAACATCGCGATCATTGAAGATGGCGATCTGATTGAAATCGACATCCCGAACCGCGGTATTCAGCTGAAGCTGAGCGATCAGGAGATTGCCGCACGTCGTGAAGCGCAAGAAGCTCGCGGCGAGAAAGCCTGGACGCCGAAAGATCGCCAACGCGAAGTCTCCTTTGCTCTGCGTGCTTACGCGACCCTGGCCACCAGTGCAGATAAAGGCGCAGTGCGCGATAAATCGAAACTCGGGGGCTAATGATGGCCGACTCACAACCCCTGTCTGCCGCCCCCGAGGGGGCGGAATATCTCCGGGCGGTGCTACGTGCACCGGTCTATGAAGCCGCGCAGGTCACGCCGCTGCAGAAGATGGAAAAGATCTCTTCGCGCCTCGATAACGTGATTCTGGTGAAGCGTGAAGATCGGCAGCCGGTGCACAGCTTTAAGCTGCGGGGCGCTTACGCCATGATGGCCGGGCTAACCGAAGAGCAAAAAGCGCGTGGTGTGATCACCGCTTCGGCGGGTAACCATGCCCAGGGGGTTGCGTTCTCTGCGGCGCGTCTGGGTTTGAAAGCCTTGATTGTGATGCCTGTGGCAACCGCTGACATCAAAGTCGATGCCGTACGTGGCTTCGGTGGCGAGGTGTTGCTGCACGGTGCGAATTTCGATGAAGCGAAAGCCAAAGCGATTGAACTGGCACAACAGCAGGGTTTTACCTGGGTCCCGCCGTTCGACCATCCGATGGTGATTGCCGGGCAGGGTACGCTGGCGCTTGAGCTTTTGCAGCAGGATGCCCACCTCGACCGCGTCTTCGTGCCGGTAGGCGGTGGCGGACTTGCGGCAGGCGTGGCGGTGCTAATCAAACAGCTAATGCCACAGATCAAAGTGATTGCCGTTGAAGCGGAAGACTCGGCCTGCCTGAAAGCGGCGCTGGAGGCCGGACATCCCGTTGACCTGCCGCGGGTCGGGCTGTTTGCCGAGGGGGTGGCTGTCAAACGCATTGGCAATGAAACGTTCCGTCTCTGTCAGGAATATCTCGACGATATCGTCACGGTTGATAGCGACGCTATCTGCGCGGCGATGAAAGATCTGTTCGAGGACGTTCGCGCCGTGGCGGAGCCGTCCGGCGCGCTGGCGCTGGCGGGAATGAAAAAATACATCGCGCAGCACAACATTCGCGGGGAACGTCTGGCTCACGTGCTCTCGGGCGCTAACGTCAACTTCCACGGTCTGCGCTACGTTTCCGAACGCTGCGAGCTGGGTGAGCAGCGTGAAGCGTTACTGGCGGTGACCATTCCGGAAGAGCAGGGGAGCTTCCTCAAGTTCTGCCAGCTGCTGGGTGGCCGTGCGGTGACGGAGTTTAACTACCGTTTTGCCGATGCGAAAGACGCCTGCATTTTTGTTGGTGTTCGCCTGAGCCGGGGTCTGGAGGAGCGCAAAGAGATCCTCAACCTGTTGCACGAAGGTGGCTACAGCGTAGTAGATCTTTCTGACGATGAAATGGCCAAACTGCACGTGCGCTACATGGTGGGCGGGCGTCCATCGAAGCCGCTGCAGGAGCGTCTGTACAGTTTCGAATTCCCGGAATCGCCCGGCGCGTTGCTGAAGTTCCTGCATACGCTGGGCACGCACTGGAACATTTCGCTATTCCACTACCGCAGCCATGGCACCGACTATGGCCGCGTGCTGGCGGCGTTTGAACTGGGCGAGCACGAGCCGGATTTCGAAACCCGTCTGAACGAACTGGGTTATGACTGTCATGACGAGACCCATAACCCGGCGTTCCGCTTCTTCCTGGCGGGTTAACTGCCCGGCAGTAATTTCCAGAACGCATCAATAAGCGGCTCATGCAGCCGCTTTTTTTGTGCGCACACGCCAAGTTCGAACGGCGTTTTTTCATCACTGCGTTCGAGAATCATCACGCGGTTGCGCACCGGCTCCGGGCTGTTTTCCAGCACCACTTCCGGCAGCAGCGCCACGCCGCAGCCTAGTGCCACCATTGAAACCATTGCCTCGTGGCCGCCCACCGTGGCGTAAATCGACGGATTGCTGATTTTTTGCCGACGGAACCAGAGTTCGATGCGACGGCGCACTGGCCCCTGGTCGGCCATGATAAACGGCACCGTTGACCAGTCGGGTTTTTCCACCGATACCTGATTTCGCACCGGACACGGCAGCGCCGGTGCAATCAACACCACGGCCAGGTTCTCGAGCATTGAGAATGCCACCGCGCCCGGCAGGGTTTCCGGTTTGCCGGCGATCGCCAGATCGGCCTCACGGGTCACCACTTTTTCCATCGCATCGGCCGCATCGCCGGTGGTGAGTTTGATCTCTACCGAAGGGTGTTCAGCGCGAAAGCGATCCAGAATGGGGGGCAGATGACTGTAAGCCGCCGTCACAGAACAGAAAATATGGAGTTCGCCTGAAAGTGACGGGCCCTGCTGATCGATGGTGTGTCGCAGTTGCTGATACTGTAATAACGTCTGCTGAGCAAAAACGCGCAACTCTTCGCCCGCTTCCGTGAGCGTAACGGTGCGATTATCGCGTACAAATAGCGGCTGGCCGAGGTCCTCTTCAAGACGCTGGATCTGGCGCGAGAGCGTGGAGGGGCTGACGTGCATCGCCCGCGCGCTGCGGCCAAAGTGGCGGCTTTCCGCCAGATGGAGAAACATTTTCAGATCGCGTAAATCCATTGATTTCACCCGCCCTTTTTATATTGCAGATATTGCAACGTGACGTTGTGAATATATCAATTTCCGCAATAAATTTCCTGTTGTAATGTGGGTACATTCTCGCTGAACAGCGAACCGAACAATAAGACACACAACATCACGAGGTATCACCCATGGCTAACTACTTTAATACACTGAATCTGCGCCAACAGCTGGCGCAGCTGGGCAAATGCCGCTTCATGGCGCGCGATGAATTTGCTGATGGCGCGAGCTACCTTCAGGGTAAAAAAGTGGTCATCGTCGGCTGTGGCGCACAGGGCCTGAACCAGGGTCTGAACATGCGTGACTCCGGTCTGGATATCTCCTACGCCCTGCGTAAAGAAGCGATTGCTGAGAAGCGTGCCTCCTGGCGTAAAGCGACCGAAAATGGCTTCAAAGTGGGTACCTACGAAGAGCTGATCCCGCAGGCGGATCTGGTGGTTAACCTGACGCCAGACAAACAGCACTCCGACGTAGTGCGTTCCGTGCAGCCGCTGATGAAAGATGGCGCAGCGCTGGGTTACTCCCACGGCTTCAACATCGTGGAAGTGGGCGAGCAGATCCGTAAAGACATCACCGTCGTGATGGTGGCACCGAAGTGCCCGGGTACCGAAGTACGTGAAGAGTACAAACGTGGTTTCGGCGTACCGACGCTGATCGCGGTTCACCCGGAAAACGATCCGAAAGGCGAAGGCATGGCGATTGCCAAGGCATGGGCAGCGGCTACTGGCGGCCACCGTGCGGGCGTGCTGGAATCCTCCTTCGTTGCCGAAGTGAAATCTGACCTGATGGGTGAGCAGACCATTCTGTGCGGTATGCTGCAGGCCGGTTCTCTGCTGTGCTTCGACAAGCTGGTGGAAGAGGGTACCGACCCGGCATACGCTGAGAAACTGATTCAGTTCGGCTGGGAAACCATCACCGAAGCGCTGAAACAGGGCGGTATCACCCTGATGATGGACCGTCTGTCTAACCCGGCAAAACTGCGTGCTTATGCGCTGTCTGAACAACTGAAAACCATTATGGCACCGCTGTTCCAGAAACATATGGACGACATCATCTCCGGTGAGTTCTCTTCCGGCATGATGGCCGACTGGGCAAACGACGATAAAAACCTGCTGACCTGGCGCGAAGAGACCGGTAAAACTGCCTTTGAAACCGCTGCACAGTTCGAGGGTAAAATCAGCGAGCAAGAGTACTTCGATAAAGGCGTTCTGATGATCGCGATGGTGAAAGCGGGCGTTGAACTGGCGTTCGAAACCATGGTGGATTCCGGCATCATCGAAGAGTCAGCGTACTATGAATCGCTGCACGAACTGCCGTTGATTGCGAACACCATTGCCCGTAAGCGTCTGTACGAAATGAACGTGGTTATCTCTGATACCGCCGAGTACGGTAACTATCTGTTCTCCTACGCCTGCGTACCGCTGCTGAAAGAGTTTATGACTACCCTGCAGACAGGGGATCTGGGCAAAGCGATTACCGAAGGCGCGGTAGATAACGCCCAGCTGCGTGATGTGAACGAAGCGATTCGCAGCCACGAGATCGAGAAAGTGGGCCAGAAACTGCGTGGCTACATGACCGACATGAAGCGTATTGCTGTCGCGGGCTGATAACCCGATCGGGTGGCGCCAGCGCCTACCCGACCCCCAGGCAGGCCCGAAAAGCGTTAGCGCTGTCGGGCCTGTTTTTTGCGCTTCAGCGCAATAACCGCATCTGACACCTCGCCCTCTTGTCCTTCCGGCCCTTTCATTATTCTTGATACGTCATCGCAGAACACCGTTTCCCACTCCGCCGCCGATGGCGCCAGGGATGCAAAAGCCTCCTCCGCTGACTGGAAGGGGCGATCGGCATGCTTTGACCATGAAGGAGGTCTGGCATGCGATGTAATCAACAACATTCCGCCTGGCGTGACATGTTCTAATGCAGTACGAAAGATAGAGAAGCGATCGAAGGTGAGCGGAGATTCCAGGAACGATGCCACGATCAGATCGTACTGGCCCTCAGGGAAACGCGCGGTGAGATCGTATTGCGCGAAGGCGATCTTCCCGCTTACACCAGAACGCTCGGCATTGGCGGCAGCATAATCCAGCGCGCGTGGAGATAAATCAACCGCAGTAACCCGCCAGCCTTTTTTCGCCAGCCAGACGCTATCATCGCCACGCCCGCATCCCAACTCCAGCACCTTTCCGGGCGTAAGGGCATCGGCAAAGCGCACCAGAATTTTACCGGGTATGCCGTTTGATAGGGGCGACATTGCTGCGTAATGCTCTTCCCAGAACAGATCGGGGGATTGTTCGGTAGCCATCGTTTTCTCCTGCATGAAGTCACTTATGTAACATCAAAAGTATCATAAGATTTACGGCCGTCAATCGGTGAATTTTTCATCCCAGAGGTTGAAGAGGCTAAGTACATGTAATAATGTAAGTTACATGAAAATAAATAACTCTTTCTCCGCCACGCTGCATATTCTGCTGCACCTTGAACAGATGGATAAGCCCTTAACATCGGAGCAGATGGCGGCATTTATCGACGGAAATCCCGCTTTTATCCGCAAGTTGTTGGCAGGATTGCGTGAGCAAAAAATTGTTGGTTCAAGCAAAGGGCATCATGGCGGGTGGACGCTTTCACGCCCCGCGAGTCAGGTCACGCTGTATGACATCTATACAGCGCTGGGCTCGCCAGTGCTGTTTGCACTGGGTAACCGAAACGAAAATCCGCGCTGCCTGGTCGAAAAGGGGGTAAACCGGGTAATGTCAGATACCTTTGCCGAAGCAGAAACGCTAATACTGGAAAGGTTTAAACGCCTGACGCTGGCAGAGGTAGGAAGTGAGTTTATCGACTATTTTAATGCACAAGGGCAGGACAACTAAGCCTGCCCCTGCAAAGAGATTAGTTACGGTACAGCACTTTAATGATGTGGTAACCGAACTGGGTGTGCAGTGGACCAGTGGGTTCCAGCACCGGGCAAGAGAAGACCACTTTATCGAATGCAGGTACCATCTGGCCCTGACGGAATTCGCCTAAATCACCGCCACGTTTGCCTGACGGGCAGATAGAGTGTTTCTTTGCCAGCTTGCCGAAGTCGGCGCCGTTTTTAATCTGTTCCAGAAGATCCAGAGCCAGTTTCTCTTCTTTCACCAGGATATGCACTGCTGCTGCTGTTTTTGCCATGATTGTGCCTCGAAGGGGTTTAAGTCATCGGAGCGCAATATACCATGCGTTAACGGCGATAGAGCACCTTAATGATATGGTAGCCAAACCTGGTTTTCACCGGGCCAAAGGGCTTAAGAAGCGGGCAGCTAAAGACCGCCTGATCGAACGGGCCGACCATCGCCCCCTGCTTAAACTCGCCTAAATCACCGCCGTTACGCCCTGAAGGACATTTCGAATAGCGTTTCGCCAGATGATCAAAGCTAATGCCACGCTCCAGTTTGGCGAGGATCTCCTGCGCCAGCTTCTCTTCTTTCACCAGAATGTGCAGGGCTGCTGCAGTCTTTACCATGGTACTGTTCTCGGGGTTACACGCGTGACCTTCACTTTATCATTAGCCGGTAAATCTGCGCCCCGCTTTCTGCTACAATCCACACCCCGTTCGAAGATTGAGCACTATTCCCATGCGTTTAAACCCTGGACAACAACAAGCGGTCGAATTCGTTACTGGACCATGCCTGGTGCTGGCAGGGGCAGGATCCGGTAAAACCCGCGTAATTACTAATAAAATCGCCCACCTTATTCGTGGCTGTGGCTATCAGGCCCGCCATATCGCGGCAGTGACCTTTACCAACAAGGCAGCGCGCGAGATGAAAGAGCGTGTCGGCCAGACGCTGGGGCGCAAAGAGGCGCGCGGCCTGATGATCTCGACCTTTCACACTTTGGGGCTGGATATCATCAAGCGCGAATACGCCGCGCTGGGGATGAAGTCGAACTTTTCACTTTTTGACGATACCGATCAGGTGGCGTTACTTAAAGAGTTAACCGAAGGGTTGATCGAAGACGACAAGTTGATCCTGCAACAACTGATCTCGACGATCTCCAACTGGAAAAACGATCTTATGACCCCCGCGCAAGCTGCGGCAAGCGCGAAAGGTGAGCGGGATCGGATCTTCGCGCACTGTTACAGCCTGTATGATGCGCATCTCAAGGCCTGCAATGTGCTCGACTTTGACGATCTCATTCTGTTGCCAACCCTGTTGCTTCAACGCAACGAAGAGGTACGCGAGCGCTGGCAGAATAAAATCCGCTATCTGCTGGTGGATGAGTATCAGGATACCAACACCAGCCAGTACGAACTGGTGAAGTTGTTGGTAGGACAACGTGCGCGCTTTACCGTGGTGGGTGATGATGATCAGTCGATTTACTCCTGGCGCGGCGCACGTCCACAAAACCTGGTGCTACTGAGCAAAGACTTCCCGGCGCTGCAGGTGATCAAACTGGAGCAAAATTACCGTTCTTCCGGGCGTATCCTGAAAGCGGCAAATATCCTGATTGCTAACAACCCGCACGTCTTTGAGAAACGCCTTTTCTCCGAGTTGGGTTACGGTACCGAACTCAAGGTGCTTAGCGCCAATAATGAAGAGCATGAAGCTGAGCGCGTCACCGGTGAACTCATTGCGCATCACTTCGTTAATAAAACCGGCTATAAAGACTACGCGATCCTCTATCGCGGCAATCACCAGTCACGCGTCTTTGAAAAGATGCTGATGCAGAACCGCATCCCGTACAAAATCTCCGGGGGCACCTCTTTCTTCTCACGCCCTGAAATCAAAGATCTGCTGGCCTATCTGCGGGTACTCACCAACCCGGATGACGACAGCGCATTCCTGCGTATCGTTAATACGCCGAAGCGTGAAATTGGCCCCGCAACGTTGCAAAAGCTGGGCGAATGGGCGATGACCCGCAACAAAAGTCTGTTTACCGCCAGCTTTGATATGGGCCTGAGTCAGACCCTCACCGGACGGGGCTACGAATCGCTAACGCGCTTTACGCAGTGGTTAGGTGAAATTCAGCGTCTTGCTGAACGTGAGCCGGTGGTTGCCGTACGCGATCTGATTCGCGGCATCGACTACGAGTCCTGGCTATACGAAACCTCCGCGAGCCCAAAAGCGGCGGAAATGCGCATGAAAAACGTTAACCAGCTCTTCAGCTGGATGAGTGAAATGCTTGAAGGCTCAGAAATTGATGAACCCATGACCCTGACCCAGGTCGTCACCCGTTTCACCCTGCGCGATATGATGGAGCGTGGCGAGAGCGAGGAAGAGGCCGATCAGGTACAGCTAATGACATTGCATGCCTCGAAAGGGCTGGAATTCCCCTATGTCTATCTGGTGGGAATGGAAGAGGGGATACTGCCGCATCAGAGCAGCATTGACGAAGATAACGTCGATGAAGAGCGCCGGCTGGCCTATGTGGGCATTACGCGTGCGCAGAAGGAGCTGGTCTTTACGCTTTGTAAAGAGCGCCGCCAGTACGGTGAATTGGTGCGTCCAGAGCCGAGTCGCTTTCTGATGGAATTGCCCCAGGATGATCTGATTTGGGAGCAGGAGCGTAAGGTCATTACGGCGGAAGAGAGAATGCACAAAGGTCAGGCAAACGTGGCAAACATACGTGCCATGCTGGCGAAAGCGAAAGATAAGTAACATGTTCCTCTCCTGCGTGAGAGGAGACGTTTTACTGAAAATGCAGGGGCCAGTGAACGTAGCTCTGCCACTGGCACTCTTGCTCAATCATCTCTGCGCCCAGTGGATGCTGCATCAACCAGCTTTCCGGTAACATCAGGGTGAGTGTCTCACCTTCAGCCAGCAGGCCAATCTCTGGCAACAAATCATCGCGACGACGGCTGGCAAAAATGATCGCCAGACGCAGTATGCGACACAAATGTTCTGCAACGCGCGGCGGTACCGCATTTTGCTGATGCAGAGAGGACAGGTCGAGCGGGTTGGTCTGGTTCAATAACAGCGTGGCGAGCAATTTTTTTTGCGCGGGAGTAAAGCCGGGCAGATCCAGATGACGAACCAGCCAGGCGGCATGCAGCGGTGCCTGCTTATATTCAACGCTAAGCCCAATTTCATGTAGCTGAGCGGCGCTTTGCAGCAGAACATGGCCTAACGGCCCTAAATCCCAGCTTTTGCCGACCTGATCGGCGAAATAAAGCGCCAACTGTGCAACGCGTTCGCCCTGACTGGTATCCACCAGGAAGCGGCGCTGTACATTGCGCAAGGTACGGCTGCGAATATCTTCATCTACTGCCAGGTGCAGCATGCCGTAAACCAACCCTTCACGCAGAGCACCACCGGCCAGGGTCATGCACTGAATATCCAGTTCGGTAAAGATGGCGATCAGAATAGCCAGCCCGCTAGGGAAGACGAGGGCGCGCTCAAGGGTCAGCCCCTCTATCTCCAGCTCTTCAAGTCGACCACACTGGATGGCGCGCTGTTTCAGCTGCTCCAGTTTGGCCAGGGTGATGCGCTCATCCATTCCCTGAGCCATCATGATCTCTTGCAACGCCTGAACGGTACCCGATGCGCCGACACAGACCTTCCAGCCGTGTTGCAGCAGCGTACCAACAACAGGGCGAACCACCTCGCGGGCGGCCAGCTCTGCCTGGTCGAAGCTCTCTTTTGTCAGATTACGGTCGGTGAAAAAACGCTCGAGCCAGGTCACGCAGCCCATGGAAAGACTGTTGAGGGAGGTGGCCTGGGCGCCGTTGCCCGTTACCAGCTCGGTGCTGGCTCCGCCAATATCGATAACCAGACGGCGCTCGTCGCCACCGGTGGTGTGCGCCACGCCCTGATAAATCAGACGTGCTTCCTCTTCACCGCTGATGACCTGCACCGGGCAGCCCAGTATCGTCTGCGCTTTCGCAATAAATTCACCCGCGTTAACCGCAAGGCGCAACGTGGCCGTCGCGACGACACGAATCTGCTGGTGGGGAATATCCTGTAGGCGTTCAGCAAAGAGACGCAGGCACTGCCAGCCGCGCTCCATGGCTTCAGGAGAGAGATGATTATCACTACTAAGGCCCGCCGCGAGACGGACCTTACGCTTAATACGTGTCAGCGTTTGTATGCTTCCCGCCACCTCACGCACTACCAGCATATGAAAACTATTCGAACCTAAATCAATAGCGGCATAGAGTGAGGTGGTGCTGAGCATAATGTTTAGCCTGAACGACGACGATTACGCGGTGCGCCTGAACGACGCGGGCCATTGCCGGAGCGTGGGCGCGTAAGGCGCTTCGCTGGCGGCAGTTCGCTTAATAGCGCATCCGGATTGTACTTACTCTGCGGAATAGAGTGGCCGATATACGTTTCAATGGCTGGCAGGTTCAGGGCGTACTCTTCACAGGCAAGGCTGATGGAGTGGCCACTGGCACCGGCACGACCGGTACGACCAATACGGTGCACGTAGTCTTCGCAATCATCAGGCAGATCGTAGTTGAAGACGTGAGTCACGGCTGGAATATGCAGGCCGCGTGCCGCAACGTCAGTTGCCACCAGGATATCCAGATCGCCACGAGTGAATTCATCAAGAATACGCAGGCGTTTTTTCTGCGCGACATCACCCGTCAGCAAGCCAACGCGGTGTCCGTCTGCAGCCAGGTGGCCCCAGATATCTTCACAGCGGTGTTTGGTGTTGGCGAAGATAATGGCGCGATCTGGCCACTCTTCTTCGATCAGGGTTTGCAGCAGACGCATTTTCTCTTCGTTAGACGGATAGAAAAGCTCTTCTTTAATACGGTGACCTGTTTTCTGCTCTGGCTCGACTTCCACGTATTCGGCATTGTTCATCTGCTCGAATGCCAGCTCGCGTACGCGGTAAGAAAGGGTTGCGGAGAACAGCATGTTCAGACGCTGGTTTGCCGCAGGCATGCGACGGAACAACCAGCGAATATCTTTAATGAAGCCCAGATCGTACATGCGGTCTGCTTCATCCAGAACTACCACCTGAATGGCGCCGAGGTTGATGTGGTTCTGTTTGGCGTAGTCGATAAGACGGCCGGTAGTACCGATCAGGATATCTACGCCGCTTTCCAGCACTTTCAGCTGTTTATCGTAGCCATCACCGCCGTAGGCGAGGCCGAGCTTCAGGCCGGTAGCCTGTGCCAGCGGTTCCGCATCTGCGTGAATCTGTACCGCCAGTTCTCGCGTCGGAGCCATAATGAGCGCGCGCGGCTGGTTAACTTGACGGTCTGCAATTGCGGGATGAGAAAGTAAATAATGGAACGTTGACGTTAAAAACGCCATCGTTTTGCCGGTACCGGTTTGCGCCTGCCCCGCAACATCGCGACCGGCCAGCGTCAGCGGCAGGGCGAGAGCCTGAATAGGCGTGCAGTTATGAAACCCTTTAGTTTCAAGGGCTTCGATCACCTTTGGGTGCAGGGCGAAGTCGGAAAACTTCTGTTCTGTTAAATGTGTTTTGCTCATAGTGTGGTAGAATATCAGCTTACTATTGCTTTACGAAAGCGTATCCGGTGAAATAAAGTCAACCTTTAGTTGGTTAATGCGACATCAACACGTCGTTGATGATTGTTAGACCAACGCGCCAGGCTTATTCCTGTGGAGTTATATATGAGCGATAAAATTATTCACCTGACTGACGATAGTTTTGACACGGACGTGCTTAAAGCTGACGGGCTGATCCTCGTCGATTTCTGGGCAGAATGGTGTGGTCCTTGCAAAATGATCGCCCCGATTCTGGATGAGATCGCCGACGAATATCAGGGCAAACTGACCGTTGCGAAACTGAACATCGACCAGAACCCGGGCACCGCGCCGAAATACGGCATCCGTGGTATCCCAACCCTGCTGCTGTTCAAAAATGGCGAAGTGGCTGCTACCAAAGTGGGCGCCCTGTCCAAAGGTCAGCTGAAAGAGTTCCTGGACGCTAACCTGGCGTAAGGGTTCTCGGCGGCGCGTCCGGGGTTTCAAAATTGTTTGGATCTCTGGACGCCCGGCAATAGTCGTGCTAAGTTACCTATGACTTCGTTTTAAACATACCTTGTCGTTCTTGTTTTACCCGATACTTCCCGTTGTTGACATAAACAGTGCGAGAAGTGGATAGATTCCGGGCTTGTCACTCAATCCGTCTTGTCGTTTCAGTTCTGTGCTTTTTCCTGTAAGCAGACAGCGAACAGACATGAGTTGATGGCCGCTAACAGGCATGGATGACCCTGCCATACCATTCACAATATTAAGTTCGAGTATTACCCCGAGTTTAAGAACCCACACCATTATGAATCTTACCGAATTAAAGAATACGCCGGTTTCTGAGCTGATCACTCTCGGCGAAAATATGGGGCTGGAAAACCAGGCTCGTATGCGCAAGCAGGACATTATTTTTGCCATCCTGAAGCAGCACGCAAAGAGTGGCGAAGATATCTTTGGCGACGGTGTGCTGGAGATATTGCAGGACGGATTTGGTTTCCTCCGCTCTGCAGACAGCTCCTACCTCGCCGGTCCTGATGACATCTACGTTTCCCCCAGCCAAATCCGCCGTTTCAACCTCCGCACAGGTGATACCATTTCAGGTAAGATTCGTCCTCCTAAAGAGGGTGAACGCTACTTCGCGCTGCTGAAAGTTAACGAAGTTAACTACGATAAGCCTGAAAACTCGCGTAATAAGATCCTGTTCGAAAACTTAACGCCGCTGCACGCGAACTCTCGTCTGCGCATGGAGCGTGGTAACGGGTCTACCGAAGACTTAACCGCTCGCGTGCTGGATCTCGCTTCGCCGATCGGCCGTGGACAGCGTGGTCTGATTGTTGCGCCGCCGAAAGCGGGTAAAACCATGCTGCTGCAGAACATTGCGCAGAGCATCGCCTACAACCACCCAGACTGTGTGCTGATGGTGCTGCTGATTGACGAACGTCCGGAAGAAGTGACCGAGATGCAGCGTCTGGTAAAAGGTGAAGTTGTGGCTTCTACCTTCGACGAACCCGCATCTCGTCACGTTCAGGTTGCGGAAATGGTTATCGAGAAGGCGAAACGCCTGGTTGAGCACAAGAAAGATGTCATCATCCTGCTCGACTCCATTACCCGTCTGGCGCGTGCGTACAACACCGTCGTCCCTGCTTCCGGCAAAGTACTGACCGGTGGTGTGGATGCCAACGCCCTGCATCGTCCGAAGCGTTTCTTCGGTGCCGCACGTAACGTGGAAGAGGGCGGTAGCCTGACCATCATCGCAACGGCACTGATCGACACCGGCTCTAAAATGGACGAAGTTATCTACGAAGAGTTTAAAGGTACAGGCAACATGGAACTGCACCTCTCTCGTAAGATTGCTGAGAAACGCGTCTTCCCGGCTATCGACTACAACCGTTCCGGTACCCGTAAAGAAGAGCTGCTTACCACTCAGGAAGAGCTGCAGAAAATGTGGATCCTGCGCAAAATCATTCACCCAATGGGCGAAATTGACGCAATGGAATTCCTCATTAACAAGCTGGCGATGACCAAAACGAACGATGATTTCTTCGATATGATGAAACGTTCTTAAAATCACGCTATAGCCGACAAACGCCACGTTTTTACGTGGCGTTTTTCTTTTAACGCTTATACGCTATTACGACAATCACTGAATGAATCCTTTCCTTCACGACAAAGGGAATGTGCGGAAAGTCAGGAAATTAATTGATTGAAAAATATACAAAGGGACTTGTAAGAGGCGAGCTTTATTCCTTCAGGCGTAGCGTCTTCAAGGTTATACTTCTGGGATCAATATTTGTAGAGAGCCTCCATTGTGAATTTACTCACTGCGGTGACTGAGCTAATCAGTATTTTTCTGTTCACGACCTGCTTCTTATTCGTTGCACGTAAGGCGGCAAAAAGAATCGGGTTGGTGGATAAGCCCAACTTTCGTAAGCGCCATCAGGGCCTGATACCGCTGGTTGGAGGGATTTCCGTATATGCGGGGATCTGTTTTACCTTCAGTATTGCCGATTACTATATACCGCACGCAGCTCTCTATTTGGGATGCGCAGGTGTACTGGTGCTCGTGGGAGCCCTCGACGATCGCTACGACATCAGTGTAAAGGTTCGGGCATCAATCCAGGCCGCGATCGGTATCGTCATGATGGCCGTCGGCAATCTCTATCTCAGCAGCCTGGGCCATATCTTTGGCTCGTGGGAGATGGTGCTTGGGCCATTCGGTTATTTCCTGACGCTATTTGCCGTCTGGGCGGCGATTAACGCTTTCAATATGGTCGACGGCATAGATGGTTTGCTGGGCGGCCTTTCCAGCGTCTCATTCGGTGCTATTGGCATCATCCTGTGGTTTGACGGCCAATACAGCCTCTCCATGTGGAGTTTTGCCATGATCGCCGCCATCCTGCCTTACATCCTGCTTAATCTCGGGGTGCTGGGACGTCGTTATAAAGTGTTTATGGGCGACGCAGGTAGCACGCTGATTGGTTTTACCGTTATCTGGATATTGCTCGAAACCACCCAGGGTAAAACGCACCCCATCAGCCCGGTAACGGCGCTCTGGATCATCGCCATCCCATTGATGGACATGGTGGCCATTATGTATCGCCGTCTGCGTAAAGGGATGAGTCCCTTCTCGCCAGACCGTCAGCATATTCATCATTTGATCATGCGCGCAGGGTTTACTTCGCGTCAGGCTTTTGTCCTTATCACCTTAGCCGCTGCACTTCTGGCAGCCATCGGCGTTGTAGCAGAATATTCCCATTTCGTCCCTGAGTGGGTGATGTTGGTATTATTCTTGCTAGCATTCTTCCTGTATGGCTACTGTATTAAGCGCGCCTGGAAGGTTGCGCGGTTTATTAAACGTGTTAAACGCCGGATGCGTCGTAACAGTAGCAGCAATCAAACTTAAACCAGGTAAATCGGGATTGAAATGACTCAACCGTTGGCGGGAGCTAAATCAGTGGCAACTGAGAATGAGCTGGATGTTCGTGGTTTGTTTCGCGTGTTATGGGCGGGCAAATTTTGGATTGCAGGAATCGCGCTGGGCTTTGCGTTAATCGCACTGGCCTATACTTTTTTTGCAAAGCAGGAGTGGAGCGCGACAGCGATCACCGATCGCCCGACTGTGAATATGCTCGGCGGCTTCTACTCTCAGCAGCAATTTCTGCGTAATCTGGATGTTAAAGCAAATCTCGCCCCGGTTGATCAGCCGTCCGTTATGGATGAGTCGTACAAAGAGTTCATTATGCAGCTGGCTTCCTGGGATACGCGCCGTGATTTCTGGAGCCAGACCGACTACTACAAACAGCGGATGGTCGGTAACAGTAAGGCGGATGCCGCGCTGCTTGATGAAATGATTAACAATATTCAGTTCATGCCCGGCGATGCGCTGCGCAATGTGAATGACAGCGTGAAGCTCATCGCGGAAACCGCGCCAGACGCCAATAACCTTCTACGTCAGTACGTGGCCTTCGCCAGCCAGCGCGCGGCAAGCCATCTGAACGATGAGCTAAAAGGTGCCTGGGCAGCGCGAACCATTCAGATGAAAGCGCAGGTGAAGCGTCAGGAAGAGGTAGCCAAAGCTATCTTCACGCGTCGCGTTCACAACATTGAACAGGCGCTGAAAATCGCTGAGAAGAGCAATATCTCACGCAGTGAAACCGATGTGCCAGCAGATGAACTGCCGGACTCCGAAATGTTCCTGCTGGGGCGCCCGATGCTGCAGGCTCGCCTGGAGAATTTACAGGCCGTCGGACCCGCCTTCGATCTCGATTACGACCAGAACCGCGCAATGATGACCACCCTGAACGTAGGTCCTACACTGGACCCGCGTTTTCAGACCTATCGTTATTTGCGCACGCCTGAAGAACCTGTAAAACGCGATAGCCCACGCCGTGCCTTCCTGATGATTATGTGGGGGATCGTGGGTTCATTAATTGGTGCTGGCGTCGCATTGACGCGCCGTCGCAGAAATTAAGATCGCCGTCTACGATGAAGGCTCTGGCCTTCATCGTCTAATCGAAGAGAATCGATGTGAAAGTACTCAGTGTCTTTGGTACAAGGCCGGAAGCCATCAAGATGGCGCCTCTGGTTCATGCGCTGGCGAATGACCCTCATTTTGAAGCGAAAGTCTGTGTTACCGCCCAGCATCGTGAGATGCTGGATCAGGTCTTGACCCTGTTTTCTATTGTTCCTGATTACGATCTTAACATTATGAAACCGGGGCAAGGGCTGACAGAAATTACCTGCCGAATTCTGGAAGGGTTAAAACCGATTCTGGAATCCTTTAAGCCTGATGTGGTGTTGGTGCATGGTGATACCACCACCACCATCGCCACGAGCCTTGCTGCATTTTATCAACGTATTCCGGTTGGCCACGTCGAAGCGGGCCTGCGTACGGGCGATCTCTATTCGCCCTGGCCGGAAGAGGCCAACCGCACGTTGACTGGACATCTGGCGATGTACCACTTTGCGCCAACCGAAAACTCTCGCCAGAATCTATTGCGGGAAAATATTCCTGACCGCACGGTGTTTGTTACCGGCAATACGGTCATCGACGCGCTCATCTGGGTACGCGATCGGGTGATGGCTAATGACGCGCTGCGTGCCGAACTGGCAGAACGTTATCCGTTCCTCTCCAACGGTAAAAAGATGATCCTGGTGACGGGGCATCGCCGTGAAAGCTTTGGCCGCGGTTTTGAGCAGATTTGCCATGCGTTAGCCGAAGTGGCTGCGCAGAACGAAGATGTACAGATTGTTTATCCGGTGCATCTCAATCCAAACGTCAGCGAACCGGTGAATCGTATTCTCGGCCACGTTGAGAATGTGATCCTCATTGAGCCGCAGGACTATCTGCCCTTTGTCTGGCTAATGAACCACGCCTGGCTGATTCTGACCGACTCCGGTGGTATTCAGGAAGAGGCGCCATCCCTCGGTAAACCGGTGCTGGTCATGCGAGAAACAACCGAACGTCCGGAGGCCGTCAAGGCCGGTACCGTGCGTCTGGTTGGCACCGACACCAAACATATCGTTGAAGAGGTCACTCGCCTGCTGCATGACGACGAGGCGTATCAGACAATGAGCCGTGCCCATAACCCTTACGGTGACGGGCAAGCTTGTGATCGTATTTTGTATGCACTTAAACACAATCGGGTATCGCTATGAGTTTTACTACCATCTCCGTCATTGGCCTGGGCTACATTGGCTTGCCAACCGCTGCCGCTTTCGCTTCGCGTCAAAAGCAGGTTGTAGGGGTAGATATCAACCAGCATGCGGTTGATACCATTAACCGGGGTGAAATTCATATCGTTGAACCCGATCTCGATAAGGTTGTGAAGAGCGCGGTAGAGGGTGGCTATCTGAAAGCCAGCACCACGCCGGTAGAAGCCGATGCCTGGCTGATTGCCGTGCCGACGCCTTTTAAGGGCGATCATGAGCCCGATATGGTCTACGTTGAGGCGGCCGCAAAATCGCTCGCCCCGGTGCTGAAGAAGGGAGCGCTGGTCATCCTTGAATCCACCTCGCCGGTGGGGGCTACCGAGCAGATGGCCCAGTGGCTGGCCGATGCCCGCCCGGATCTGACCTTCCCACAGCAGGCTGGTGAGCAGGCTGATGTGAACATCGCCTACTGCCCGGAGCGTGTACTGCCAGGACAGGTGATGGTTGAGCTTATCAAGAACGACCGCGTCATTGGCGGCATGACGCCAGTCTGCTCCGCCCGCGCCAGCGAGCTTTATAAAATCTTCCTGGAGGGTGAGTGCGTGGTAACTAACTCCCGCACCGCCGAAATGTGCAAACTGACAGAAAACAGCTTCCGCGACGTTAATATCGCTTTTGCCAATGAACTGTCGTTAATTTGCGCCGATCAGGGGATTAACGTCTGGGAACTGATTCGCCTGGCTAACCGCCATCCACGCGTAAACATCCTGCAGCCCGGCCCGGGTGTAGGGGGCCACTGCATTGCGGTCGATCCCTGGTTTATCGTGGCGCAAAACCCTGAACAGGCGCGTCTGATCCGCACTGCACGTGAAGTTAACGACGGAAAGCCGCACTGGGTGATTAATCAGGTTAAAGCCACCGTGGCAGATAGCCTGGCTGAAAGCGGCAAACGCGCCAGCGAGCTGAAAATTGCCTGCTTTGGTCTGGCGTTCAAACCCAATATTGACGATCTGCGCGAAAGCCCCGCGATGGAGATTGCCGAAATGATCGCCGACTGGCACAGCGGCGAAACGCTGGTGGTCGAACCCAATATCCACGCCTTACCGAAAAAACTGGCGGATAAATGTCAGCTGGTGGCCATGGACGCAGCGCTGGCTACCGCAGATGTGCTGGTGCTGTTGGTCGATCATAAAGAATTCAAAGCCATCAGCGGCGATGCAATTCATCAGCAGCATGTCGTCGATACAAAAGGAGTCTGGCGTTGAGAAGGATTTTAGTGACCGGCGGCGCGGGGTTTATCGGTTCCGCGGTAGTTCGCCATATTATCCAGAACACCCAGGACGCCGTAGTGGTGGTGGATAAACTCACCTACGCGGGCAACCTGGCCTCGCTGGCGCCAGTGGCGGACAATCCGCGCTTCGCCTTTGAGCAGGTTGATATCTGCGATCGCGACGCCCTGAACACCGTCTTTGCTACCCATAAACCCGATGTGGTGATGCACCTGGCCGCAGAGAGCCACGTCGATCGCTCTATCGATGGCCCGGCAGTGTTTATCGAGACCAATATCGTCGGTACCTATAACCTGCTGGAGACGTCTCGTGCCTGGTGGAGCGGCTTAGCCGCTGAGCAGAAAGCGGCGTTCCGCTTCCATCACATCTCTACTGATGAGGTGTATGGCGACCTGCATTCGATGGACGATTTTTTCACCGAAACCACGCCTTATGCGCCCAGCAGCCCCTATTCCGCGTCTAAAGCCAGCAGCGACCATCTGGTTCGCGCCTGGCAGCGCACTTATGGTTTGCCGACGCTAGTGACCAACTGTTCCAATAACTATGGCCCCTATCATTTCCCGGAGAAATTGATTCCGCTGATGATTCTGAATGCCATCGCGGGCAAACCCTTGCCGGTATACGGCGATGGTCAACAGATTCGCGACTGGCTGTATGTTGAAGATCATGCCCGGGCGCTCTATTTGGTGGCGACAGAAGGCACCCCCGGCGAAACCTGGAATATCGGCGGGCATAACGAGCGCAAAAATCTCGACGTCGTTACTACTATTTGCGATCTGCTGGAAGAGCTGGTCCCGATGAAACCGCAGGGTGTACAGCAGTATCGTGATCTGATCACCCGGGTACCCGACCGTCCAGGTCATGACCTCCGCTATGCTATTGATGCGTCCAAAATCGAACGTGAGCTGGGCTGGGCCCCGCAAGAGACGTTCGAAAGCGGCATTCGCAAAACCGTTGAGTGGTATCTCGCCAATGAAGGCTGGTGGAAGCAGGTACTGGATGGCAGTTATCAGGGCGAGCGTCTGGGGCTGAAGGGCTAACCGGGAGAATTTATGAAAGGCATTATTCTGGCAGGGGGCTCAGGCACGCGCCTGCATCCCATCACTCGCGGCGTATCGAAGCAACTGCTACCAATTTATGACAAGCCGATGATTTATTATCCGCTTTCGGTGCTGATGCTGGCCGGTATTCGCGAAATTTTAATCATCACCACGCCGGAAGATAAAAGTACCTATCAGCGCCTGTTGGGCGATGGTAGCGAATTTGGCATTGCGCTGACCTACGCAGAACAACCGAGCCCGGATGGTCTGGCCCAGGCCTTTATCATTGGTGAAACCTTCCTGAACGGTGAGCCCTCTTGTCTGGTGCTGGGAGATAACATCTTCTTCGGGCAGGGGTTCAGCCCTAAGCTGCGCTCGGTTGCGGCTCGTGCCGAAGGGGCGACGGTCTTTGGCTATCAGGTCATGGATCCAGAACGCTTTGGCGTAGTGGAGTTTGACGATAATTTCCGCGCACTGTCGCTGGAAGAGAAGCCCAAACAGCCAAAATCAAAGTGGGCGGTGACGGGTCTCTATTTCTACGATAACAAGGTCGTAGATTACGCGAAGCGGGTCAAACCCTCTGAGCGCGGCGAGCTTGAGATCACCTCAATCAACCAGATGTACCTCGAAGAGGGCAACCTCACGGTTGAACTACTGGGCCGCGGTTTCGCCTGGCTGGACACCGGTACCCATGACAGCCTGATCGAAGCCAGTACGTTTGTGCAAACCGTCGAAAAACGACAAGGCTTTAAAATTGCCTGTCTGGAAGAGATTGCCTGGCGTAATGGCTGGCTGGATGACGACGGCGTGAAACGCGCGGCCAGCCAGCTGGCTAAAACGGGTTATGGCCAGTATCTGCTGGAGCTGCTCCGTGCACGTCCACGCCAGTATTGATCCTCTCGTCTGGGAGAGCGATTTTTTCGGCATTCCGTCGGCGATTGTACGGGTTAACGCTGACGCGCCGCCGCTTTCTGCTGCTGATTTCGCCCCCTGGCAACGTCTGCAGGCGAAAATCCCGGCAGATCGTAGCGATCTGCTGGATGCGCTTCAACAGCAAGGGTTTCGCCTTGTCGAAGGTGAAGTTGATCTGGCCATCACGGTGAGTCAGCACACCAATCCTGGCGCGGAGGTGGCGAAGGTCCAGGATATTCCTGCGCTTCGTCATCTTGCCGCAGAAGCCTTTGCCCAAAGCCGTTTTCGAACGCCCTGGTACGCCCCACAAGACAGTGGGCGTTTTTATGCCCAGTGGATTGAGAACGCGGTACAAGGCACCTTCGACCACCTCTGCCTGGTGTTTCGCGCGCCAGATGGCGGGATCCAGGGGTTTGTCTCGCTGCGAAAACTGAACGACAGCGAAGGACGGATTGGTCTTCTCGCCGGGCGCGGTCTCGGCGAAAAATTAATGCAGGCAGCCCTCCATTGGGCGCAGCAACAGCAGCTTTCCACTCTGCGCGTGGCGACCCAGTTGGGCAACACCGCCGCACTTAAACGTTACATTGCGAGCGGCGCCAACATTACAGCGACTGCTTACTGGCTATACAGGTGACAAGATGATTCCATTTAATGCGCCTCCTGTGGTGGGCACCGAACTTGATTACATGCAGTCTGCAATGGGCAGCGGCAAGCTCTGCGGCGATGGTGGTTTTACTCGTCGTTGCCAGCAGTGGATGGAGCAGCGCTTCCACAGCGCCAAAGTCCTGCTGACCCCGTCCTGCACCGCCTCGCTGGAGATGGCCGCGCTGCTGCTGGACATTGGGCCTGGCGATGAAGTGATCATGCCGAGCTATACCTTCGTCTCGACGGCGAATGCCTTTGTGCTTCGCGGTGCAAAAATCGTCTTTGTTGATGTGCGTCCGGATACCATGAACATTGACGAGACGCTGATCGAAGCGGCTATTACGGATAAAACGCGGGCGATTGTGCCGGTGCATTACGCGGGCGTGGCCTGTGAGATGGACACCATTATGGCGATCGCCAAAAAACACAACCTGTTCGTGGTAGAAGATGCCGCACAGGGGGTGATGTCCACCTACAAAGGGCGCGCACTGGGCACCATTGGCCATGTCGGCTGTTTCAGCTTCCACGAAACGAAGAACTACACCGCAGGCGGTGAAGGTGGCGCAACGCTGATTAACGATCGCGCGCTGGTAGAGCGTGCCGAGATCATCCGCGAGAAAGGCACTAACCGCAGCCAGTTCTTCCGCGGCCAGGTGGATAAATACACCTGGCGTGATATTGGCTCCAGCTACCTGATGGCCGACCTGCAGGCCGCCTATCTGTGGGGACAACTTGAGGCTGCAGACCGCATCAATCAGCAGCGCCTTGCGCTGTGGCAGACCTATTACGATGCGCTGGCCCCGCTGGCGAAGAAAGGGCGTATTGCGCTGCCAACGATTCCGGCGGACTGCGTCCATAACGCGCACATGTTTTACATCAAGCTGCGTGACAACGACGATCGCAGCAAGCTGATCGACTATCTTAAAGAAGCCGAGATTCTGGCCGTTTTCCACTACATTCCGCTGCACTCCAGCCCGGCTGGCGAAGCCTTCGGACGTTTCGTGGGCGAAGACCGCTTTACGACGAAAGAGAGTGAGCGGTTACTCCGCTTGCCGCTGTTCTACAACCTTACTGCGTCTAATCAGCGCACGGTTATTAATTCCCTTCTGAGCTACTTCAGCTGATATGTCTCTGGCGAAAGCATCGGTGTGGACCGCCGCGTCCACCCTCGTCAAAATCGGCACGGGACTGCTGGTTGTGAAATTACTGGCGGTCTCTTATGGTCCTTCTGGTGTTGGGCAGGCGGGTAACTTCCGCCAGCTGGTCACCGTGCTTGGCGTACTGGCCGGGGCGGGGATTTTTAACGGCGTGACCAAATACGTCGCGCAATACCAGGATGACACGGCACAGTTGCGCCGCGTGGTGGGCACCTCGTCGGCGATGGTACTGGGTTTCTCTACGCTGCTGGCTGTCATCTTTCTTCTGGCTGCTGCGCCTATCAGCCAGGGGCTGTTCGGGCACACCCACTACCAGGGGCTGGTGCGCCTGGTGGCGCTGGTTCAGATGGGCATCGCCTGGGCCAACCTGCTCCTGGCGCTGATGAAAGGGTTCCGTGACGCGGCCGGTAACGCGCTGGCGCTCATCTCTGGCAGCATAATCGGCGTGATTGCCTATTATGCGTGCTATCGGCTGGGCGGCTACGAAGGGGCGCTGCTGGGGCTGGCGTTGGTGCCTGCACTGGTGGTGATCCCGGCAGGATTTTTCCTGCTTCGGCGCGATAATATCCCGCTGCATTATCTGAAGCCGCAGTGGGACAAGATGCTGGCCAGCAGCCTTGGCAAGTTTACCCTGATGGCGTTGATCACCTCAGTCACCTTGCCTGTTGCCTATGTGATGATGCGAAACCTGCTGGCGGCGCACTACAGCTGGGATGAAGTGGGGATCTGGCAGGGGGTGAGCAGTATTTCTGACGCCTACCTGCAGTTTATCACGGCCTCCTTTAGCGTCTGGCTGCTGCCAACGCTGTCGCGCCTGACCTCCCGCGAGGATATCACCCGCGAGATTGGCCGTTCGCTGCGCTTTGTGTTACCTGCTGTAGCGGTGGCCAGCTTAACTGTCTGGCTGCTGCGCGATGTTGCCATCTGGCTCCTCTTTTCCGACAAATTCACCCCCATGCGCGATCTGTTCGCCTGGCAACTGGTGGGGGATGTACTGAAAGTAGGCGCTTACGTCTTCGGCTATCTGGTGATTGCGAAAGCCTCGCTGCGGTTGTACATCCTGGCGGAAATCAGCCAGTTCACCTTGTTAACTGCTTTCTCTTACTGGCTGATACCTGCGCACGGTGCGCTGGGGGCAGCCCAGGCCTATATGGCCACCTATATTGTCTATTTCGCTGCCTGTTGCGGCGTATTTTTACTTTGGCGTAGACGCGCATGACTGCACTGATTCACGTACTGGGATCGGATATCCCGCACCATAACCAGACCGTATTGCGGTTTTTTAACGATCAACTGGCGTCAGGTAATCCTGATGCGCGCGCGTTTATGGTGGTTAGTCAAACGCCCGACTCCGTTGCTCATTTTCCAGCTCTGGCTATCACCGTCTGGCCTGATAAAGCCAGCCTGGCAAAAGCCGTTATCGCGAAAGCGAAAGCGAACCGCGAGCAGCGATTTTTCTTCCATGGGCAATTCAATACCGGGCTTTGGCTGGGACTACTAAGCGGTGGGCTGCGGCCTTCGCAGGTGAGCTGGCACATCTGGGGCGCCGACCTCTATGAAGCATCGCGGGGCTGGAAATTCCGCCTCTTTTACCCGATACGCCGGATGGCACAAGGGCGGGTAGGGTGCGTTTTTGCCACCCGAGGCGATCTCAATTATTTTGCGAAACAGCATCCGGCTGTCCGTGGTGAGTTGCTCTACTTTCCCACCCGTATGGATCCTGGTCTGAACAGTCTGGCGAAGGATATCCGCCGGGAAGGGAAGTTAACCATTCTGGTGGGGAACTCCGGGGACCGCAGCAATGACCATCTCGCGGCGCTAAAAGCGGTACACCAGCAATTTGGCGATACGGTTAATGTGGTTGTGCCGATGGGCTACCCTGCACATAACGAAGGGTATATCGCCGAGGTGCGCCAATGTGCGCTGGGGCTTTTCAGCGCCGACAATGTCCAGATCCTCAGTGATAAGCTGGAGTTTGACGCTTATCTGGCGCTGCTGCGTCAGTGCGATTTAGGCTATTTTATCTTTGCGCGACAGCAGGGCATTGGCACACTCTGTCTGCTGATTCAGGCGGGCGTGCCCTGTGTGTTGAATCGCGAAAATCCCTTCTGGCAGGACATGGCTGAGCAGAGCATCCCGGTGCTGTTCACCAGCGATGAACTGAATGTAGAGGTGGTACGCGAAGCACAGCGCCAGCTCGCACTGGTTGATAAAAACGCTATCACATTTTTCAGCCCGAACTATCTTGCTCCCTGGCATCAGGCATTACGGATCGCTTCAGGAGGTCAGAAATGAGCCAGTTGCAATTCAGCGGCCTGCTGGTGGTATGGCTGCTGAGCACGCTCTTCATCGCTACTCTGACGTGGTTCGAGTTCCGTCGCGTGCGTTTTAACTTCAACGTCTTTTTCTCGTTGCTGTTTCTGCTCACTTTTTACTTCGGCTTCCCGCTAACCAGCATCCTGGTCTTCCGCTTTGATGTAGCCGTGGTGCCGCCCGAAATTCTCATGCAGGCGCTGCTGTCGGCTACCTGTTTCTATGGTGTCTATTACGTCACCTACAAGACGCGGCTAAGGTCGAACGCCAGCACCGCGCCGCGCCGCGCGTTGTTCACTATGAATCGGGTCGAGACGCATCTGACCTGGATAATGCTGATGATGATCGCGCTGGTAAGCGTCGGCATCTTCTTTATGCACAACGGATTTTTGCTGTTTAAGTTGCACTCTTACAGCCAGATTTTCTCCAGTGAAGTGTCCGGTGTAGCGCTGAAAAGGTTCTTCTACTTCTTTATACCGGCGATGCTGGTGGTCTATTTCCTGCGCCAGGATGCCCGAGGATGGCTCTTCTTCCTCGTCAGTACGGTGGCGTTTGGCTTGCTGACCTATATGATCGTCGGCGGCACGCGGGCCAATATTATTATCGCCTTCGCCATCTTCTTGTTTATCGGCATTATTCGTGGCTGGATTTCGCTGTGGATGCTGGTCGCTGCGGGAGTGATGGGCATTGTGGGGATGTTCTGGCTGGCGCTTAAACGCTACGGTATGGACGTGAGCGGAGACGAGGCGTTTTACACCTTCCTCTACCTGACCCGCGATACCTTTTCGCCATGGGAAAATCTGGCGCTACTGTTGCAAAACTACGACAAGATCGACTTCCAGGGGCTGGCGCCGATTGTCCGCGATTTTTATGTCTTTATCCCCACCTGGCTGTGGCCAGACCGACCTGGCATTGTGCTCAATACTGCCAACTACTTTACCTGGGAAGTGCTGAATAACCACTCCGGGCTGGCTATCTCCCCCACGCTTATCGGCTCGCTGGTGGTGATGGGCGGCGGCTGGTTTATTCTGCCGGGCGCGATTGTCGTGGGGCTGATTATCAAGTGGTTTGACTGGCTCTACACCCTGGGTAACCAGGAGACAAACCGCTATAAGGCCGCGATTTTGCATAGTTTCTGTTTTGGTGCCATTTTCAATATGATCGTGCTGGCGCGAGAGGGGCTGGATTCGTTCGTCTCCCGTGTGGTTTTTTTCATGATGATTTTTGGTGCCTGTCTGCTGATGGCGAAACTGTTGTACTGGCTATTCGACAGCGCCGGACTGGTGCATAAACGTGAATCAAGACCCAGCAGAACGCTCTCGCAAGTCTGAGTAAGGATAAGAATGACTGACAATACCTCTGCGCCGCAGTATGACCTGCGTGGTCTGAAACTGATCGGCTGGCGTGATATGCAGCATGCGCTGGACTATCTGTGTGCTGGCGGCCACATCAAAACTGGCACCCTGGTCGCCATCAATGCAGAAAAGATGCTTACCCTTGAAGACAACCCCGAGGTTCGTCAACTGATCGAGGCGGCAGAATTTAAATACGCCGACGGCATCAGCGTAGTGCGTTCGGTACGTAAAAAATACCCCGCGGCGAATATCTCCCGCGTGGCAGGGGCCGATCTCTGGGAGGCGCTGATGGCACGTGCAGGCGCGGACGGCACGCCGGTGTTCCTGGTTGGGGGTAAGCCAGAAATCCTTGCGCAGACGGAACAGAAGCTACGCCGCCTGTGGAACGTCAATATCGTGGGCAGCCAGGACGGCTATTTCAAACCGGACGATCGGCAGGCGCTATTTGAACGTATCCGCGACAGCGGAGCCAAAATTATTACCGTGGCGATGGGATCGCCGCGCCAGGAGATCCTGATGCGAGACTGCCGTCAGGTCTGTCCGGATGCGCTCTATATGGGCGTGGGCGGGACTTACGATGTCTTCACCGGGCATGTGAAACGCGCGCCGAAAGTGTGGCAAAACCTGGGGCTTGAGTGGCTCTATCGTCTGCTTTCTCAGCCGAGCCGCATCACGCGTCAGCTCCGTTTGCTGCGTTATCTGCGCTGGCACTATACCGGGCGCTTATAAAGTTGGCCGGGCAGCGCGACAGAGTGGTCGCGCTGCAACCCACCTGTAAACCTGCTGCATTATTGTACGATACATCTATTTTTTTAACACACCGTTTGCCATTTCTCCGATTTTAAGAAACCATTCCCTCCCGTCGCAGTGCCATGGTGTTTTTTGCGCCAACCGTCAATCAGACGGTCGACGCTGCATGGCCTGTTATGGCGCATGTTTACCATAACAATAACCGGCTGACGCCGGGAGAGTAGCAAGCACAACTGAGGATTTATGGCAGAGAAAAAACCGGAGCTACAGCGTGGGCTGGAAGCTCGTCATATCGAATTGATTGCCCTCGGCGGCACTATTGGCGTGGGGCTGTTTATGGGCTCCGCCAGCACCCTGAAGTGGGCAGGCCCGTCCGTCCTGCTCGCCTACATTATCGCGGGGCTGTTCGTCTTCTTCATCATGCGTTCGATGGGCGAGATGCTATTCCTGGAGCCGGTGGCTGGCTCCTTTGCAGTGTATGCTCACCGGTATATGAGCCCATTCTTCGGCTATCTTACCGCCTGGTCCTACTGGTTTATGTGGATGGCGGTAGGGATATCTGAAATTACGGCGATAGGGGTCTATGTCCAGTTCTGGTTCCCGGAGATGGCGCAGTGGATACCCGCGCTTATTGCCGTGGGGCTGGTCGCGTTAGCTAACCTTGCTGCCGTACGTCTTTACGGCGAAATTGAGTTCTGGTTTGCGATGATTAAAGTCACCACCATCATCGTGATGATTGTGGTCGGGCTGGGGGTGATCTTCTTTGGCCTGGGTAATGGTGGCGAGTCGATTGGCTTTGGCAACCTGACCGAGAACGGCGGCTTCTTCGCCGGCGGCTGGAAAGGCTTCCTGACGGCGTTGTGTATCGTGGTGGCGTCCTATCAGGGCGTAGAGCTGATCGGCATCACCGCCGGTGAAGCGAAAAATCCGCAGGTGACGCTGCGTAGCGCGGTAGGCAAAGTGCTGTGGCGTATCCTGATTTTCTATGTGGGCGCGATTTTCGTTATCGTCACCATCTTCCCGTGGAACGAGATTGGTAGCAATGGCAGCCCGTTTGTTCTCACCTTTGCCAAAATTGGTATTACGGCGGCGGCAGGCATCATCAACTTCGTGGTGCTGACGGCGGCGCTCTCGGGTTGTAACAGCGGCATGTATAGCTGCGGCCGTATGCTCTATGCTCTGGCGAAGAACCGCCAGCTTCCGGCGGCGGTAGGTAAGGTCTCGCGTGCGGGCGTACCGGTAGCGGGCGTGGCGATCTCCATTGCGATACTGCTGATCGGCTCCTGCCTCAACTACATTATCCCGAACCCGCAGCGCGTGTTTGTGTATGTCTACAGCGCCAGCGTGCTGCCGGGTATGGTGCCATGGTTCGTGATCCTGATTAGCCAGCTGCGTTTCCGTGAAGCGCATAAAAAAGCCATCGCCAGCCATCCGTTCCGCTCGATTCTGTTCCCGTGGACCAACTACGCGACAATGGCGTTCCTGGTCTGCGTATTGATCGGCATGTATTTTAACGAAGATACCCGTATGTCGCTGTTTGTCGGGGTCGCCTTCCTGGCGCTGGTAACAGCGTTCTACAAGCTTTTTGGGCTTGGGCGCCACGTCACGCGTCATAATATGGGCGAATAAGCGGCAAAATGCGCAAAGCGTAACCAAACGCGCATTTTTTTAAAAAAAGCACTAGACAGAACTACGAGACCTCCGTAATATCCAGCCCCGCAACGGCGCTAAGCGCCCGTAGCTCAGCTGGATAGAGCGCTGCCCTCCGGAGGCAGAGGTCTCAGGTTCGAATCCTGTCGGGCGCACCATTAACCCGGTGCTGGAGCTGCGGTGGTTTCGATACCGCGTAGAAAAGATTTGCAGTGGTGGCTATAGCTCAGTTGGTAGAGCCCTGGATTGTGATTCCAGTTGTCGTGGGTTCGAATCCCATTAGCCACCCCATTATTTAAAGTTGTGAAATGCGAAGGTGGCGGAATTGGTAGACGCGCTAGCTTCAGGTGTTAGTGTCCTTAGGATGTGGGGGTTCGAGTCCCCCCCCTCGCACCACGACTTAATGAGTTGAACTAAAAATTCAAAAAAGCAGTAAAGCGGCGAGTAGCGCAGCTTGGTAGCGCAACTGGTTTGGGACCAGTGGGTCGGAGGTTCGAATCCTCTCTCGCCGACCAATTTTGGACCCCGCCAAGGCGGGGTTTTTTGTATCCCACCCGACGAATTACGATTCGCAGGGTTGAAGTAAAAAGTAAAAAAGCAGTACATCGGCGAGTAGCGCAGCTTGGTAGCGCAACTGGTTTGGGACCAGTGGGTCGGAGGTTCGAATCCTCTCTCGCCGACCAATTTTGAACCCCGCTTCGGCGGGGTTTTTTGTTTTCTACCTTTCCTGCTGTGTTGCACATCGCCGACAATCCCGTTAAGCATTGTCGTGAATGGGTGACAAATAACGCTTTGAATAATCTACATATTTTATTTGAACGCCTTTCGTGTCGCTACCAGGAGACACTTATTGTATCGCTGACCCTTTTTCTCCTGCCTCATTCCCTATGAACTGACATAAATCCCTTAGAACTTAAAAAGTTGTAGTGAAATCCATTTTCAGATGCGACGTTGGCACGTTACGTGCAATAATATAAATGTAGATGCTCATTCCATCTCTTATGTTCGCCTTAGTGCCTCATAAACTCAGGAATGATGCAGAGCCATTTAAGGTGCTTATCGTCCACCGACAGATGTCGCTTCGGCCTCATCAAACATCATGGACATAACGTTGAGTGAAGCACCACTATGTTGTCAAACAGACCTGTTTAACGCCTGCTTTTATAGCAGGCGTTTTTTTGGTTTATTCCCGGTAGCGGATCATCACGGCAGCGACCAGCAACAGCGCGCTCGCCGACACCAGATAAAACGCCTGTATCGCCCCGTGCGTGGCGGCAATCAGCGCCGCGATGCTGGTAAAGACCGAGGCACTTATTGTTTGCCACCGCCATGCTTTGCCACTGGCGGCGGCGATATGCGTGGCTGCAAAACTGCTCAGCACACCAAAGGTTCCGGCTGCAAAGATAATATTCGATGCCAGGTGAGCAATAAAAATCAGCCCCAGAGCGATGGTTTGCTTTCCAGGCAGAGCCGGAATAAATGCGTAAGCGACGAAAAACAGCCCCAGACAAAGCAGTAGCGGTCGGTTTTGACCTGCATAGCGGGGAAGACTCTCCTTATTGATCAGCAGCGGCCCGCAAAGTTGCCCCAGGCTACGGGCAAACAGTAACGGGAGTGCCATACCGGCAGCGTCAGCAGGCTGAATTTGCTGCGCCAGTGCAGGAAGGAGGGCCATAGCGGGCGCACCGACGGCCGCCAGTGCAGGCAAGAGTAACAGGCTGCGTTTTTGCCGTAGCGTGAGGCTTCGCCAGGATACGGTTACCGCCTGCGGGGTGTCGGACTCTGAAGGCGCAGGTTTGCCAGAAAAGGCTCGCCCGGTCTGATAAAGCAACAGTAAAGATCCCCCAAAGCTGAGCGCATCTGTCGCCAGTAACACGGCCATAGGGACATGTTGAAACAACAAAACCCCAAGCCCGGTGCCCAGCAGCACCTGTGAGGCAAAAATCACATGCTCAAGGCAAGTCGCGGCTGGCAGCTCTGGCTCAGGAAGGCCCCGTTTGAAGAGCAACGTCAGCGCAGGCCAGCTCATACCGCTCAATAATGCTTCGCACGACTGTACCGCCAGCAGCGCCGTGATGCTGTGATAGTGCATCCCCAACAGGGGAAATAACAGCGCCAGTAAACCCAGTAACTCGGTGATGATTAAGATCCTGATGGGGGCAAATCGCGTGCAGAGCTTTTCGCCGAGCAGGCTACCCACAAAGCCGGGAAGGGTGGCAAAAAGCCAGGCAAGGGTCAGTAATGATGGGGGCGCTTGCCACTCCAGCAACAGGCCAAACACCAGCACCTGCGTGAGTCCATTACCCAGTGAGGTAAAAATAAAAGCACAGGCAAGCAGGCGGAGCCAGCGATGGCACCGCAACGCGCTCAAGAGCGCGTACAGAAGGGTGTTCATGAACACAGTCCTTTCAAAAACGGTTTAATCCACGCGGCAAAGCGCGTGTATGAATAAAGGTTGATGAAAGGATGTCGTTACATTGGCGGGACGTTTCTCTGATGGCGATGAACAGACTGTAGCAGGCCTGCAGCGATAAAAAAAGGAGGCCTTACGGCCTCCTGATGCGCTACGGTTGGACGCTGTTATTTTGCAGCGTTAACAGCAAGCCATCGCGACGCATCGCGGCGGCCTCTTCTGGCTGGTGCAGCCTGTCCAGCGTATCGGCAAGCCAGGCATAGTCGAACGCGTCCGGACGCTGCTTAAGCGCGGCGCGGAAGGCGAGGCTGGCCTCTTTCCACTCACCGTGTTTAGTGAGCGACTGGCCCAGCGTGCTCCACAGCAGCGGGCGATCGCCCACGGTTTTGATCTGCTGGCGCAGCATTTTTTCGATCTGCTCTGGATTGTTGGTTTTCAGGCGCGGGATGACCATGACCAGGCGATCGTCATACTGGCGCTTCAGGCCATCGAGGATGATCTCCTGTGCGGTGTCATGATCGTCACATTCAATAAGATGCTCCGCCATGGCCACCTGCAGCGATACCTGCTGGCGCGTTTTACGGCTTTGGTTCTTCCACCAACTTTTCAGACCATCGCTGCCCAAATCGGCCCGGGCCTGATCCATCAGCCCAATCCAGGCGAGACGTTGCAGCTCATCGCGCTGTTCCTCGTCGCCCACGTCGGCTTTCGCCATCGAGGGAATGATGTCCAGTAACGAGCCCCAGGCACCGGTACGGATATAGGCCTGTTCGGCCAGACGCAGCACTTCAGGATGACGCGGAGTGATCTCCAGCAGACGGTCAATGCCGTGGCGTGCTGCATGGTTTTCGTTACGCGCCAGCTGCAGGCGTACGCGGGTAATTTCCACCGGGATCTGATCGTTGGACGCCAGTTCAGCGGCGCGCTCCAGGTGCTGATTGGCACGAGCTTCATCACCTCGCTGCTGCGCCGCTTCGGCCGCCAACAGGTAGTTCACTACCGGCTGTTCAGCGTGGTCGGCATTCTTCGACATCAGCTTTTCAACCTGCTGATAGTCGCCTTCGGCCAGTTTCAGCAGCGCCTGTTCAGTCTGTTTACGTGCGCGACGGCGTTTACGTCCCACAAACCAGCTCCGGGTGTGAGCCCCGGTCCGGAAGATGCGGCGCAGGATCCACTCGACGGCGAACAGCACAACCATCGCCAGGATCAGAATGATCACCAGCCCCGTGACGCTGGTTTCAACGTTGTAGTTGTCCGTCTGGATCAAGACGTACCCCTGATGGCCCGCCAGCATTGGGCCGAGGACGATCCCGGCGATCAACAGTAAGAAGAGCAACAAGACTTTGATCATGGTTACTCTCCCTGCGGTGCGCTTTGTGGCGCGCTTTCAGGCGCAGCGGTATTTGCTTCGGAGGCGACACCAGGCTGTGCCAGCAGATTACGCACGCGCGTTTGCATCAGTTTTTCCAGCACCGGCTGGCTTTCCAGCTTGTCCGGGACATTCATGGTGATGTTCTGCTGGCTGAGCTTATCCACCTCTTCCAGGAACGCGGTGGTGGTGGCATCGTCGGTATCGTAATAGGCGCGAACCCAGGTGGAGACGTTGTCCAGCGCCTGCTTGTAAGTCTCTTCCTGATGGCGCGGCACGGCCTGGGCGGCGACCAGCAGGCGGGAGCGGATGTTTTCACGCAGATAGACATCCTGATTAGGCGCCAGTAACGGTACGGCGGTTTCGTCACGGCGGCGAATGGTAATAAAGCTGTCCATAAAGTTCTGCCAGCTTTTTTGCAGGTTTATGCGCCACTCACTGATAGAGCTGGAAAGTTCGCCGCTATCAGAATCCATCGGGGTGTCGTCATCGTTGTTATCCGCCAGACGCAGGTTATCAATCTGGTTCGACAGTTGGTTAACCTTAAGGATAATGCCGTCGTAATCGACCTGAGAAACGGCGGCCAGGCTTGCGATATCTTCGGTGATGGCACGACGCGCGTTGATCAGGCTCGGGTCGTTCATATCGGCCAGGCTGGCGTCGGCGCTTTTCAGCAGAGCGGCGGCGGTGGTGACATCCTGATCGCTCCACAGCTTACGTCCGGCCAGTTTGACCAGGAAATCGGACTGGGCCAGCAGCCAGGTTTTGGCATCGGTACCGGAGATGGTGGCCACCTTCTGCTGCACCTCGTCCAGCTGTTTTGTCAGCTCAGCCTGCTTGTTATTGGCGGCGGTCAGCGCATCGGCCTGCTGCTTAATAACCGCTTCCAGATCCGTTTTTTGCGTCTCCTGCGCTTTTTGCAAGGCGGTGACCTGGCTCACCAGCGCATCATTGGTGGCGGTCTGGTTGGAGGCCTGATTTTTTACCAGACCGTACAGACCTACGCCCGCGGCGAGCGCGATCGCAATCGCAATGGCGCTTAGCGCAAGGCTGGTTTTATTCGTGTCGCGCTTCTGGGCAGTAGTGTTCTCGGTCTTCTCTGACTGTGGCGTGGTGTCCACCGTCTCCCTGGTCTCTTCAACCACGGCGGAGGATTTTTCTTGTTCCGTCATTATGGCTTCCCATTATGAGAGTTATTGTAATGCGCGCAGCAGCGCATCGTTGTCGGCGTTATCAGCGACCCTAATATCTTGCCAGCCCAGTTCCCGGGCGAGGTTCGCCAGACGCTCACTGACGACAATCAGCCGACAGCGGAGTAACCAGTTTTCACGATACCATGGTGGAATGAGCGACCAGAGCTGTTGCAGCATTTCACCGCTGGTGATCACCAGCGTTGTCACGCCGCGTTGATGCCAGCGCATGGCCTCTTCCGCACCATCATAATGCCTGGTACAACGTTGATAACATTCGCAGAATTTCACCTCTGCGCCGCGCTCGCGAAGCGTTTCACCCAACAGCTCACGCCCGCCGTTTCCGCGCAGAATCAGTGCGCGCTTTCCTGCAACAGACTGTAATTCAGGTAATTGTAGCAATACTTCGCTGGTCTCCCGATCCCGCGGATAGCGAATATCGATTCCGCTAACGGTATGCAGGGCCAGCGCGGTGGTTCGGCCAATGGCGAAGTAGCCGGGGGAGAGCGGCCAGGTTTGGCCTTCCTGTTGCAATTGCGCATGGGCAAACTCCACGGCATGTTGCGACAGCGCAAAAAGCAGGTCGCCTTCCCGTAGGGCGTGAAGCTGCTCTGTGAGCAGAGGCAGCTCCCTTCCCTGAGAGAACTCAATCAGCGGAAAGCTCCATGCCACCTGCCCCAGTGCGCGCAGACGGCTCACTAACTGCTCTCCTGCGGGAGAAGGGCGGGTGACGAGAATACTCATGCCGGGGGTTCTCCGTTATAAACGTCTGCCAGGATCTCGCGCGCGCCGTTATCGAGCAGCTCCTCAGCGAGCGATACGCCAAGCTGCTCGGCATCTTGCGGCTTACCGCGACGTTCACCGCGCACCATTTTAGAGCCGTCCGGGGCGCCAACCAGCGCCCGCAGCCACAGCTCATCATTCTTTAATTCAGCATAGCTGCCAATCGGCACCTGACAGCCGCCTTCGAGGCGGGTATTCATGGCGCGCTCCGCCTGGACACGAATCGCGGTTTCGTCGTGATTGAGCGGGGCGAGCAGGTCGCGGGTGTGTTGGTCGTCGAGACGGCACTCAATACCCACCGCACCCTGGCCCACCGCAGGCAGAGAGAGTTCGGGTGGCAACGCCACGCGTACGCGTGACTCCAGCCCCAGACGTTTCAGCCCAGCGACCGCAAGGATGATGGCATCATAGTCGCCGTTATCAAGTTTGCTCAGGCGGGTACCCACGTTGCCGCGCAGCGATCGGATAACCAGATCCGGGCGGCGCTCGGCCAGTTGACACTGGCGGCGTAAACTTGACGTGCCAACCACGCTGCCCTGAGGCAACGCGTCAAGCGAGGCGAAGTGGTTGGAGACAAACGCATCGCGCGGATCTTCACGCTCGCAAATCGTGACCAGGCCCAGCCCTTCGGGAAACTCAACCGGAACGTCTTTCATGGAGTGAACGGCAATATCGGCACGGCCTTCGAGCAGGGCCAGTTCCAGCTCTTTGACAAACAGCCCTTTACCGCCCACCTTGGCCAGCGGCGTATCGAGGATCACATCGCCCCGCGTCACCATAGGAACCAGCTCAACATGGAGATCGGCGTGGTAGGCTTCGAGGCGCTGCTTTACATAATGTGCCTGCCAGAGCGCAAGAGGGCTTTGGCGTGTGGCAATTCTTAAAACATTGTCTAACATGCTTGTTACCGTCATTTTCGTCTACAGACCATCCTAACATTGTTGTCTCTGGGATGGCAGTTTTACGGACGATGATGGGAAGAGGGACAAGGCAGCGGCACAAGTTGCCTGGCGCCGTATTCAGGAATTTACACGTACAGAACGGTGCTACACTTGTATGTAGCGCATCTTTCTTTACGGTCAATCGGCAAGGTGTTAAATTGATCACGTTTTAGACCATTTTTTCGTCGTTATGACCATAATGACCCAGGGCGAAAAGTGACGGTTTATTTTTGAAATAGTGTGAATGCGTTTCTCGCGGCCCCGCCAACGGCAACGCCTTCAGAACATCAGGCGATACGTCTTGTACCTCTATATTGAGACTCTGAAACAGAGACTGGATGCCATTAACCAACTGCGCGTAGATCGCGCGCTTGCTGCAATGGGACCCGCTTTCCAGCAGGTTTACAGTCTACTGCCGACATTGTTGCACTATCACCATCCGCTGATGCCAGGCTACCTGGACGGTAACGTTCCCAGAGGCATCTGTCTTTTCACGCCTGATGAAACCCAACAGCACTATCTGAACGAGCTGGAACTCTACCGTGGCATGCCGCCACAAGACTCTCCGAAAGGTGAACTGCCGATCACCGGCGTTTACACAATGGGCAGTACCTCATCGGTAGGGCAAAGCTGTTCTTCTGACCTGGATATCTGGGTCTGCCATCAATCCTGGCTTGATAACGAAGAGCGCCAGCTGTTGCAGCGTAAATGCAGCCTGCTGGAGAGCTGGGCGGCATCGCTCGGTGTGGAAGTGAGCTTCTTCCTGATTGATGAAAACCGATTCCGTCATAACGAAAGCGGCAGTCTGGGTGGTGAAGACTGCGGCTCGACTCAGCATATGCTGTTGCTGGATGAATTTTACCGTAGTGCTGTTCGCCTGGCCGGTAAGCGTATTCTGTGGAATATGGTGCCGTGCGATGAAGAAGAGCATTACGACGATTACGTCATGTCGCTCTATTCTCAGGGTGTGCTGACGCCAAACGAGTGGCTGGACCTGGGCGGCTTAAGCTCCCTTTCCGCTGAAGAGTATTTTGGCGCCAGCCTCTGGCAGCTCTATAAAAGTATCGACTCACCGTACAAAGCGGTGTTGAAAACCCTGCTCCTCGAAACCTACTCCTGGGAATATCCTACGCCGCGCCTGCTGGCGAAAGACATCAAGCAGCGTCTGCACGACGGGGAGATTGTCTCCTTCGGGCTCGATGCCTACTGCATGATGCTGGAGCGCGTGACGGAATACCTGAAAGCCATTGACGACACTACCCGTCTGGACCTGGTGCGTCGCTGTTTCTATCTCAAAGTCTGTGAGAAGCTGAGCCGCGAACGGGCCTGCGTGGGCTGGCGTCGTGAAGTAGTCAGTCAACTGGTCAAAGAGTGGGGATGGGACGAAGAGCGGCTGGCAATGCTCGATAATCGCGCCAACTGGAAGATCGATCAGGTGCGAGAAGCGCATAATGAACTGCTCGATGCCATGATGCAGAGCTACCGTAACCTGATTCGCTTTGCTCGACGCAACAACCTCAGCGTTTCCGCCAGTCCGCAGGATATTGGGGTGTTGACCCGTAAACTGTACGCTGCGTTTGAAGCGCTGCCGGGTAAAGTCACGCTGGTTAACCCGCAGATTTCGCCAGACCTGTCTGAACCGAATCTGACCTTTATCTATGTACCGCCGGGCCGCGCGAACCGCACCGGGTGGTATCTGTATAACCGTGCGCCAAGCATGGATTCGATTATCAGCCATCAGCCGCTGGAATATAACCGCTACCTGAACAAGCTGGTGGCCTGGGCCTGGTTCAATGGCCTGCTGACGTCGCGCACCCGGCTGTTTATCAAAGGCAATGAGGTCGTCGACTTAGCCAAGCTGCAGGAGATGGTCGCAGACGTATCGAGCCACTTCCCGCTGCGTCTGCCGGCACCGACGCCAAAAGCGCTCTACAGTCCGTGCGAAATTCGCCATCTGGCGATCATCGTTAACCTGGAGTACGACCCGACGGCGGCCTTCCGCAATCAGGTGGTTCACTTTGATTTCCGCAAGCTGGATGTCTTTAGCTTTGGCGAGCAGCAAAATTGCCTGGTGGGCAGTATCGACCTGCTCTATCGCAACTCCTGGAACGAAGTGCGTACGCTGCACTTTAACGGCGAGCAAGCGATGATCGAAGCGCTGAAGACCATTCTCGGCAAGATGCACCAGGATGCGGCTCCGCCGGACAGCGTCGAGGTGTTCTGCTATAGCCAGCACCTGCGCGGTTTGATCCGTACCCGCGTGCAGCAACTGGTCTCCGAGTGTATCGAACTGCGTCTTTCAAGCACCCGCCACGAAACTGGCCGCTTCAAAGCGCTGCGTGTCTCCGGCCAGACCTGGGGGCTGTTCTTCGAGCGGCTGAACGTATCGGTGCAGAAACTGGAAAATGCCATCGAGTTTTACGGCGCGATTTCCCATAATAAGCTGCATGGCTTGTCGGTACAGGTAGAAACCAACCACGTGAAGTTGCCGCAGGTGGTGGATGGCTTTGCCAGTGAAGGGATTATTCAGTTCTTCTTTGAAGAGGTGGGGGATGACGCCGGGTTTAACATCTATATCCTGGATGAGACCAACCGCGCCGAAGTTTATCACCACTGTGAAGGCAGCAAAGAGGAGCTGGTACGTGACGTGAGCCGCTTCTACTCCTCATCGCACGATCGCTTCACCTACGGCTCCAGCTTTATCAACTTTAACCTGCCGCAGTTCTATCAGATTGTGAAAGTGGATGGCCGTGCTCAGGTGATTCCGTTCCGTACGCAGGTGATTGCCGCCGCCCCCGCGAATCAGGACGCCGGCGCACCGCTGCTACAGCAGTATTTCTCGTAATCGGGCCCGGTAAGCGTGACGCTACCGGGCTAAAACGCGTTAGCTAAAGCTGACTGTCTCACCTGCCTGGGATGTTGCCGCCTGTTCCAGCAGATCCCAGAAGCGCTCGCCGCTACGGTCACAAATCCACTCATCACCTTTCAGATCGAAATGGTAGCCGCCCTGTTTGGTCGCCAGCCACACCTGATGCAGCGGCTCTTGACGGTTAATGATGATTTTAGTGCCGTTTTCGAAGCTGATGGTCAGCACGCCGCCGTTGATTTCACAATCGATATCGCTGTCGCCGTCCCAGTCGTCCAGGCGTTCTTCAATGGTCTGCCACAGGTCGTCTGCAAGGCGATGGAATTCACTGTCATTCATGGGTCTGTTCCTGTTTTTCGTGATGGCGGCAGTATAACGCTAAATAATTCCCGTTGCAGGTAAGCGGCAAACTCTTGCTTTTGTGTCTTCTCCTGCGATGATAGAAAGCATAAAGCACGAACTTACAGGCAACTAAATAATGAAAAACGTTTTTGGAACGCTGGCCGTTCTCCTCACGCTGCTGAGCCTGACCGGCTGTGGTCTGAAGGGGCCGCTCTATTTCCCACCCGCGGATAAAACGGCGCCGCCGCCAACCCGGCCGGTGGAGAGCCATATTGAGTCAACCACCCCGGTCAGTAACGATCGTGGCGACAACGGCGGCCCGACTCAGGTGAACTACTGACGACCCGTTCTGTACCCGCGCAATGGAGCAAATGATGCAGTTCTCTAAAATGCATGGCCTTGGCAACGATTTTATGGTCGTCGACGCGGTAACGCAGAATGTCTTCTTTTCCCCGGAGCTGATTCGCCGTCTGTCAGACAGACACCTGGGCGTGGGTTTTGACCAACTGTTGGTGGTTGAACCCCCCTACGATCCGGATCTCGATTTTCATTACCGCATTTTTAACGCGGATGGCAGCGAAGTCTCTCAGTGCGGCAACGGTGCGCGCTGTTTTGCCCGCTTTGTCCGCCTGAAAGGGCTGACCAACAAGCGTGACATTCGCGTCAGCACCGCCAATGGCCGCATGGTGCTTAGCGTTACCGATGATGAACTGGTGCGGGTTAACATGGGTGAGCCGCAGTTTGAGCCCTCGCAGGTGCCGTTTCGCGCCAACAAAGCGGAAAAGACCTATATCATGCGCGCCGCGGAACAGACAGTCTTGTGCGGCGTGGTCTCCATGGGTAATCCCCACTGTGTGATTCAGGTTGATGATGTCACTACCGCCGCCGTCGAAACCCTTGGCCCGATACTGGAAAGCCATGAACGTTTCCCGGAGCGCGCCAATATCGGCTTTATGCAGGTAGTGAAAAACGAGCATATCCGGCTGCGCGTGTATGAGCGTGGTGCGGGTGAGACACAAGCTTGCGGCAGCGGCGCGTGTGCCGCCGTTGCGGTAGGTATCTCACAAGGGTTACTGGCAGAAGAGGTTCGCGTGGAGTTACCCGGCGGCCGACTGGATATTGCCTGGAAAGGCCCGGGTCACCCACTGTATATGACCGGCCCGGCGGCACATGTTTACGACGGATTTATTCATCTATGAAGCAACCAGGGGAAGAACTGCAGGAGTCACTGACAGAGCTGGACGATCGGGCGGTTGTTGATTATCTGCTGCGCCATCCTGAGTTTTTTATCCGCAATGCGCGCGTTGTCGAACAGATGCGTGTACCGCATCCGGTTCGCGAAACCGTGTCACTGGTCGAGTGGCATATGGCGCGCTCGCGTCATCAGATCTCGCATCTGGAAGAGAATATCTCTCTGCTGATGGAACAAGCCACCAGCAATGAGAGCCTCTTCTACCGGCTGCTGCATCTGCAGTCCCGGCTGGCATCTGCCAGCAGCCTGGACGAATTCCTCAACCGTTTCCATCGCTGGGCCCGCGAACTGGGGTTGGCAGGCGCAACGATCCGCCTGTTTCCTGACCGCTGGCGTATCGGCGCGCCCTCTGGCTTTACCCATCTGGCACTGAACCGTCAGGCCTTCGAACCGTTGCGCATTCAGCGTCTGGGCAGAGAGCATCATTATCTGGGTACGCTCAACGGACCGGAACTGCTGGTGGTGCTACCTGAGGCTAAAGCCATCGGGTCGGTGGCGATGTCGCTGATGGGACGTGACGGCGATCTTGGCGTGATACTCTTTACCAGCCGGGACGCGCAGCATTATCAGCAGGGACAGGGCACTCAGCTGCTCCAGGAGATCGCTTTGATGTTGCCAGAACTGCTGGAGCGTTGGGTCGAGCGCCTATGACCGGGGCCTCGCTAACTTCTGCCGTGACGCGCTTTATGCGCTACCTGGGCGTTGAGCGCCAGCTCAGCCCCATTACGCTTAAGAATTATCAGCGTCAGCTGGATGCCATCATGCAGATTGCGGAAGAGAGCGGTCTGCAAAGCTGGCAGCAGTGCGATGCTGCCACGGTACGGGGATTTGCCGTACGCAGCCGCCGCAAAGGCCTTGGCCCGGCGAGCCTGGCGTTACGCCTCTCGGCATTACGTAGCTTCTTTGACTGGCTGGTGGCTCAGGGCGAACTCACGGCCAATCCGGCGAAAGGCATCTCCGCGCCGAAAGCACCGCGTCATCTGCCTAAAAATATCGATGTGGATGACGTTAACCGCCTTCTGAATATCGACCTTAACGATCCGCTGGCGGTGCGCGACAGGGCGATGCTGGAAGTGATGTATGGCGCCGGCCTGCGACTCTCTGAACTGGTGAACCTGGACAGTAAACATCTCGATCTCGACACCGGGGAAGTGTGGGTGATAGGCAAGGGGAGCAAAGAGCGCCGTCTGCCGATTGGCCGCAACGCCGTCGTCTGGATTGAACACTGGCTGGATCTGCGCGGGCTGTTTGGTGCCGACGACGATGCGCTGTTTCTCTCGAAGCTGGGCAAGCGCATCTCGGCGCGTAACGTGCAAAAACGCTTCGCTGAGTGGGGCATCAAGCAGGGGCTGAACAGCCATGTGCATCCTCACAAACTGCGCCACTCCTTCGCCTCTCATATGCTGGAGTCCAGCGGCGATCTGCGCGGCGTTCAGGAGTTATTGGGGCATGCCAATTTATCCACCACTCAAATCTATACCCATCTCGATTTTCAACACCTTGCCTCGGTGTACGACGCGGCGCATCCACGCGCCAAACGGGGGAAATAATGCGTTTTTACCGTCCGGTCGGCCAGATTTCTGCGCTGACCTTTGATCTTGATGACACGCTGTACGATAACCGTCAGGTGATCCTGCGCACCGAGCAGGAAGCGCTGAGCTTTGTTCAGAACTATCACCCGGCGTTAAAAACGCTGCAAAACAGCGAGTTTCATCGCCTGCGCCAGGCGTTACGGGAGACTGAACCGGATATTTATCACGATGTCACCGAATGGCGGCGTCGGGCAGTTGAACAGGCAATGCTGGATGCCGGCCTCACGGCGTCCGAAGCGGCTCTGGGCGCGGAGGCGTCGATGGCGCATTTTGCTAAATGGCGTAGCCGTATCGATGTGCCGCAAGAGACGCACGATACCCTTGCCGCGCTTGCCGAAAAGTGGCCGCTGGTGGCTATCACCAACGGCAATGCTCAGCCCGAGCTCTTTGGCCTGGGTGATTACTTCGAATTTGTACTGCGTGCCGGCCCGGACGGACGCTCGAAGCCGTTCAACGACATGTACCATCTGGCGGCTAAAAGACTCAACGTACCGCTGGGCGAGATCCTGCACGTAGGCGATGACCTCACCACCGACGTGGCGGGGGCGATCCGCTGTGGCATGCAGGCTTGCTGGATCAAGCCTGAAAACGCCGACCTGATGCAGGCTTTCGACAGCCGCCTGCTGCCACACGTGGAAATTTCGCGGTTGGCATCCCTCACGACGCTGATATAATCACCAGCAGTATTGTATAAATTAACAGTATGTCCGGTGGCAAGCTCCGCCGGGCAGCTCACTTCTGGCGGTGCCAATGGACGTTTCTTACCTTCTCGACAGCCTTAATGATAAACAGCGTGATGCGGTTGCCGCCTCGCGCACTAACCTGCTGGTGCTGGCAGGGGCGGGGAGTGGTAAGACGCGTGTGTTGGTGCACCGTATCGCCTGGTTACAGAGCGTAGAAAACTGCTCGCCTTACTCCATCATGGCGGTGACCTTTACCAACAAGGCGGCGGCGGAGATGCGCCACCGTATCACCCAACTGATGGGCACCAGCCAGGGCGGTATGTGGGTGGGTACTTTCCACGGCCTGGCGCATCGCCTGCTGCGCGCTCACCATCTGGATGCTAACCTGCCGCAGGATTTCCAGATCCTCGATAGCGAAGACCAGCTGCGTCTGCTTAAGCGCTTGATCAAGGCGATGAACCTTGATGAGAAGCAGTGGCCGCCGCGTCAGGCGATGTGGTACATCAACGGCCAAAAAGACGAAGGGCTACGCCCACACCATATCCAGAGTTTCGGTAATCCGGTCGAGCAGACCTGGCAGAAGGTTTACCAGGCCTATCAGGAAGCTTGTGACCGTGCGGGGTTGGTTGACTTCGCTGAGCTGCTGTTGCGTGCCCATGAGCTGTGGCTCAACAAGCCGCATATTTTGCAGCACTATCGCGAGCGCTTTACCAACATCCTGGTGGACGAATTCCAGGATACCAACAACATTCAGTACGCGTGGATCCGCCTGCTGGCGGGCGACACCGGCAAGGTGATGATCGTTGGCGATGACGACCAGTCGATCTACGGCTGGCGCGGGGCGCAGGTTGAAAATATCCAGCGCTTCCTCAACGACTTCCCCGGTGCGCAGACTATCCGCCTGGAACAGAACTACCGTTCAACCAGCAACATTCTGAGCGCGGCCAACGCCCTGATCGAGAACAACAACGGGCGTCTGGGCAAAAAGCTCTGGACCGACGGCGTCGATGGCGAGCCAATCTCTCTTTACTGCGCGTTCAACGAACTCGATGAAGCGCGGTTTGTGGTGAACCGCATCAAGACCTGGCAGGACAACGGCGGCGCGCTGGAGCAGTGCGCTATTCTCTATCGCAGCAACGCCCAGTCGCGTGTGCTGGAAGAGGCGCTGCTGCAGGTGAGCATGCCGTACCGCATTTACGGGGGCATGCGCTTCTTCGAGCGCCAGGAGATCAAAGATGCGCTCTCCTATCTGCGCCTGATTGCCAACCGTAATGACGATGCCGCCTTTGAGCGCGTGGTGAATACCCCGACGCGCGGGATCGGCGATCGTACCCTGGACGTGGTGCGTCAGACCTCGCGTGAACGTCAGCTCACGTTATGGCAGGCCTGTCGCGAGTTATTACAGGAGAGAGCCCTCGCCGGGCGTGCCGCCAGCGCCCTGCAGCGTTTCCTCGAGCTTATCGAAGCGCTGGCGCAAGAGACCGCCGACATGCCGCTGCACGTGCAGACCGACCGGGTGATTAAAGATTCCGGCCTGCGCACCATGTATGAGCAGGAAAAGGGCGAGAAAGGCCAGACCCGTATCGAAAACTTAGAGGAGCTGGTGACGGCAACGCGCCAGTTCAGCTACAACGAAGAAGACGAAGACCTGATGCCGCTGCAGGCATTCCTCTCTCACGCCGCGCTGGAAGCGGGCGAAGGGCAGGCGGATACCTGGCAGGACGCGGTGCAACTTATGACCCTGCACTCCGCGAAAGGGCTGGAGTTCCCGCAGGTGTTCATCGTCGGGATGGAAGAGGGGATGTTCCCCAGCCAGATGTCGCTGGATGAGGGCGGTCGTCTGGAAGAAGAGCGTCGCCTGGCCTACGTGGGGGTGACGCGTGCAATGCAGAAGCTGACGCTCACCTACGCCGAAACCCGTCGTCTGTACGGCAAAGAGGTCTATCATCGCCCGTCACGTTTTATTGGTGAGCTGCCAGAAGCGTGCGTGGAAGAGGTACGCCTGCGCGCCAGCATCAGCCGTCCGGTCAGCCATCAGCGTATGGGAACGCCCGTCTCTGAAAACGACACGGGATACAAGCTGGGGCAGCGTGTCCGCCATGCTAAATTTGGCGAGGGCACCATCGTCAATCTGGAAGGCAGCGGCGAGCACAGTCGCCTGCAGGTCGCGTTTCAGGGCCAGGGAATTAAATGGCTGGTGGCCGCTTACGCGAAGCTGGAAGCGGTGTAACTTTCAGAAAAACATCATAATTTTGTAATTATCTGCTAGCCTTATACGTTGAGGGTGATTTATTGCTCTTCAGCGTTCCGTTGCGTGTTGACGCCGCAGTTATTGCTGGCGTAACATGCGCGCACGATTACGCTAAGAGGACATTCGCCTTGGACACACCCAGTAGATACTGGCTCAATTCCCTGTCATCCAGGAACAACTCCTAAGGCTATCTCCTCACGCTGATGGCCTTAGTGGTTGTCAGCGACTGCATTATTCCCGTCGCGCTGAGTCAGGCTGTTTAATGGTCTGAAACCCAATTTGTTTCTGTGTGCCCACCGAACTGTCCGATATTTTTTGCATTGGGAGTCCCGGTCATGCTGAGCGCATTTCAACTGGAAAACAACCGACTAACCCGGCTTGAAGCCGAGGAGTCACAACCCCTCATTGATGCCGTATGGGTGGATCTGGTCGAGCCGGATGACGAGGAACGTACACGCGTTCAGTCAGAGCTCGGGCAGAGTCTGGCCACCCGACCGGAACTGGAAGACATCGAAGCATCCGCCCGTTTCTTCGAGGACGAAGACGGCCTGCATATTCACTCCTTCTTCTTCTTTGAAGATGCCGAAGATCACGCTGGCAACTCCACCGTGGCATTTACCATCCGTGATGGCCGCCTGTTCACGCTGCGCGAACGGGAACTGCCCGCGTTTCGCCTCTACCGCATGCGGGCCCGCAGCCAGGCGATGGTGGACGGAAACGCTTACGAACTGCTGCTGGATCTGTTTGAAACCAAAATTGAACAGCTGGCAGACGAAATTGAAAATATCTACAGCGATCTGGAAAAGCTGAGCCGCGTCATTATGGAAGGGCACCAGGGCGATGAGTATGACGAAGCGCTCTCGACGCTGGCCGAGCTGGAAGATATTGGCTGGAAGGTACGTTTGTGTCTGATGGATACCCAGCGCGCGCTGAACTTCCTGGTACGCAAGGCGCGTCTGCCGGGTGGCCAACTGGAGCAGGCGCGTGAGATCCTGCGCGATATCGAATCCCTGCTGCCGCACAACGAATCCCTGTTCCAGAAGGTGAACTTCCTGATGCAGGCGGCAATGGGCTTTATCAACATCGAGCAGAACCGCATCATCAAGATCTTCTCGGTGGTATCGGTCGTGTTCCTGCCACCGACGCTGGTGGCCTCAAGCTACGGAATGAACTTTGAGTTTATGCCGGAGCTGAAGTGGAGCTTTGGCTATCCGGGCGCGATTGTCTTTATGATCCTCGCCGGGCTGGCGCCTTACCTCTACTTTAAGCGCCGTAACTGGCTGTAAGCACATCACCCTCTCCCTGGGGAGAGGGTGAAATACTACAATCCTCTTTTTAGGCGACGCTGGGTATAAATCGCATCGGTAACGAAAATCGCCAGTGCAACCCAGATAAACGCAAACGTCACCATCTTATCTGCACCCGGTACTTCACCGTAAAACACCACCGCCAGCAGGAACATCAGCGTGGGGCCGATGTACTGGAAGAAGCCCAGCGTGGAGAGGCGCAGGCGCGTTGCCGCACCGGTAAAGCACAGCAGCGGGATCGTAGTGACGACACCTGCGGCCATCAGCATCAGGTTCAGCGACCATGGATTGCCGCCCATATGGCTGGTGGCGCTATCGGCAATGCCAAACAGATAAATCGCGGCGACCGGCAACAGCCACAGAGTTTCGAACAGCATTCCGGTCTGCGCTTCGACGGCGATTTTTTTGCGCACCAGGCCGTAGAAAGCAAAGCTGAACGCCAGCCCCAGCGCAATGACAGGCAGCGAGCCGAACGTCCATAGCTGGACCAGCACCCCGCAGAAGGCGAGAAGTACCGCCACCCACTGCATCCGGCGGAAGCGCTCGCCGAGGAAAATCATCCCCAGCACAATGTTCACCAGCGGGTTAATAAAATAACCCAGGCTTGCTTCGAGCATGTGATGGTTATTCACAGCCCAGATAAACAGCAGCCAGTTGCCGCCAATTAACACGGCAGAGAGCGCCAGCAGAAAGACCTTTTTCGGCGTTTTGAGCAGCGTTTTAACGCCCGACCACTGACGGCTGATACTCATCAGCGCAATCATAAAGAAGAAGGACCAGATAACGCGGTGAGTGAGGATCTCGTCCGCCGGCACGTAGGCGATCAGTTTGAAGTACGCCGGTGCGATACCCCAAATAAAATAAGCGGCAAGAGCGAGTAAAACGCCCTGCCGCGTCTGTTTAGCATCCATCGGGAAAATCCGTTACAAATAAGTGAACTCACTTTACCCGATTTTTTCACCTCAACCCACCATATAAGTGGCTGTTGCGCTGGCGATATAAACCTGCTCGTCGTTATGCAGCTCTACGCGGGCAACGGCGACTTTGTTACCCGCACGCAGCAGACTGCTGGTGCAGGTGAAGCGATTTCCGCGGCCGGGCCGCAGGTAGTCAACGCGTAAATCGATCGTGCCCATTCTTGATAAACGTTGACGCAGTTCATCTTCGTTGATGGTCTCGTGGCGCGTTAAGGTGCTACCCACGCAGACCAGCCCGGCGGCGACATCCAGCGCTGAGGCAATCACCCCGCCGTGCAGAATACTCTGCGCCCAGTTTCCCACCATCATCGGCTGGTTATTGAAACTGAGCTGCGCAAAATCCTTCTCGTAGCGCTCCAGCTCCAGGCCCAGTGCGCGGTTAAATGGCATGTGATAGACAAAAATCTCACCGACCAGCTTCAGAGCTTGTTCCGCAGTTAGCGTGGCTGACATGGCACAACAGATCCTTATTGTTAATAAAATGTTGATTTTATCCCTCGCCAACGCGATTTACCACTTTAAGACATCTGGATGCAGCAGACGGCAAATAAATATGTAGAATGTGGTGGGCAAAATTATTCTTAAAAACTATCTACCTGGAGAACACCACCGATGCGGACGTATCTGGTCTGGTTACTTGCAGCGGTTGCGCTGCCTTTCACAGCTTATGCGCAGGAAGCGACCGTTAAAGAGGTGCACGATGCCCCGGCGGTACGCGGGAGCATCATCGCTAACCTGCTGCAGGAGCATGACAACCCATTTACGCTCTATCCGTACGACACTAACTACCTGCTTTACACGACCACCAGCGACCTGAACAAAGAAGCTATTAGCACCTACAACTGGTCTGATAACGCGCGTAAAGATGAGGTAAAATTTCAGCTGAGCCTGGCCTTCCCGTTCTGGCGCGGTATTCTGGGGCCGAATTCGGTGCTGGGCGCCTCATATACGCAGAAATCCTGGTGGCAGCTCTCAAACAGCGGTGAATCATCGCCGTTCCGCGAGACCAACTACGAACCGCAGTTGTTCCTCGGCTTTGCGACTGACTATGAATTTGCTGGCTGGACGCTGCGCGATGTGGAATTTGGTTACAACCACGACTCCAATGGGCGTTCAGACCCGACCTCACGTAGCTGGAACCGTCTGTACACCCGACTGGCGGCGCAAAACGGCAACTGGCTGGTTGAAGTGAAGCCCTGGTACGTCGTAGGCGATACCGACGATAACCCGGATATCACCAAATATATGGGTTATTACCAGCTGCGCGTGGGTTATCAGCTGGGCGAGGCGGTATTAAGCGCGAAAGGGCAGTACAACTGGAATACCGGCTACGGCGGTGCGGAGATTGGCCTCAGCTATCCGATGACCAGGCATGTACGCCTTTATACTCAGGTATATAGCGGCTATGGCGAGTCACTTATCGATTATAACTTCAACCAGACCCGCGTCGGTGTGGGCGTGATGCTGAACGATCTTTTCTAGCATCCTCGAATGTTTTTGTCTTAATCGTTGAAGTTTCTCTCTCAGGCGCTGAAAATAGCGCCTGTTTTTATTTCAGGCAGGTGGTTAATGTGGCGCAGGCGGAAGTTTTGAATCAGACATTGCTGGCTAAACAGGTTCTGCATGAGACCTTTGGCTACCAGCAATTCCGCCCGGGCCAGGAGACCATCATTGATGCCGTCCTCGAAGGGCGTGATTGCCTGGTCGTGATGCCCACCGGCGGCGGGAAGTCGCTCTGTTATCAGGTGCCCGCGCTGGTGCTTAATGGCCTGACGGTGGTGGTCTCTCCGCTTATCTCGTTGATGAAAGACCAGGTCGATCAACTGCTGGCTAACGGCGTGGCAGCGGCCTGCCTGAACTCGACGCAAACCCGCGAGCAGCAGCAAGAGGTGATGGCCGGTTGCCGTACCGGGCAGATCCGTCTTCTTTATATCGCTCCAGAGCGGCTGATGCTGGATAACTTCCTCGACCATTTGACGCACTGGAACCCGGTGCTGTTGGCGGTGGATGAAGCGCACTGCATCTCCCAGTGGGGGCATGATTTCCGTCCGGAGTATGCCGCGCTCGGTCAGTTGCGCCAGCGCTTCCCGGCGCTGCCCTTTATGGCGCTCACCGCCACGGCAGATGACACGACCCGTCTGGATATCGTCCGACTGCTGGGGCTGAATGACCCCTTTATCCAGGTTAGCAGCTTCGATCGCCCTAACATCCGCTACATGCTGATGGAGAAGTTCAAGCCGCTGGATCAGCTCTTACGCTACGTCCAGGAGCAACGCGGTAAGTCGGGCATCATCTACTGCAACAGCCGCGCAAAGGTGGAAGACACCGCCGCGCGCCTGCAAAACCGTGGCTTCAGCGCCGCGGCCTATCATGCCGGGTTAGAAAACCACATCCGCGCCGACGTGCAGGAGAAATTCCAGCGCGACGATCTGCAAATCGTTGTTGCGACGGTGGCGTTCGGCATGGGGATCAACAAGCCCAACGTGCGCTTTGTGGTGCATTTCGACATCCCGCGCAATATCGAATCTTACTATCAGGAAACGGGCCGCGCCGGGCGTGACGGCCTGCCTGCGGAAGCGATGCTGTTTTACGATCCGGCGGATATGGCGTGGCTGCGCCGCTGCCTGGAAGAGAAACCGCAGGGGCAACTGCAGGACATTGAGCGCCACAAGCTGAACGCGATGGGGGCCTTTGCCGAAGCGCAAACCTGCCGCCGTCTGGTGCTGCTCAACTACTTTGGTGAAGGACGACAGGAATCGTGCGGTAACTGCGATATCTGCCTCGACCCACCGAAGCAGTACGATGGCCTGATGGACGCGCGCAAGGCGCTCTCGACGATCTATCGTGTCAATCAACGCTTCGGGATGGGCTACGTGGTGGAAGTGCTGCGCGGCGCGAATAATCAGCGTATCCGTGATATGGGCCACGACAAGCTGCCTGTCTACGGCATCGGTAAAGACCAGAGCCACGAGCACTGGGTCAGCATTATCCGCCAGCTGATCCACATGGGGTTCGCTACGCAAAACATTGCCCAGCACTCGGCGCTGCAGCTGACCGAAGCGGCACGCCCGGTGCTGCGCGGCGAAATTGAACTGAAGCTCGCCGTGCCGCGCGTGATTGCCCTGAAGCCGCGCGTAATGCAGAAATCTTACGGCGGCAACTACGACCGGAAGCTGTTTGCCAAACTGCGCAAGCTGCGTAAAGCCATCGCCGATGAGGAGAACATCCCGCCGTACGTGGTCTTTAACGACGCGACGCTGATAGAAATGGCCGAGCAGATGCCGCTTAGCGCCGGTGAAATGCTCAGCGTCAACGGTGTTGGCACGCGCAAGCTCGAGCGTTTCGGCAAGGAGTTTATGGCGCTTATTCGCTCTCATGCCGATGGTGATGATGAGGAGTAGTCAGCCAGCCAAAAAAGTGCCAGTATGATGACTCACTGTATTATTTCCCCGCGAGCTAATTATGTTAATGCTTTTTCTCACCGTGGCATTAGTGCACATCGTTGCGCTGATGAGCCCCGGCCCTGACTTTTTCTTCGTATCGCAAACTGCCGTCAGCCGCTCCCGCAAAGAGGCGATGATGGGCGTACTCGGTATTACCATGGGCGTCATGGTCTGGGCGGCGGTGGCGCTGCTTGGTCTGAACCTGATTCTGGCGAAGATGGCCTGGCTGCATAACATCATCATGGTCGGTGGTGGCCTGTATCTGTGCTGGATGGGCTACCAGATGCTGCGCGGCGCGCTGAAAAAAGAGGTAGCAACGCCGCAGGAGCCAAAAGTTGAGCTGGCTACCGGCGGTCGTAGCTTTATGAAAGGGCTGCTGACGAACCTGGCGAACCCGAAAGCGATTATCTACTTCGGCTCGGTGTTCTCACTCTTTGTGGGCGACAGCGTCGGCGCGGGAGCGCGCTGGGGCATCTTCCTGCTGATTGTGGTGGAAACCTTTGCCTGGTTCACCCTGGTAGCAAGTCTGTTTGCCCTGCCGGCAATGCGCCGTGGTTATCAGCGCATTGCGAAGTGGATCGATGGCTTTGCTGGTGCACTCTTTGCGGGCTTCGGTATTCACCTCATCATCTCTCGCTAATTGCTTCAATGGCGTACAGGACCCTGTACGCCATCTTGCCTTTACTTCTTCTTCTGCTCTGCATCGTCATGCGCGGGTGCGGCAAGAATCGCAATATCGACAAAATAGCTTTTGCCAATAATCATGCCCTTGCCGAACCAGGTCACGCCCCGGGAATAGAGCTCAACATCTTCACTATTTTTGACCAGCCGGTTGCCAAAGGTATTGCGAACGCTGTAGCTGTTGCTGGTAACGTAATCCAGCGTCAGTGCGCCACTGCCCTCGGCTTTGTAAAAACTGGTGATGGCGTTGAGATAGTCCGGCGCATAGTGTTTAACGACGTCTGTGATTTGTTGTTGCCTGGTCTTCCAGTCGCCGATTGGCTGCGGGGGGATATTCTGCGCGATAACGGCATAAAGCTGAGCCGTGGCGCGCGCGACCGCGAGCTGAACCTGTGCATCATGGATAAATCGATCCCTCAGGAAGTCGCTCTTTTCTGTCCGCTCCTCTTTCGCCGGGCGCCAGGGTAACCAGCTGGATTTCTCCTTCTCCTTTTTGTCCTGCAGGTAGTAACTTGTCATATCTACCGGCTGGAAGAGCGACGTCGCCAGAAACGCCGCACAGGCGAGCTGGCGCTCCTCGCGCTCGCTTTTTAACACCAGCATGCCCGGCACGCCTAATTTCGCGAGCTGCATCGGGTCAACTTTATTCTGGATAAGCCGCTGATTCACCTCCTGCTGGGTTGCATCGCCACGCGCTAAATCGCAAATTTGCTGCATCAAAAAGGTATTACGTTTCCCTGCAACCTGAGGCGTCAAATTGAACAGGGTATCGGTAATAATGCTATAAGCGGGCACGCTAACAAATCTGACGGGCAGTTCCTGGGAAGCCGCAAAGCCGGTGGCTGCGGTCAGTAAAGAAAGACCGCCGACGGCGGTCTTGATTAGAGTGAGGCGCATGACGTTATTTACCTGCGTTATCAGCCACGATTTCAATCGTTATGCGGCGATTGGGGGCCAGGCATTCAATGACATGTGATGTGGCGACACCCGGACAATCAACGCGCGGCATACTTTCGCCCAGACCTTCGGTTTCGATGCGGGTGGCATCAATCCCGTTTTCAATGAGCTGGCGCTTCACCGATTCCGCGCGTGCTTTGGACAGCGTCATATTGCTGGCCTCGTCGCCGATACGGTCAGTATGGCCTTTAACGATCAGGTGTTTACCTTGCTGTGTTTCAGCCTTCAGCCCGCCGCTGATGAGATTCACCTGCTTGATGCCCTCCGGACTCAGCGCTGCGCTACCAAAGGCAAACAGGCTTTCTGCACTCAGCTCTTTCTGAACGACCGCAACAGGTTGCTGCGGTTTTGCCTGCGGCGTCAGGCAGTTTTCAGGCAGGAAATAGAAGCTTTGCGCCTTCATCTGTGAGTCGAACAGCACCTTGTACTGACAGGTACGCACGCTGTGATCTGGCTGGGTGAAGTGGAAAATATAATCCCACTCTTTCACGCGAAACATGCCTTCACTGAAATGCGGTGCGCCGAGCAGCTCATAGATCTGCGCTTTGGTTAAACCTGCGTGCATCTCGTTAAGATTGTCTTTATTCACGAAGCTGCCGTCAGTACGTACTGCGTGCGATTTATCCGGGAATATCGCGTTATCGGTCTTCCCTTCACCATTTACGTCGCTAACAGCGCGGGTACAGGCGGTAAGCAAAGCCATGCTGCCAATAAGCAGCGCCAGCCGGGTCATCTTTTTACAATTCATCATAATTTCTCTTTTACTCTCCGGCGTGTTCGCCGGAGATGTTTGTTAATTCAGACTTACCACTGATAGCCAATACCAACAGAACCACCCAGATCGCCCTGGCTGTTAGAGGAGCCAGACAGCTTCGTGACCCATTTACCATTGTCAGAGACGGTTGATACCCCCATCGCAATCGCAGACTCGCCCTGATAGGTTCCCCCCGCCATGCTGAACATGCTGGCGCCTGGCGAATAAGGCTGTGGCAAGCTCGCCATGGCCATCGCGCCGGCGATACCCGCGCTCAGCTTGTCGTCCTGATCGGCAATCATCTCTTTCAGTTCGCCAAACTTGTTATTGGTATAGGTGTAAGAATCGCCCATGCTCTGTTTCAACTGACCCACGTTGACGGCATCGGTGGCTGCGGTACCGGCTGCCACGTGAGTGATCTGACGCTCGCCGCCCGCGTATCCCATGGAAACGCTGTTATCACGATCGGTAACGGAGTTTGTTCCTAGCGCCACGGCGTTGCTGTGGGTAGCCTTCGCGCTGTTACCCAGGGCCATGCTGTTTGTTGCGCCAGCCACCGCGCCTGCGCCGCCAGCGATGGAATTTTGGCCCGTCGGTTTCGGCTTCGGCAGGTTACTGGTGTTATTCACCTGGAACATGCCGTCCTTGCCCTCGGCAATGTTGGTCACGTTCAGGCTGACTTCATCCAGCTGCTGCTTATTTACGGCATCGCTGGCATTGACGCCCGCCGCAACGTTAGTAATGGTGGTACCGCCGGTTTTAGTGGATTGATCGTAGGTATCGCCCGCCAGCGCTATTTTGCTGTAATCAATGGATCCATCGCCGTTTACCACATATTTCACCACGGAGTTATCCAGACCGGAGAAATTGGTGTTGATGGCTTCGATCGCCTGATTTGTGGCATACAGCTGCGAGCCGTTCACGGCATCCGTGCTGGTGGCGCTGATACGGCCCGCTGCAACGTTGGTGATGGTGCGTTCGTTATCCAGGCTGCCTACGCTGACGGTGCCAGTCGGCGTTGTGCCGGCAAATTGATAGTCGTTGCCGCGAATGGTTACGCCCTGAGTACCCACGGCTTGCTCCGTGGTGGCCCCTGCGCCCAGCGCCACGTCACCCTTATTGTTAGCGACCGCGCCAGCGCCAATGGCAACGCTGTTTTCGCCGGTTGACCGCGCGTTCTGCCCCATCGCCATGCTGCCTGCGCCGGTTGACGTGGCCGCGTTACCCATGGCAATCGAACTTTCGCCCACCGATTTCGCAGCCGGGCCTACCGCAATGGAGTCGGTGCCGGTGGCAACGGAATCTGCTTTGGTGGAGTTAGCGTGGAAATACTTCACCCCGTTGTTATACATATCGCTGGTGGCGTCTCTGAGTTGCTGTACGTTTACCGCATCGCTGTCATTCACCCCGTAAGCGACATTAGTGAGGGTGGTACCGCCCGCTTTCGTCGTGCTGTTATAGGTGGTGCCGCCCATGGACACGCGGTTGTAGTTGATGGTGCCGTCCGGATTGGTGTCGTATTTGACCGCCAGATCGCTGAGATCGGAAATATCGCCGGATATCCCATCAATGGCCTGGTTGGTGGCATACAGCTGAGAGCCGTTCACCGCATCGGTGCTGGTGGCGCTGAGGCGTCCGGCAGCGAGATTGGTGAGAGTACGCTCTTTACCCACGCTGCCAATACTGACGGTGCTTGCAGGGGCTGTGCCCGCGAAGGTATAGGCTTCGCCGCGAAGGGTCGTGCCGGTGGTCGCAACGGCCGCAGCGGTGAGTGAGTCAGCACCCAGCGCCACGTCTTTAGCATTGTTGGCTTTGGCGTTATAGCCGAGGGCAAGGCTGTTTTCGCCTATGGCGGTGGCGCTATAGCCGACGGCGGAGCTGCCTTTACCTTTCGCGTAGGCATCGGCCTGGGTCAGCCCTTTCTCGTTGGTCCGCGCATAGCGGATACCTTTACCGTTCAGGTCGGTGTAGGTCGTGCTGGTGTCGCCCGCGATGTTGTTAACGATGTTGGTGACGTCTGCCACGTCGGCGTTGGTCTCGTTAAGCTGAGACATATTCACCGCATCGCTGTCGTCGACCCCGCGAGCAATGTTAGTGATGGTGGTGCCGCCACTGTTGTCGGTACTGTCATACGTATCGCCGTTAAGGGTAATGCTATCGTAATTAACCGTGCTGTCCTGGTTCAGGTCGTATTTAACCGCGACATTGGCGAGGGCTTCTGTCGCTTGTGTGGCGGCAAAAAGCTGCGAGCCGTTGATCGCATCGGTGCTGGTTTTGCTAATACGGCCTGCGGCCAGGTTGGTCAGTGTCCGTTCCGCATCTTTTTTACCGATACTGACGGTGCTGAGCGGCGCCGTGCCCGCGAATGCGTAGGTTTTGCCATCGATAGTGATAGCTTGCGTCCCTACGGCCGCTGCGGTCAGAGAGCTGGACCCCAGGGCTACGCTGTTATCATCTGCGGAGGTCGCGTTGGTACCAAAGGCCAGGGAAGACATCCCCTGAGCTTTGGCGTTTGAGCCCATCGCGATAGCATCGTTTTTCGTGGCGGAAGAGTTGTAGCCAAACGACAGTGCTCTATCTCCCTGTGCTTTGGCCTGGGTCCCCAGTGCAACGGTGTCCGCTTTGGTTGCCTGAGCTTTATAGCCTACGGCGAAACTTTGCTTGTCGCTGGAACTGGCGTGGCTGCCAATGGCCAGCGAGCTTTCACCAGACGCAGTTGCGCTGTTGCCAATCGCCTGGGCATCCACACCGGTTGCGGTAGAGTCACTGCCAATTGCGAGAGAGTTATTACCCGAGGAGGTTGAATCACTCCCTATGGATAACGACTCTACACCGTATGCCCGGCTACCGATGCCCAGCGCCATGCTGGATTTTGCCGTAGCTTCGGCATGGTTACCCACCGCCAGGGCCTGTCCACCATAGGCGGTTGACCAGTTACCCAGCGAAATATTTTCTCCTTCGAGATCATTACTGTTCTGCGTGCCGGTATAGGTGCCGGAAGTGGAGCTGTAGCCGATGGCGATATCGCCGCTACGGTTAGCGTGCGCGCCAGCACCAAAGGCGACCGCGTTTTGTCCGTCTGCTTCAGAGGCTAAGCCGATCGCCGTCGCCCCGCCGCTTTTGTTTGCCGTAGCATAGGCGCCAATTGCCACACTGCCGCCGGGTGTCTGCGAGGTGCTGGTATCTGCGTCAGCGTGATCGCCAAGCGCGATACCGCCCATAGCCGCTTTAGCGCTTTCGCCAACTGCGACGTTAGACAGCTCCTGCTGGTTAACATTGGTATTGCCTGTGGTGATGGTATTCGCGTCCAGAGTGGTGGTATCGCCGGTCTCTGCGTTGGTACCAATCGTCACCGAGTCGGGGTCAGTACTGGTGGTGACGGGATCATCAGCGTATGCGCTGGTACTTACTAGCGACGAAAGGGTCAACGCGCCGATAAGGCCAGCGGCAGTTGCACTTAAGCCCGTGCGCCCGGATTTGCCTTTTCCATTCGCTTTTGCAAATTCGCTCACGGCAACCCAGGTACGTAATGCTGGGTTCCAGATCAATCGATATATTTTATTCATTATGGCTCCTGCCAATTAAATGAAATCTGAAATTTTGTTATTGAAATAGTGAATTAAGTGAATGCTTCACATCCTGAGAAGCGGTCGCCGCTCGGGTGTATTGCTGGGCGTAGCTAAGTGATATTGCTTAAAGGGACCGGGTGATGCTGCCAACTTACTGATTTAGTGTATGATGGTGTTTTTGAGGTGCTCCAGTGGCTTCTGTTTCTATCAGCTGTCCCTCCTGTTCAGCTACTGACGGGGTGGTGCGTAACGGCAAAAGCACCGCCGGACATCAGCGCTATCTCTGCTCTCACTGCCGTAAAACATGGCAACTGCAGTTCACTTACACCGCTTCTCAACCCGGTACGCACCAGAAAATCATTGATATGGCCATGAATGGCGTTGGATGCCGGGCAACCGCCCGCATTATGGGCGTTGGCCTCAACACGATTTTACGTCACTTAAAAAACTCAGGCCGCAGTCGGTAACCTCGCGCATACAGCCGGGCAGTGACGTCATCGTCTGCGCGGAAATGGACGAACAGTGGGGCTATGTCGGGGCTAAATCGCTCCAGCGCTGGCTGTTTTACGCGTATGACAGGCTCCGGAAGACGGTTGTTGCGCACGTATTCGGTGAACGCACTATGGCGACGCTGGGGCGTCTTATGAGCCTGCTGTCACCCTTTGACGTGGTGATATGGATGACGGATGGCTGGCCGCTGTATGAATCCCGCCTGAAGGGAAAGCTGCACGTAATCAGCAAGCGATATACGCAGCGAATTGAGCGGCATAACCTGAATCTGAGGCAGCACCTGGCACGGCTGGGACGGAAGTCGCTGTCGTTCTCAAAATCGGTGGAGCTGCATGACAAAGTCATCGGGCATTATCTGAACATAAAACACTATCAATAAGTTGGAGTCATTACCCTAAAACTTATTCTTTTCTATTTAAATATTATTCTGGCAAATACTCTTTACCGTCGTGCCACACTCGGTATTTTATTGCTTCTCCTTCTTTCGCTATTTTCCGGCGCGCTGTGCGCCGGATTTCATACACAATACATTCTCGTTACGCATGCCGTGCCGAGGCCAATAGCGCCCCCACCAGCACGAACAGTGAACCGAAGACTTTGTTGAGGGCCTTCATCTGTTTTGGCCCTTTAATCCACGCGGCAATCCGCTGCGCCAGGGTCGCATAACCAATCATCACAATGATATCGACGATAATAGTGGTAGCACCGAGCACCACATACTGCATCACCTGTGGCTGATGAGGGACGATGAATTGCGGGAAGAGGGCGGCGAGAAACACAATGCTCTTCGGGTTAGTCAGGTTTACAAACACCGCGCGTTTAAACAGGCGGCTACGATTCTGGCTCACCGCCAGCGTGTTTAAGTCCAGCGAACCGGCTGCGCGCCACTGCTGAATACCCAGCCAGATCAGGTAGGCGGCACCTGCCCACTTCAACACTTCAAATGCCAGTACCGAGCGGGAGAAAAGCGTACCCAGACCAATCCCGACCAGCAGAATATGAATACCCAGCCCGGTCTGCAAACCGGCAATAGACGCCGCGGCACCGCGATAGCCATGGCTGATAGAGGTCGTCATGGTATTAATCGCGCCAGAACCCGGTGAAAGGCTGAGGATGATAGAAGTGAGCAGGTAGGCGAACCACCATTCGAAGGTCATTTGAAACTCCCGGAATGTCTGTTTTTATGCCACAATACGCTAATGTCGGCTCGTTTTGTGAGCTGCTGCGAAAAAACGATATTCCTTGGCTTACGGGGGTGGAAACCCGATGTTTCAGCAGAAAAAGGACTGGGAAACTCGAGAAAACACTTTTGCTGCTTTCTCCATGGGGCCGCTGACCGATTTCTGGCGTCAGCGTGAGGAAGATGAGTTTACGGGTGTGAATGAGATTCCCGTGCGCTTTGTGCGTTTTCGGGATGAGAAAAACGATCGCGTTATCGTTGTCTGTCCAGGCCGTATCGAAAGCTACGTAAAATATGCCGAGCTGGCCTATGACCTGTTCCACATGGGTTTTGATGTTTTAATTATCGACCATCGTGGGCAAGGGCTGTCGGGTCGTATGCTGTCCGATACGCATCGTGGGCATGTTGATCACTTCAGCGATTATGTTGAGGATCTGGCCGCGTTCTGGACTCAGGAGGTCCTGCCCGGCCCATGGCGCAAGCGTTATATCCTTGCTCACTCCATGGGCGGTGCCATCTCAACGCTCTTTTTACAACGCCATGTGCATCAGTGCGATGCCATTGCGCTCACGGCACCGATGTTTGGCATCATCATACGTTTACCCGACTGGATGGTGCGCCACATTCTCGACTGGGCTGAGGGCCATCAGCGCATTCGTGAGGGCTATGCCATAGGCACCGGGCGTTGGCGTGCGCTGCCTTTTGCCATTAACGTCTTGACCCATAGTCGCCAGCGTTATCGCCGGAATTTACGCTTTTATGCCGACGAACCGCGTTTACGCGTCGGCGGCCCCACCTGGCACTGGGTGCGGGAAGGTATTCTGGCCGGTGAGCAGGTGCTGGCCGGGGTCGCAGATGATGCGACTCCAACACTCCTGATTCAGGCGGAAGAGGAGCGTGTGGTCGATAACCGCATGCACGACCGCTTTTGTGAATTGCGTGCCGCCGCCGGTCACCCTTGTGAAGGGGGTAAGCCGATGGTCATAAAAGGCGCGTACCATGAGATCCTTTTCGAAAAGGACGATATGCGCTCAGTTGCGCTCAACGCCATCGTCGGTTTTTTCGACCGGCATAATTGATATTCACCAGAGGTTAAATTTTCTTATGTACCAGGTTGTTGCGTCTGATCTCGACGGCACGCTGCTCTCACCCGACCACACCTTATCGCCTTACGCGAAAGAGACCCTAAAACTCCTGACCGCGCGTGGCGTGAACTTTGTCTTCGCGACCGGTCGCCACCACGTAGATGTGGGGCAGATCCGCGATAACCTCGACATCAAAGCCTATATGATCACCTCCAACGGTGCGCGTGTTCACGATACCGATGGTAATTTGATCTTCACCCACAACCTGGATCGCGACATTGCCGTCGATCTCTTTGGCATGATGTATAACAACCCGGATATCATCACTAACGTCTATCGCGATGATGAGTGGTTTATGAACCGCCATCGCCCGGACGAGATGCGTTTCTTCAAAGAGGCGGTGTTTAACTACTCCCTCTATGAGCCTGGTCTACTGGAGCCAGAAGGGATTAGCAAAGTCTTCTTCACCTGTGACACCCACGAGGCGCTGCTGCCGCTTGAGCAGGCCATCAACGCGCGCTGGCGCGATCGCGTCAACGTTAGCTTCTCCACGCTGACCTGCCTGGAAGTCATGGCCGGTGGCGTCTCAAAAGGTCATGCCCTGGAAGCGGTCGCCAAACGTCTGGGTTTTGAGCTGAAAGATTGCATCGCCTTTGGCGATGGCATGAACGACGCCGAAATGCTCTCCATGGCGGGGAAGGGCTGCATTATGGACAACGCTCATCAGCGCCTGAAAGATCTGCATCCGGAGCTGGAAGTGATTGGCACTAATGGTGATAACGCCGTGCCGAAATACCTGCGCAAACTGTTTCTTGAATAATCTTCATTTGGTTGTTTATTGCTCAGTTGTCAACTAAAGAGTTCGCTACAATGCCTGTCCTTCTTTCTGAGAGACAAGCATTGTGGCGCTACTCATCATCACCACTATTCTGTGGGCCTTCTCGTTTAGCCTGATCGGCGAATATCTTGCCGGGTCAGTTGACAGCTATTTCTCTGTGCTGATGCGCGTTGGACTGGCTGCGCTAGTGTTCCTGCCGTTTCTGCGCACTCGCGGACAGTCGCTGCAAACCCTTCTGCTGTACATGCTGGTGGGGGCGATGCAGCTTGGCATCATGTACCTCTTTAGCTTTCGGGCCTATATCTACCTGTCGGTGTCGGAGTTTCTGCTCTTTACGGTGCTAACGCCGCTCTATATCACGCTGATTTACGATCTGCTCAGTAAACGCCGTCTGCGCTGGGGCTACCTGCTCAGCGCGGCGCTGGCGGTAGTGGGCGCGGCGATCATCCGCTACGACAAAGTGAGCGATCATTTCTGGACCGGACTGATGTTCGTTCAGCTGGCAAATATTAGCTTTGCCATCGGTATGGTGGGTTATAAACGGCTGATGGAAACGCGTCCGATGCCCCAGCACAATGCGTTTGCCTGGTTTTATATGGGCGCGGCGATTGTGGCGGTGGCGGCGTGGTTTATGTTGGGAAATCCGCAAAAACTGCCAACGACCTCCCTACAGTGGGGTGTGCTGGTCTGGCTGGGTGTGGTGGCCTCCGGTTTGGGTTACTTCATGTGGAACTATGGGGCAACTCAGGTCGACGCCGGGACGCTGGGCATTATGAACAACGTGCATGTGCCCGCAGGGCTGCTGGTGAATCTGGCCATCTGGCAGGAACAACCCCACTGGCCGAGCTTCGTTATTGGGGGAACAGTGATCCTGGCTTCGCTGTGGGTACATCGGCGTTGGGTCGCTCCGCGCTCCGTACAAACGGAAGATGGTCGCACGCGTGGTTCCGCGCTGAGCGAATAAACGCCTCCGTTACCGGCTGACGCTGCTCGCCATCGCGCACGGCAGAGTACAGCCGGCTCCACAGCCCATCGCCCAGGGTTTTGGTCACCACCAGACCCTGGCGTTCAAAACTCTCCACTACCCAGTGCGGCAGCGCGGCGATCCCCATGCTGGCCGCCACCATCTGAATCAACAACAGAGTGTTATCCACACTTTTCAGCTGCGGGCTAATGCCCGCGGGCTGCAGGAAGTGACGCCAGATATCCAGGCGACTGCGCTGCACCGGATAGATCAACAGGGTTTCCGTCGCCAGATCTTCCGGGGTAATGCGCGTTTTGCTGGCCAGAGGGTGATCCGGCGCCAGCACCAGACGCACTTCAAAATCAAACATCGGCGAATAGTGCAAACCGCTGCGCGGCAGAATGTCTGAGGTCATCACCAGATCCAGCTCGCCCTGCTGGAGCGAGGGCTGCGGATCAAAGGTCACGCCAGATTTAAAGTCCATCTCAACCTGCGGCCATTTCTGGCGGAAGTTCTCAAGCGCGGGCGTCAACCACTGAATACAGCTATGGCACTCAATGGCGATACGCAATTTGGTCTGCTGCGGCTCGTTACAGGCTTGCAGGGCGCTGGCAATTTGCGGCAGTACCTGATTGGCCAGCTGGAGCAAAATCTCCCCCTGCGGGGTAAAGCGCAGAGGCTGGCTCTTGCGCACAAACAGACGAAAGCCAAGGCGTTGTTCCAGATCGCTGAACTGGTGAGAAAGGGCGGACTGGGTCTGGTGCAGCGTGGCCGCCGCCGCTGCCAGGGAGCCGCAGTTCCGCAACGCCTGGAGCGTTTTCAGGTGTTTAATCTCAATCATGAAAGTCCTTCACTTCGCCGTGAATATTTTGCGCTTGAGGAATATACACTACCTGCCAATTATAGATGTGTAAACATCTGGACGTCTAAATAACGAATTTCATAAGGGGCATACCATGACTATCCGCAATCACACACTCGGTTTCCCTCGCGTTGGCCTGCGCCGCGAATTGAAAAAAGCACAAGAGCGCTACTGGGCGGGCAACGCTACCCGTGAGGAGCTTCTGGCGGTCGGACGCGAGCTGCGCGCACGCCACTGGGAGCAGCAAAAACAGGCGGGCATCGATCTGCTGCCGGTAGGGGATTTTGCCTGGTACGACCATGTTCTGACCACTAGCCTGCTGCTTGGTAACGTGCCGGCTCGTCATCAGAACAAAGATGGATCGGTAGATATCGATACCCTGTTCCGTATAGGCCGTGGCCGTGCCCCGACGGGGGAGCCAGCGGCTGCGGCGGAAATGACCAAGTGGTTTAACACCAACTATCACTATATGGTGCCGGAATTTGTCAAAGGCCAGCAGTTCAAGCTGACCTGGACCCAGCTTCTGGAGGAAGTGGACGAAGCGCTGGCGCTGGGCCACCACGTCAAACCGGTGCTGCTGGGCCCGCTCACTTACCTGTGGCTGGGTAAAGTGAAGGGTGAGCAATTTGATCGCCTGAGCCTGCTGAACGAGATCCTGCCGATCTACAAACAGGTGCTTATTGAACTGGGCAAACGCGGCATTCAGTGGGTACAGATCGACGAACCGGCGCTGGTGCTTGAGCTACCGCAGGCGTGGCTGGATGCTTACAAACCGGCGTATGAAGCCTTAACGGGTCAGGTGAAGTTGCTGCTGACCACCTATTTCGAAGGCGTCACACCGAACCTCGACACTATTACTGCGCTGCCAGTGCAGGGGCTACACGTCGATCTGGTTCACGGCAAAGATGATGTCGCTGAACTGCACCAGCGCCTGCCCGCGGAGTGGCTGCTCTCTGCCGGTCTGGTGAACGGACGTAACGTCTGGCGCGCCGATCTCACGGAGAAATATGGTCAAATTAACGATATCGCAGGCCTGCGTGAACTGTGGGTGGCCTCCTCCTGCTCCCTGCTGCACAGCCCCATCGATCTCAGCGTGGAAACCCGTCTGGACCCAGAGGTGAAAAGCTGGTTTGCCTTCGCCCTGCAAAAGTGTGAAGAGCTGGCCTTACTACGCGATGCACTTAACAGCGGTGATACGGCAGCGATAATCGCGTGGAGTGCCCCGATTCAGGCGCGTCGTCACTCGGCGCGCGTGCACAATCCGGCGGTAGAACAACGTCTGGCCGCCATTACCTCCCAGGATAGCCAGCGTCAGAGCCCCTATGCGGTACGTGCTGAAGCGCAGCGCGCCCGCTTCAGGCTGCCTGCGTGGCCAACCACCACCATCGGCTCCTTCCCGCAAACCACGGAGATCCGCGGCCTGCGGCTGGACTTCAAAAAGGGCAATCTTGATGCCGCCCATTATCGCACCGGCATCGCTGAGCACATCAAACAGGCTATTGTGGAGCAGGAGCGCTTAGGCCTGGACGTGCTGGTGCACGGTGAGGCTGAACGTAACGATATGGTGGAATACTTTGGCGAGCACCTGGATGGCTTTGTCTTTACCCAGAATGGCTGGGTACAGAGCTACGGCTCCCGCTGCGTAAAACCGCCAGTGGTGATTGGCGACATCAGCCGTCCGGCGGCGATCACCGTCGAGTGGGCAAAATATGCACAGTCGCTGACCGACAAACCGGTGAAAGGCATGCTCACCGGCCCGGTGACTATTCTCTGCTGGTCCTTCCCCCGTGAAGACGTCAGCCGTGAAACCATCGCGAAGCAAATCGCGCTGGCGCTGCGGGATGAGGTCGCGGATCTGGAAGCGGCGGGCATTGGCATCATCCAGATTGACGAACCGGCGCTGCGTGAAGGTCTGCCGCTGCGCCGCAGCGACTGGGATGCTTACCTCAAGTGGGGCGTGGACGCTTTCCGCATCAACGCCGCTGTGGCCAGGGATGATACGCAGATCCACACCCATATGTGCTACTGCGAATTCAACGACATCATGGATGCCATTGCCGCGCTGGATGCTGACGTGATCACCATCGAGACCTCGCGTTCGGATATGGAACTGCTGGAGTCGTTCGAGGAATTTGACTACCCGAACGAAATCGGGCCTGGCGTTTATGATATTCACTCGCCAAACGTGCCGAGCGTAGAGTGGATTGAGGCCCTGCTGCAGAAGGCGGCACAGCGTATTCCGGCCGCACGCCTGTGGGTAAACCCGGACTGTGGCCTGAAAACCCGCGGCTGGCCGGAGACCCGTGCCGCACTGGCGAACATGGTAGAAGCCGCGCGCAACTTACGTCAGGCGTAAGCAAAAATTGGGATGGGCTATGCCTGCCCATCCATCAGTCGGCTGATATGAATGCTTAACCACGTCAGTTCATCTTTCGGTAAGGTGAGCTGATGCTTCTCCTGCACATAATCCCGAATCACCCATGCGACGGTCATGGCGTCCGGTCGATGACGCATCAGCTCCTGATAAAAATCTTCCGTCTCGCTAAAGACAATTTTTCCTGTCAGCACGCGTTCGGCAAAATAGCGCAGATGGGTAATAAAGCGCATATAGTTCACCGATCCGGTATCGATGGCATTTCTTAACTTATAGCGCACGATCTCCGCGATGCGATTGACTAACTCCACCTGTTGATGGGCATGGCTATCGTCGCTCTGGCTGCTGGCGTTAATGAGGTGAAAAGCGATATTCACGGCTTCATCTTCCGGCAGGGAAACGTCAAATAGCGCGCTGACCCGCTCCCGCGCCTGCACCCCAACGCTGTACTCCTGCGGATAGTAGCGCTTCACCTCCCAGCTCAGTTTATTGAGGATGACCTGGCCGCTGCGGCTGCGCTCCACGGCAAAATGGAGGTGTTCGGCAAGGGTAAAGAGCAGGACGGAATTCAGCTTATCGCCGCATAGACCGCGAGCGAGGAGCAGGATCTCGTGGCTGAGTTCGAAGAATGCCGCAGGAATCGTATCGGTCAGCGATAAAAAATGGCGAGACTTAAGATCGTTTAACGGCAGGAACACTTTCTCGACCTGATTCAGGTCGATCGGGGTACCCGGTTTTGCGCCAAAACCGATCCCTTTGCCGAACAGGATCATCTCACGCTGGTCATGATCGACCAGCAGCATGCTGTTATTAAGCGATTTTTTTATCGTAATCACGGTCATTTCCTGCGGCCGCGCCGCTTAGCCCATATCCGCGCCATTACTGGCAATCACTTTCTGGTACCACCAGAAGGAGTCCTTTTTCAGGCGCTTGAGGGTGCCTTTGCCTTCATCATCCTGGTCGACATAGATAAAGCCATAGCGCTTGGACATTTGTGACGTCCCTGCGCTGATAATGTCAATGCAGCCCCAGGTGGTGAATCCCATCACATCCACCCCTTCATTAATAGCTGCCAAAGTTTGCGCGAAGTGGGCACGGAAATAGTCGATACGGTAGCTATCGTGAATCTTCCCATCTTCCACAACGTCTTTGGCACCTAACCCATTTTCGACGATAAAAAGCGGCTTCTGATAACGGTCATAGAGTTCAAGCAGCGAGATTTTCAGCCCTACCGGATCGATCTGCCAGCCCCATTCTGAGGCAGGAAGGTAGGGGTTTTTCACGCCGAGGACGGTATTGCCAGGGATGCGTTCTACATCAGGCTGGGTGGATTCTGTCAGCGACATGTAGTAGCTAAATGAGACAAAGTCGACGGTATTCTCTTTTAAAATGCGTTGATCGTCGGCCAGCATCTCAATTTGAATATCGCGGCGGGCCAGATCGCGCAGGATCAGCGGCGGATACTCGCCGAACACCTGCACATCGGCATAGAAGTAGTTCTCAAGGTTTTTCTTCAGCGTTGCTTCCACATCTTCTGGACGGCAGCTGTGCGGGTAGGTGGTGAGCTTGGTCAGCATACAGCCCACCTGGCTGCCCGGAATGATGTCATGGCAGTCGCGGGTGACCAGCGCTGAGGCGACGAACTGGTGGTGCAGCCCCTGGTAGATATCCTGCTTCGCTTTGCCCGGGGCGCTTTTTTCCTCGCGGATACCGGCGGTGGTAAAGGGGTGGCGGTGAATACTGTCGATCTCATTAAAGGTAAGCCAGTAACGCACCAGATCTTTATAGCGCTCGAAACAGACTTTACTAAAGCGCACAAAGGCATCCACCACGTTGCGATGGACCCAGCCGTTATACTTTTCACTGAGCGCCAGCGGCATCTCATAGTGGGAGAGCGTCACCAGCGGTTCGATATTATGGCGACGCAGTTCGCGGAACATCTCTTCATAAAACCGCAGGCCCGCCTCGTTTGGCGCGGCGTCTTCACCATTGGGAAAAATGCGTGACCAGGCAATCGATACGCGCAGCACGGTAAAACCCATCTCAGCGAATAGCGCAATGTCGTCTTTATAGTGGTGATAGAAATCGATGCCGCGACGTTTGGGGTACAACGCATCGTTCTTACCTTCAAACGCATCGCGGATGTTCTCATCCGTGAGCGCCATATGGCCATCGTAATCCTTTAATGACAGGTTCGGTTTCCAGGTGATGGCATCAGCCACTGACGGCCCTTTGCCGTCAACGTTCCATGCCCCTTCAGCCTGATTGGCAGCGATGGCACCGCCCCATAAAAAACCTTGCGGAAACGGGAGGGATTTCTCCATTACACGGACTCCTTAAGCGTCATGATGATGTGAGGATTGTGATTTTTATCGTCGTTACTGCCTGGTGTCAGCGAAAAGCGTTCGCCGTTTGTTACGACCATCATCACCACCGGATCGAGCCCGGCGGCGGTGATGGTGTCGAGAGAAAATTCAATCAAGGTTTCGCCGCGCTTCACCTGCTGGCCTTCTTTCACCTGTGGCGAGAAGCCCTCGCCCTGAAGTTTGATGGTGTCGATGCCGATGTGAAAAATTAACTCTACGCCCGCATCGGTGAGCAGACTCAGCGCATGGCCACTCTCAAATATATTGACTACGGTGCCGTCTGCCGGGGCGCGCAGCACCCCCTGGGAGGGAACGATGGCGATGCCATCCCCCATAATTTTGCGTGCGAAAACATCGTCATTAACATTCTCCAGCGGAATGATTTGCCCCTCTACCGGGCGGGTGAAGGTCAGCTCATCCGTTTTTTCCGCCGCTTTATCACGCCACAACAGCAGGGCGCTGATAAAGGCGATAGCAAAAGAGAGCCCGGCGCCAGCAAACGCCCAGACGATGTTCGTTGGGTTATCGGGCGAGACAAACATGGAGATGCTGGCAAGGCCAGGGCCGACCAGGGCAAAGGCTTCGATCGCCATCCAGCCGATAAAGGCGCCGCCAACCACGCTGCCTAAAATCACGCTGTAGAGCGCTTTTTTGTTCAGGAGCGTCACGCCGTAAAGTGCCGGCTCGGTAATGCCAAACAGCGCAGAGATCCCAGCGGAGAAGGCGGTGGACTTTAATACTTTGTCTTTGCTTTTCAGGGCGATGGCGAGGCAGGCGCCCGATTCGGCAATATTGTGCGCCAGCGACGCAGGCAGATAGAGCATTTCGCGACCAAACTGGCTCATCGACGCGACGGCATAAGGAAGCATCGGTTTGTGCATGCCGGCGGCAACCATAAAGGGGAGGGCAGCGGCAAGCAGGCCGGTGGCCACAAAGCCCAGCTTGCCATACAGCCACAGAATCACCGTTGCCAGCCCGGCGCCCAGCTCGTAACCCAGCGGCCCCAGAATGAGCAGCGTGACGGGTACCGTCACCAGCAGCGACAGCATTGGCGACAGGAAGATGCGCAGCGCTCCGGGCGAATAGCGGTTAAACAGTTTTTCAGTCTGGGCGTAAAACAGCACGCAGAGAATCGCCGGGAAGACCTGCGATGCGTAAGCCACGTTGCGCAGATCAAACGACATAAACGCCGTGCCCTCTGCCAGCTGTTTGGTCATGGCCGGTAAGAGCATGACGGAAACTGCCGAAACCGCGACCAGAACGTTAACTTTTAACTTCATGGCGGTGGTGATCGCCACCAGAATCGGCAAGAACCAGAGCGGTGCTGAGCCGATGTTATCCAGCACTTTATAGGTGTCGCTATCCCGGCTCAGCCAGCCCAGTACATCCAGCAGCAACAGCAACGATTTCAGCACGCCACCGCCTGCGATGGCAGGCACCAGCGGCTGAAAAACGCTGATCACAAAATCCACCACCTGAGCGCCACGGCTGGCTTTGGTACTGACAGATTGCGTGGACTGAGCCTGCGGCTCGCCCGCAAGTGAACGCACCGCCTCGTAGACCTGCACCACCTCATGGCCGATGATCACCTGGCATTGCACGTTAATACGCACGCCGAGTACGCCGTCAATCTTTGCCAGCGCAGCCTCGTTGACTTTACCATTGTCGTAGAGGCTCAGACGCAAGCGAGTTGAGCAGTGTTCGATATGTTCGATATTTTCAGCACCGCCCACCTGGGTGATGATGTCCAGCGCAGTCTGCAAGTGATTCATGTCTGGCCCCTGTCTCCAGAGCAAAAAAAAAGACCTGAAGCCCATCTCCCCCGAAAGGGAGATGGGCTTCAGGTCTTGCCTACGGATCGTAGTTACACGCCTGTGCTGTTTATATCGTCCAGATTGTGTTTAAAAGTCAAACACCCGGCAGAATGGAGGGTGCGAATTGTGAGCCGCTTAACTTTTTTTCGCCCCGTACTGGCGGAACCAGCCCAGCATTCTCTGCCAGCCATCTTTGGCTGACTCTTCATGATAGCTCGGGCGGTAATCGGCATTAAACGCATGGCCCGCCTCAGGATATACCACGATCTCCGCCTTCGCGTTGGCCGCGCGCAGCGCCTGGCGCATGGTCTCGACGGTATCCTGGGGAATGCCCGTATCTTCCGCGCCATACAGCCCCAGCACGGGGGCATTGAGATCGGTGGCGATATCAACCGGATGTTTGGGTGAGTTAAGGGTCTTTTCACCGACCAGCTTGCCGTACCATGCCACCGCCGCCTTCAGCTGCGGGTTATGGGCAGCATAGAGCCAGCTAATGCGACCGCCCCAGCAGAAACCGGTCATCAGCAGGCGATGCGGATCGCCGCCGTTGCGGGCTGCCCAGTTTGCCACGTGATCGAGGTCGGCCAGGACCTGCGCATCCGGCACTTTTGTCACCAGGTTGCTGAACAGGGTAGGGATGTCGCTGTACTCATTGGGATCGCCCTGACGGAAATAGAGCTCAGGGGCCACGGCCAGGTAGCCCTCCAGCGCCAGACGGCGGCAGATATCGCGGATATGTTCATGCACGCCAAAGATTTCCTGTACCACAATCACGATCGGCAGGGCGCCTTCGGCATCTTTTGGGCGGGCATGATAGGCAGGCATATTCTCGCCCTGCGTCGGGATAGATGTCTCACCGGCGGTAATCGCCTGTTCCGGGGTGGAGACAACCGTTGCGGCCTGCGGGCCAGCGGCAGGGGCAAAAGCAGATTTTTCAGTCATGGCATTCTCCGTACCAATTGGTGCATATAAATATAGACTGCAGGTCATTATTCCACAGTGCCCGAAAGCGGCTATCTTTTGTGCTGCAAGGGCTGATATAACTTGTAAATGTGATGTTGATCACTATTTTATGGAAATGGTATGCAATCATTTTCACTCAAGGTGAGGTGCGTCACGTAAATCGTCCTTCTGCTTCTGTAGAGTACCTTTTTACTTCTGCTGACAATCCGACCCACAGAGGAGTCACTTATGTCCAAGTCTGATGTTTTTCATCTCGGCCTCACCAAAAACGATTTACAAGGGGCTACGCTTGCTATCGTCCCTGGCGATCCGGAGCGTGTGGAAAAGATCGCCGCGCTGATGGATAAGCCGGTTAAGCTGGCATCGCATCGCGAATTTACCACCTGGCGTGCAGAGCTGGACGGCAAAGCGGTTATTGTCTGCTCTACCGGTATCGGCGGCCCTTCTACGTCAATTGCTGTTGAAGAGCTGGCGCAGCTGGGGATTCGTACCTTCCTGCGTATTGGCACCACCGGCGCTATTCAGCCGCATATCAACGTGGGTGACGTCCTGGTGACCACCGCATCCGTGCGTCTGGACGGAGCAAGTCTGCACTTTGCCCCGATGGAATTCCCGGCAGTGGCTGATTTCGAGTGCACCACTGCGCTGGTTGAAGCGGCGAAATCTGTGGGCGCAACCACGCACGTGGGCGTAACCGCCTCTTCCGATACCTTCTACCCAGGCCAGGAGCGTTACGATACCTTCTCCGGCCGTGTGGTGAACCGCTTCAAAGGGTCGATGGAAGAGTGGCAGTCCATGGGCGTAATGAACTACGAAATGGAGTCGGCAACGCTGCTGACCATGTGCGCAAGCCAGGGTCTGCGTGCCGGTATGGTGGCGGGCGTTATCGTAAACCGCACCCAGCAAGAGATCCCGAACGCCGAAACCATGAAACAGACCGAGAGCCATGCGGTGAAAATCGTGGTTGAAGCAGCGCGTCGCCTGATCTAACGCCGTTTCCCTTCGACAAAGGCCGACCTGTTCGGCCTTTTTCTTTGCGTAATCCCTCGCAGAAAAGCCTTTCCAGGGTGGACGTTTATACAGCACAATTCTATTTTGTGCCGGTAATACCTTGATGCAGGGGGCGATGTGGATATCTCAGTCATTTTTTATGCCGTAGTAGCACTGGTGAGCGTAGCGATAGGCTGGCTGCTTGCCAGTTATCAACACGCCCAACAAAAAGCCGATCAGCTGGCGGAACGTGAAGAGATCGTTGCTGAATTAAGCGCAGTGAAACAGCAGGTTGCCCAAAGCGCACACTGGCGTGATGAGTGTGAGTTGCTTAATAACGAACTGCGTAATTTACGCGACATCAACACCTCGCTGGAGGCCGATCTCCGCGAAGTGACCACCCGCCTGGAATCGACCCAACTGCATGCAGAAGACAAAATCCGCCAGATGATGAACAGCGAGCAGCGCCTTAGCGAGCAGTTCGAAAACCTGGCCAACCGCATCTTCGAACAGAGCAATCGCCGTGCCGATGAGCAAAACCGTCAGAGTCTGAACGGCCTGCTTGCCCCCCTGCGTGAACAGCTGGATGGCTTTCGCCGCCAGGTGCAAGAGAGCTTTGGCCAGGAGTCTCGCGAGCGGCACACGCTGGCGCATGAAATTCGTAATCTTCAGCAGCTTAATGCCCAGATGGCTCAGGAGGCCGTAAACCTGACCCGGGCGCTGAAAGGCGATAATAAAACCCAGGGTAACTGGGGCGAAGTGGTGTTAACTCGCGTGCTGGAGGCATCGGGCCTGCGAGAGGGGCATGAGTATGAAACCCAGGTCAGTATCGAAACCGACACCCGCGCGCGTATGCAGCCCGACGTTATCGTGCGTTTGCCGCAGGGCAAAGACGTGGTTATTGATGCGAAAATGACGCTGGTGGCCTATGAGCGCTACTTCAACGCCGAAGATGAGTACACTCGCGAGTCGGCGCTCCAGGAGCATATCGCCTCGGTGCGAAACCATATTCGCCTGCTGGGTCGCAAAGATTACCAGCAGTTGCCTGGCCTGCGGTCGCTGGATTACGTCCTGATGTTTATCCCCGTCGAGCCGGCCTTCTTGCTGGCGCTCGACAGGCAGCCGGAACTGATCACCGAAGCATTAAAAAATAACATCATGCTGGTGAGCCCCACCACGCTGCTGGTGGCGCTGCGCACCATCGCCAATTTGTGGCGTTATGAACACCAAAGCCGCAATGCTCAGCAGATCGCCGATCGCGCCAGCAAGCTGTACGACAAGATGCGCCTGTTCGTGGATGATATGTCCTCTGTCGGGCAGAGTCTGGATCGCGCCCAGGATAACTATCGTCAGGCCATGAAAAAACTTACCTCCGGGCGGGGTAACCTCCTTGCGCAGGCAGAGTCATTCCGTAGCCTTGGCGTAGAGGTAAAGCGCGAGATAAATCCGGATTTAGCAGAATATGCAACATCGCAGGACGAAGAGTATCGCCTGCGTGAGGCGAGCGACGCGCAAGTTTCAGCCAATAAAGACAATGAATTAACTGACCCTCACGTCACACAACACCCCCTGGAACGTTATTCTCAGGGTGGTTGAATCATAGGGCAAATGCGCCCAATCTGTTACACTTCTCGAACATTTGACTGATTAGCAGGCCCTGAGATGGTTGAAGATTCACAAGATACGACGCACTTTGGCTTTCAGACTGTAGCCAAAGCGCAAAAAGCTGACATGGTAGCCCATGTATTTCATTCCGTAGCGGCAAAGTACGATGTGATGAATGACCTGATGTCATTTGGTATTCATCGTCTGTGGAAGCGATTCACTATTGATTGTAGCGGTGTGCGTCGCGGCCAGACCGTGCTGGATTTGGCTGGGGGCACTGGCGATCTGACGGCAAAGTTCTCGCGTCTTGTAGGCGAAACGGGCCGCGTGGTGCTGGCAGATATCAACGACTCGATGTTGAAAATGGGCCGCGAAAAGCTGCGCAACATCGGCGTGGTGGGCAACGTTGAATATGTTCAGGCCAACGCCGAAGCACTCCCGTTCCCTGACAATACCTTTGACTGTATTACCATCTCGTTTGGTCTGCGTAACGTGACCGACAAAGAGAAAGCGCTGCGCTCAATGTATCGGGTGCTGAAGCCGGGCGGCCGTCTGTTGGTGCTTGAGTTCTCTAAACCTATTATCGAACCACTGAGTAAAGCGTACGACGCCTACTCCTTCCACATCCTGCCACGCATTGGCGAGATGGTGGCGAACGATGCCGACAGCTATCGCTACCTGGCAGAGTCCATTCGTATGCACCCTAATCAGGATACCCTGAAGGCGATGATGCAGGACGCAGGTTTTGACAATGTTGATTACTTCAACATGACGGCGGGCGTGGTTGCTCTGCACCGCGGCTATAAGTTCTGAGTGGAGGTGGCCTATGCCTTTTAAACCCTTGATCTCCGCTGGCGTTGAAAATGTGCTTAATACGTTTCTCTATCGCTCACCTGCGCTGAAGACGGCGCGTCAGCGCCTGAACGGTAAAGTGTTGCGCGTAGTCGTAAAAGAGTTCTCAACGCCGTTGGTACTGGTCTTCAGCGAACGTCAGCTTGATGTGCTGGGGGAATGGGAAGGCGAGGCCGACTGCTCTGTCATTACCCATATGCGCGTACTGCCTAAATTGCGCGATCGTCAACAGCTTACGGCACTCATCCGTAGCGGTGAGCTGGAAGTTGAAGGCGATCTCCAGGTAGTACAAAACTTTGTCTCTTTAGCCGATCTGGCTGAGTTCGATCCGGCAGAGTTGCTGGCACCTTATACCGGCGATATCGCCGCAGAGGGGATCAGCAACGTTTTGCGCGGCGGACTCTCTTTTCTGAGCAAAGGTGTAAAACGCCAGCAGCGTTATGTTGCCGACGTTCTCACCGAAGAGTGGCGTATGGCCCCTGGCCCGCTTGAAATGGCGTGGTTCGCTGAAGAGACGGCTGCGGTGGATCGCACGATAGATGCACTAGCTAAACGGATTGAAAAACTGGAGGGCAAATGACGCCTGGTGAAATGCGGCGCCTCTACTTTATCATCCGCACCTTTTTGAGTTATGGGCTGGATGAGTTAATCCCTCGTATCCGACTTACACTGCCGCTGCGCTTTGGACGTCGTTTCCTCTTCTGGATGCCAAATCGGCATAAAGATCGCCAGCTTGGCGAACGTCTGCGCCTGGCATTACAGGAGCTTGGCCCGGTGTGGATCAAGTTCGGTCAGATGCTGTCAACCCGCCGCGACCTTTTCCCGCCGCAGATTGCCGATCAGTTAGCGTTGCTGCAGGACAAAGTAGCGCCCTTTGACGGCAAGCTGGCAAAGCAGCAGATTGAAAAAGCGATGGGCGACATGCCGGTTGAAAGCTGGTTCGACGACTTCGATATCCAGCCGCTGGCCTCGGCTTCCATTGCCCAGGTTCATACTGCGCGTCTCAAGTCGAACGGCAAAGAAGTGGTCATTAAGGTTATCCGCCCGGATATCCTGCCGGTGATCAAAGCGGACATGAAACTGATTTACCGCCTGGCCCGCTGGGTGCCGCGACTGCTGCCCGATGGCCGCCGTTTGCGACCGCTGGAAGTGGTACGCGAGTATGAAAAAACGCTGATTGATGAACTGAATCTGCTGCGCGAGTCCGCGAACGCCATTCAGCTGCGCCGCAATTTTGAAAATAGCCCGATGCTATACGTGCCGGAAGTCTATTCAGACTATTGCAGCCAGAACATGATGGTGATGGAGCGTATCTACGGTATTCCGGTATCGGATGTTGCTACCCTGGAAGCGCAGGGCACCAATATGAAACTGCTGGCTGAACGTGGCGTGCAGGTCTTCTTTACCCAGGTGTTCCGCGACAGCTTCTTCCACGCCGATATGCACCCGGGCAATATTTTCGTCAGCTACGAACACCCGGAAGATCCTCAATACATCGGTATCGACTGCGGCATCGTCGGCTCACTGAACAAAGAAGACAAACGATACCTGGCAGAGAACTTTATCGCCTTCTTCAATCGCGATTATCGCAAAGTGGCCGAACTGCACGTCGATTCCGGCTGGGTTCCACCGGATACCAACGTTGAAGAGTTTGAATTCGCTATCCGAACCGTCTGCGAGCCTATCTTCGAGAAGCCGCTAGCAGATATTTCGTTCGGGCATGTCTTACTGAATCTGTTTAACACCGCGCGACGCTTCAACATGGAAGTGCAGCCGCAGTTAGTTTTACTGCAAAAAACATTACTTTACGTTGAGGGCGTAGGTCGCCAGCTCTATCCTCAGTTAGACTTGTGGAAGACGGCAAAACCGTTCCTTGAATCCTGGATTAAAGATCAGGTTGGTTTGCCTGCGCTGACGCGGTCGTTAAAAGAGAAAGCCCCGTTCTGGATCGAAAAAATGCCCGAAATTCCGGAACTGGTGTACGACACTTTGCGTCAGAGCAAGAACTTGCAACACAGCGTGGATAAAATCGCCCGCGAGCTTCAAACAAATCACGTTCGCCAGGGCCAGTCGCGCTATCTGTTCGGTATCGGTGCAACGCTGCTTTTAAGCGGCACGCTACTGCTGATCAATCGCCCTGACTGGGAGATGGCACCCGCCTGGCTGATGGCCGCAGGACTGGTGGTCTGGCTGGTAGGTTGGCGCAAAACCCGCTGATTTGCTGAGCGGCATCACGTATACTGCGCGAGTAATCGTTAATGAATTTCAACTGAGGAAGATGTATGGGTGGTATCAGTATCTGGCAATTGTTGATTATTGCCGTCATCGTTGTGCTGCTGTTTGGTACGAAAAAACTCGGTTCTATCGGTTCCGATCTGGGTGCATCGATTAAAGGCTTTAAAAAAGCCATCAGTGATGACGAAGACAAGCAGGATAAAAACAGCCAGGACGCTGAATTCCCTGCTAAAACCCTCGCTGAAAAGCAGGCCGATGCTAAAAAGGAAGAGATTAAACGCCACGATAATGAGCAGGTGTAATTCGTGTTCGATATTGGTTTTGGTGAACTGATACTGGTCTTCGTGATTGGCCTCATTGTGCTGGGGCCACAGCGTTTACCGGTGGCAGTGAAAACTGTGGCTGGCTGGGTGCGCGCCCTGCGCTCGCTGGCAACCACGGTACAGAACGAACTGGCGCAAGAGCTAAAGCTGCAGGAGTTTCAGGACAGCCTGAAAAAGGTTGAGAAGGCGAGCATGCAGAACCTGACGCCGGAACTGAAAGCCTCAATGGATGAACTGCGTGAAGCGGCAGAGTCCATGAAACGCTCTTATAGCGTCAACGATCCGGAAAAAGCGAGCGACGAAGCCAACACCATTCATAACCCGGTGGTGAAAGATAACGAAGCGCAGCATGAAGGCGTCACGCCTGCCAGCGCGGAGCATCAGGCCAGCGCGCCCGTGCAGACGCCGGTTGAGCCGGCCAGCAAAAAAGCTGAGCAGACGGCGGCTTCTACCTCCCGGGCTGCAGATGTCGTCGCTGAACCCTCACCCCCTCGTCGAGTGATAAACCTTAAACATGGCCGTAGATGAAACTCAACCGCTGATTACGCACCTGATCGAACTGCGTAAACGCCTGCTGAACTGCATCATCGCGGTTTGCCTTATTTTCTTAGGACTGGTCTATTTCGCCAACGACATCTATCAGGTGGTCTCCTCGCCGCTGATTAAGCAGATGCCGCTGGGGGCGACGATGATTGCCACCGACGTGGCCTCGCCCTTCTTTACGCCGATTAAACTCACTTTCTGGGTGTCGCTGATTGCCTCGGCGCCAGTGATTTTGTACCAGGTCTGGGCCTTCGTGGCGCCCGCGCTTTATAAGCACGAACGCCGCCTGGTGATCCCGCTGCTGGTCTCCAGCTCGCTGCTGTTTTATATCGGCATGGCCTTCGCGTACTTTGTGGTCTTCCCGCTGGCGTTTGGGTTCTTAACGCATACCGCGCCGGAAGGGGTTCAGGTCTCAACCGACATCGCCAGCTATCTCAGTTTTGTGATGGCGCTCTTTATGGCGTTCGGCGTGGCCTTTGAGGTGCCGGTGGCTATCGTGCTGCTTTGCTGGATGGGGGTCACAACGCCGGACGATCTGCGTAAGAAGCGCCCGTACATTCTGGTAGGCGCATTTGTGGTTGGCATGCTGCTGACCCCGCCGGACGTGTTCTCGCAGACGCTGCTGGCGATACCGATGTATTGCCTGTTTGAGGTCGGCGTCTTCTTCTCTCGCTTCTACGTTGGCAAAGGCCGACAGCGAATGGAAGACGAGGAAAACGCAAAAACCACCGAAGAGTAAAACCAACCGCCCGCCAGGGCGGTTGTCATATGGGAGCGAGTATGTTCGATATCGGTCTGAATCTGACCAGTTCACAATTTGCGAAAGATCGCGACGAGGTGGTGGCGCGCGCCTTTTCCGCCGGGGTAAGTGGCCTACTTCTGACGGGCACTAATCTGCACGAAAGTGAGCAGGCACAACAGCTGGCGTCCCGCTACCCGCACTGCTGGTCAACCGCTGGGGTACACCCACACGACAGCAGCAGCTGGACGCCGCAGAGCGTTGAAACTCTGCGTACCCTGGCGCGTGCGGAGCAGGTAGTCGCGATCGGCGAATGTGGTCTCGATTTTAACCGTAATTTCTCTACCCCTGCCGAACAAGAGCATGCGTTTACGGCACAGCTGGCGCTGGCGGCTGAGCTGGGCATGCCGGTCTTTATGCACTGCCGTGATGCGCATGCGCGTTTCCTCGAATTGCTGACCCCCTGGCTGGATAAACTCCCGGGTGCGGTGCTGCACTGTTTTACCGGGTCGCGTCAGGAAGCCGCTGAGTGTCTGGACAGAGGGCTCTACCTGGGTATTACGGGCTGGGTGTGCGATGAGCGGCGTGGTCTTGCGCTACGGGAGTTATTGCCGATGATCCCGGCGGAGCGTTTGCTGGTCGAAACAGATGCCCCGTACCTGCTGCCGCGCGACATGACGCCTAAGCCGGCCTCACGGCGTAATGAACCGGCCTGGCTGGGGCATATTGTTGAGCGGATCGCGCACTGGCGAGGCGAGGATGCCGCCTGGCTGGCGGCGCAAACGGATGAAAACGTTCGCCGTCTGTTTAACCTGCGGTTTTAAACTTTACGGAATGCGGTGTTTTTCACGCTCTGCAATACTTGTTTATTCAGCAAGTTGAGCAGCAACATCGAACGCGCTTCGCCGTCAGGCTCTGAGAAGATGGCAACCAGCCCTTCGAAGGCACCTTCGGTGATCACCACGCTATCGCCCGAATACGGGGTCTCGGGGTCAGTGATGCCTTCTGGTTTATACACCGAGAGCTGATGAATCACGGAAGCGGGGACCACCGCGGGGCGCGCACCAAAACGCACAAAGTGGCTCACGCCACGCGTGGCGTTAATGGTGGTGGTGTGAATCACTTCCGGATCAAACTCAACAAACAGATAGTTAGGAAACAGCGGTTCGCTCACCATCGTGCGTTTGCCGCGCTGCATCTTTTCAAGCGTGATCACAGGCGTCAGACAGTTGACTGACTGACGTTCAAGATGTTCCTGCGCGCGCTGAAGCTGGCCGCGCTTGCAATACAGTAAATACCAGGCCTGCATAATCACTCTTTCCCTTAATTCCGGGCGCAAGCATATCAAAACCCTGGCGGGATCGCTAAGTTGATTATAATGGTCGGGTTGGCTGCTGAAGGTGAAACTTCACGCTAATTTAACAAAAATACAGCATCACGCGGTCTTACGCCGTATAATGAAGCGCTTACCGAGAGGCCAAGATTAACTGCATGAAATACAACGATCTACGCGACTTCCTGGCGCTGCTGGAAAAGCAGGGCGAACTCAAACGTATTACGCTTCCTGTTGATCCGTATCTGGAAATGACAGAAATTGCCGACCGCACCCTGCGTGCTGGTGGCCCGGCGCTATTGTTCGAAAACCCGAAAGGCTATGACATGCCTGTGCTGTGTAACCTTTTTGGGACGCCAAAGCGCGTGGCGATGGGCATGGGGCAAGAGGATGTCAGCGCGTTGCGTGAAGTGGGTAAATTGCTGGCCTTCTTAAAAGAGCCAGAGCCGCCGAAAGGTTTTCGCGACCTTTTCGACAAGCTGCCGCAGTTTAAGCAAGTATTAAACATGCCAACCAAACGGCTGCGTGGCGCCCCCTGCCAGCAGAAAGTCCTCGAAGGCGATGCGGTTGACCTGACGCGTATTCCTATCATGCAGTGCTGGCCAGAAGATGCCGCTCCGCTGATCACCTGGGGTCTGACGGTTTCTCGCGGCCCGCATAAAGAACGCCAGAATCTGGGGATTTATCGCCAGCAGTTAATCGGTAAAAATAAACTCATTATGCGCTGGCTGTCGCATCGCGGCGGCGCGCTGGATTTCCAGGAGTGGTGCGAGGCCCATCCGGGTGAACGATTCCCGGTCTCGGTGGCGCTGGGTGCGGATCCAGCTACCATTCTCGGTGCGGTGACGCCAGTTCCTGATACGTTATCTGAATATGCGTTTGCGGGCCTGTTGCGCGGTACCAAAACCGAAGTGGTAAAGTGTATTTCCAACGATCTCGAAGTCCCCGCCAGCGCTGAAATTGTGCTGGAAGGTTACATCGAGCCGGGGGAGATGGCCCCTGAAGGGCCCTACGGGGACCATACGGGTTATTACAACGAAATCGATCATTTCCCGGTATTTACCGTTACGCACATTACCCAGCGTGAAGATGCGATTTATCACTCGACCTATACCGGCCGCCCACCGGATGAACCGGCGGTACTGGGAGTGGCATTAAACGAAGTCTTTGTGCCGATCCTGCAAAAGCAGTTCCCGGAAATTGTCGATTTTTATCTACCGCCTGAAGGCTGCTCGTATCGCCTGGCCGTAGTAACCATTAAGAAGCAGTATGCGGGTCACGCTAAACGGGTGATGATGGGCGTATGGTCTTTCCTGCGCCAGTTTATGTATACCAAGTTTGTGATCGTCTGCGATGATGACGTCAACGCCCGCGACTGGAATGACGTGATCTGGGCCATTACGACCCGTATGGATCCGGCGCGCGATACCGTGTTAGTGGAAAACACGCCAATTGATTACCTGGACTTTGCCTCGCCGGTTTCCGGCCTTGGCTCAAAAATGGGACTGGATGCCACAAATAAATGGCCCGGCGAAACCCAGCGTGAATGGGGTCGACCGATTAAAAAGGATCCTGAGGTGACTGCGCGAATCGACGCGATCTGGGATGAACTGGCCATAATGAATAACGGTTCCCACGAATCCGACCGTTAAGCCCTATAGACTTCCCGACAGAGAGAGCGAATGACAATCTTAAGCTGTAAAGTGAACTCGGTAGACGCGATAACCGACACTGTATATCGCGTCCGTTTAGTACCAGAAGCGCCTTTCTCGTTCCGCGCTGGCCAGTATTTGATGGTCGTGATGGATGAGCGGGATAAGCGCCCCTTCTCAATGGCCTCGACGCCAGCTGAGCAGGAGTTTATCGAGCTGCACATCGGCGCGTCTGAGCTCAATCTGTATGCGATGGCCGTCATGGATCGCATTCTGAAAGAGAGCGAGATTGAGATTGATATTCCTCACGGTGAAGCCTGGCTGCGTGATGACGAAGAGCGTCCGCTGATTCTGATTGCCGGCGGCACTGGTTTCTCTTACGTGCGCTCTATTCTGCTGACGGCGTTAGCGCGTAACCCTGACCGCGACATCACCATCTACTGGGGCGGCCGCGAAGAAAAACATCTGTACGATCTCTCCGAGCTGGAAGCGTTAAGCGTTAATCATCCAGGCCTTCGCGTTGAGCCCGTAGTCGAGCAGCCGGAAGAGGGCTGGCGGGGTCGTAACGGCACCGTACTGACCGCCGTGCTGCAGGATTACACCACGCTTGCGGAGCATGATATCTATATTGCTGGCCGTTTCGAGATGGCGAAGATTGCCCGTGACCTGTTCTGTAATGAGCGCGGTGCGCGTGAAGATCGCCTGTTCGGCGATGCCTTTGCGTTTATCTAAATAAAAAAACCCGCCCCTGACAGGCGGGAAAACGGCAACTAAACCTTGCCCCCTCATCATTCACGCTGCCTTTTTGTTGGCTATCTTCGCTTACCCCGGTCATAGCGTTAACGAGATGACCGGGGATTCGCTCCGTTGCCGCCGTGATGCAGCGCGAATGAACCAGGGGAGTTATCTTCTGATTACACCCTCTCAAACACAGTTGCGATCCCCTGACCTAAGCCGATACACATGGTAGCCAGACCAAACTGTGCATCTTTGCGTTCCATCAGGTTCAACAGCGTGGTGCTGATACGGGCGCCGGAACAACCCAGCGGGTGACCGAGCGCGATCGCGCCGCCATTGAGGTTGATCTTCTCGTCAATCTGCTCCATCAACCCCAGATCTTTAATGCACGGCAGGATCTGGGCGGCGAAGGCTTCGTTCATCTCAAACAGGTCAATATCGCTGGCCGACAACCCGGCTTTTTTCAACGCCAGTTTTGAGGCCGGTACCGGGCCGTAACCCATAATTGACGGGTCGCAACCTACCACCGCCATTGAGCGGATACGCGCGCGGGGTTTCAGGCCCAGTTCGCGGGCGCGGCTTTCGCTCATCACCAGCATGGCGGCAGCGCCGTCAGAGAGGGCAGAGGACGTGCCAGCCGTCACGGTACCTGTCACCGGGTCAAACGCCGGACGCAGCGTGGAAAGTGCCTCAACGGTGGTTTCCGGGCGGATCACTTCATCGTGGAAAAACTGTTTCAGCACGCCGTCGGCATCGTGACCGCATGTCGGCACAATCTCGTTCTTGAATGCGCCGGATTGCGTCGCAGCCCAGGCGCGGGCGTGGGAGCGTGCGGCGAAGGTATCCTGCATTTCCCGACTAATGCCATGAAGGCGCGCCAGCATTTCAGCCGTCAGGCCCATCATGCCCGCCGCTTTTGCCACGTTACGACTCATGCCGGGGTGAAAATCAACACCGTGGCTCATCGGCACGTGGCCCATGTGTTCTACGCCGCCAATCATGCACGCCTGGGCATCGCCAGTCATAATCATGCGTGCCGCGTCATGCAGGGCCTGCATTGACGAGCCACACAGGCGGTTTACGGTTACCGCCGGTACGGAGTGGGGAATTTCGGCCAGCAGGGCGGCGTTACGCGCAATATTAAAACCCTGCTCCAGCGTCTGCTGCACACAGCCCCAGTAGATATCGTCGAGGGAGGCGGCTTCCAGCGCCGGGTTGCGCGCCAGCAGGCTACGCATCAGATGCGCGGAGAGATCTTCCGCGCGCACGTTACGAAATGCACCGCCTTTCGAACGGCCCATCGGGGTACGGACTGCATCGACAATGACAACCTGTTCCATTGTGACTCCTTAAGCCGTTTTCAGTTCGCCAACCGGACGGGCAGGCTCAACCGGGGGATAGTAGGGTTCGTTATGGCGTGCTTTGGTGCGTAGACCTTCCGGCACCTCATACAGCGCACCGAGGTGCTGATACTGCTGCGCCATATCGAGATATTTCGCGCTACCAATGGTATCCAGCCAGCGGAATGCCCCGCCGTGGAAGGGAGGGAAGCCCAGGCCATAGACCAGCGCCATATCTGCCTCTGCCGGGCTGGCGATGATGCCCTCTTCGAGGCAGCGCACCACTTCGTTGACCATCGGGATCATCATTCGCGCGATAATCTCTTCGTCGCTAAAATCACGCTTCGGCTGGCTAACATCAGCCAGCAGGCTATCTACAGCGGCATCTTCTTCTTTCTTCGGTTTGCCCTTGCTGTCTTCTTTATAGCGCCAGAAGCCCAGGCCGTTTTTCTGACCAAAGCGATTGGCATCAAACAGCGCGTCAATCGCGTCGCGGTAATCTTTCTGCATACGTTGCGGGAAGCCCGCTGCCATCACGGCCTGCGCATGATGTGCGGTATCGATGCCCACCACGTCTAGCAGGTAAGCCGGGCCCATAGGCCAGCCAAACTGTTTTTCCATGACTTTATCGACCTTGCGGAAATCCGCACCGTCGCGCAGCAGCTGACTAAAACCGGCAAAGTAAGGGAACAGAACGCGGTTAACAAAGAAGCCAGGGCAGTCATTCACTACGATCGGGGTTTTGCCCATTTTGCTGGCCCAGGCCACCACTTTGGCGATGGTCTCGTCAGAGGTCTTCTCCCCGCGAATCACTTCGACCAGCGGCATACGGTGCACCGGGTTAAAGAAGTGCATCCCACAGAAATTCTCCGGGCGCTTCAGCACGCTGGCCAGTTCACTAATGGGGATCGTCGAGGTATTGGAGGCCAGCACGGTATCCGGGCGAACTTTCTCTTCGGTTTCGGCCAGCACCGCTTTTTTGACTTTCGGGTTTTCGACGACCGCTTCAACGACCACGTCTACACGGTCGAAGCCGCTATATTCCAGCGTGGGATGGATGGTTGAAATTACGCCGGAGAGTTTTAGCCCGTCGATTTTGCCGCGCTCGAGCTGTTTATTCAGCAGCTTGGCGGCTTCGGTCATCCCCAGCGTCAGGGATTTATCATTAATGTCTTTCATTACTACCGGTACGCCTTTCCAGGCGGACTGATAAGCGATGCCACCGCCCATAATGCCTGCGCCGAGTACCGCCGCCTGTTTTGGCGTCTCAACGTGTTTGGTCAGCTGTTTAGCCTTGCCTTTAACGAACTGATCGTTGAGGAAAATCCCGACCAGCGCACGGGCTTCATGGGTATGCGCCAGCGGCACAAAGCTCTGGTTTTCCAGCTTCAGGGCCTCTTCACGGCCCAGGCGTGCAGCGGACTCGATGGTTTTCACGGCGGTAATAGGAGCCGGGTAGTGCTTGCCCGCCGTCTGCATCACCATCCCTTTGGCGATAGTGAAGCTCATGGTGGCTTCGATTTTGCTGAGTTTTAACGGCTCCAGTTTCGGCTGGCGTTTGGCTCGCCAGTCAAGGTCGCCCTTGATGGCCTGACACAGGATGCTAATCGCCCCCTCGCGCAGTTTTTCGGGTTTTACCACGCCGTCAACCAGGCCAATTTTCTGCGCCTGATCGGCACTGACGTCTTTACCGGCGGCGATAATTTCCAGGGCGCTATCGGCACCCAGCAGACGCGGTAAACGTACCGAACCGCCAAAGCCCGGCATGATCCCCAGCTTGGTTTCCGGCAGGCCAATGCGCAGGTCGGGTGTCGCCAGGCGATAATCGGTTGCCAGCACGCATTCGCAGCCGCCGCCCAGTGCATAGCCATTGATGGCCGAAATCGTGGGGACAGGCAGATCTTCCAGACGGTTAAAGACGCTGTTGGCAAAATGCAGCCACTGACTCAGCTGCTCTTGCGGCACCTGAAACAGGGAGAGAAATTCGGTGATATCTGCGCCGACAATAAACGCGGCCTTTTCAGAACGCAGCAGCAGACCTTTTAAATCGGTTTGTTTTTCCAGCACGTCCAGCGCGCGGCCCAGACTGGCTACCGTTGCGGTATCGAGCTTATTCACTGAGCCGGGGGCGTCGAACACCAGTTCGGCAATGCCATCATCCAGCCAGTCTACGTACAGGGTATCGCCTTTGTAGAGCATGTCGGTCTCCTGAATCCACCAAGGGGATCTGGTCATACCAGATGAAGCGGAGTGTGGGATTTGTGTTAATAAAATGCAAATTAGTCATTAAATAATTGTAGGTTCGATCACGCTCAGCGGAGATCACCCCGCCATCCAGAGGTGTGCTAAGATGCGAGAACATGGGTCAAAAAAACGAAAGGATGAATGATGGATTCACTGGCCACGCTGTATAAAAATCATATCGAAACCCTACAGGAACGTACCCGCGACGTACTGGCTCGTTTTAAGCTGGATGCACTGCTCATCCACTCTGGCGAGCTGATAAATGTCTTTCTCGACGACCACGCTTACCCGTTCAAGGTTAACCCGCAGTTTAAAGCCTGGGTGCCGGTAACTCAGGTTCCAAATTGCTGGCTATTGGTTGATGGCGTCAACAAACCGAAACTGTGGTTCTACCTGCCGGTTGATTACTGGCACAACGTAGAGCCGCTGCCCACCTCCTTCTGGACTGAAGAGGTCGAGGTGATCGCGCTGCCGAAAGCGGACGGCATTGGCAGCCAGTTACCTGCAGGACGTGGCAATATTGCTTATATCGGCCCGGTGGCTGAACGCGCGCTGGGACTGGATATCGCAGCAGACAAGATCAACCCGAAAGGGGTGCTGGATTACCTGCATTATTACCGCTCATATAAAACTGACTATGAGCTGGCCTGCATGCGTGAAGCGCAGAAAACAGCGGTTAATGGCCATCGCGCGGCGCACGAAGCCTTCCTTTCCGGTATGAGCGAGTTTGATATCAACCTGGCTTACCTTACGGCTACTGGCCACCGTGATATCGATGTGCCTTACAGCAACATCGTGGCGCTTAACGAACATGCCTCTGTGCTGCACTACACCAAACTGGATCACCGCGCGCCGTCTGAAATCCGCAGCTTCCTGCTGGATGCCGGAGCAGAATATAACGGTTACGCCGCGGATCTTACCCGTACGTGGGCCGCGAACGGTGATACCGACTTTGCGCAGCTGATTAAAGACGTTAACGATGAGCAACTGGCGTTGATCGGCACGATGAAAGCGGGCGTTAATTACGTGGACATTCACATCCAGTTCCATCAACGCATTGCGAAGTTGCTGCGTAAACATCAGATTGTGAATGACATCAGCGAAGAGGCGATGGTTGAAAACGACCTCACCGGGCCATTTATGCCGCACGGCATCGGCCACCCGCTGGGTCTGCAGGTCCATGATGTTGCTGGCTTTATGCAGGATGACACCGGTACCCATCTGGCTGCGCCATCGAAATATCCTTACCTGCGCTGCACCCGAATTATGCAGCCGCGCATGGTGCTAACCATCGAGCCGGGTATCTACTTTATTGATTCGCTGCTGGCGCCATGGCGTGAAGGGCAGTTCAGCAAGCATTTCAACTGGCAGAAAATCGAAGCGCTGAAGCCGTTTGGCGGTATTCGTATCGAAGATAACGTGGTGATCCACGAAAACGGTACCGAAAACATGACGCGAGATCTGAAGCTGGCGTGATGGAGAGCTGGCTGATACCGGCGTCGCCGGTCACCTTCGTAGAAGAGATCAAAAAAAGCCGTTTCATTACGCTGTTGGCCCATACCAATGGCGTAGAGGCGGCAAAAGCCTTTGTTGAGTCGGTCAGAGCTGAGCATCCCGACGCGCGTCACCACTGTGTGGCATGGGTTGCGGGGCCGCCAGACGACTCGCAGCAGTTGGGGTTCTCTGATGATGGTGAACCGGCAGGGACAGCCGGCAAACCGATGCTCTCGCAGTTGATGGGCAGCGGCATCGGCGAAATCACCGCCGTCGTGGTGCGTTACTACGGCGGCGTGCTTTTAGGTACCGGTGGTCTGGTTAAAGCCTACGGGGGTGGCGTGCAGCAAGCGCTGAATCAACTCGCAACGACCCGCAAAACGCCGCTGACCGAATATACTTTATTGTGTGATTACGCCCAGCTATCCGGCATCGAATCGCTGCTGAGGCTCTCTCAGGGCATCATAGTGCAGAGTGAATACCAGGCGACAGTACAGTTGCGTGTAGCGCTTCCTCAGGCGGAACTGGCGACATTTTCAGCAAAGCTGGCTGATTTTAGTCGTGGTTCGTTGCAATTACTGCCGATTGAAGAATAATCCCCACCTTACTTATTGAATACCTAAGGAAGCGGCAGAAATGCATTTTCGCGCCATAACCCGAATCGTTGGATTGCTGGTCATACTCTTTTCCGGGACGATGATCCTGCCCGGACTGGTGGCGCTTATCTACCGGGATGGTGCAGGCCGCGCCTTTACCCAGACCTTTTTTGCCGCGCTGGTGATTGGCTCCGTTCTCTGGTGGCCGAACCGTCGTGAAAAAGGTGAACTGAAATCCCGTGAAGGGTTCCTGATAGTGGTGCTGTTCTGGACCGTGCTGGGTAGCGTAGGTGCGCTGCCCTTTATCTTTTCTGAACAGCCGAACCTCACCATTACCGATGCGTTCTTTGAATCATTCTCCGGGTTGACCACCACCGGTGCCACCACGCTGGTAGGGCTGGACTCGTTACCCCATGCCATCCTCTTCTATCGCCAGATGCTGCAATGGTTCGGCGGGATGGGAATCATCGTGTTAGCGGTAGCAATACTGCCTATTCTGGGCGTGGGGGGGATGCAGCTTTACCGGGCGGAGATGCCCGGTCCGCTGAAAGATAACAAGATGCGCCCGCGTATTGCCGAAACGGCAAAAACCTTGTGGCTTATCTACGTTTTACTGACTGTTGCCTGCGCGCTGGCCTTGTGGTTTGCCGGCATGCCCGCGTTTGATGCCATTGGCCACAGCTTTGCGACTATCGCCATTGGTGGCTTCTCTACACATGACGCCAGCGTCGGCTATTTCGATAGCCCGACTATCAACACGATTATCGCTATCTTCCTGCTGATCTCCGGCTGTAACTATGGCCTGCACTTCTCTTTACTGAGCGGACGCAGTCTGAAGGTCTACTGGCGTGACCCGGAATTTCGCATGTTTATTGGCGTGCAACTGACGCTGGTGGCGATCTGCACCTCGGTATTGTGGCTGCACAACGTTTATAACTCGGCGCTAACGACGCTTAACCAGGCATTCTTCCAGGTGGTGTCGATGGCGACCACGGCCGGGTTCACCACCGACAGCATTGCACGCTGGCCGCTATTCTTGCCGGTGCTGCTGCTCTGTTCTGCCTTTATCGGTGGCTGCGCCGGCTCAACGGGCGGTGGCCTGAAAGTGATCCGCATTCTTTTGCTGTTCAAGCAGGGGAACCGTGAACTGAAGCGCCTGGTCCACCCGAACGCGGTTTACAGCATCAAGCTCGGTAACCGCGCGCTGCCAGAGCGTATCCTCGAAGCGGTGTGGGGCTTCTTCTCTGCCTATGCGCTGGTCTTTATTGTCAGCATGCTGGCCATTATCGCCACCGGCGTGGATGACTTCTCGGCGTTTGCCTCAGTGGTGGCAACGCTGAACAACCTGGGACCAGGACTCGGCGTCGTGGCAGATAACTTTGCCAGCATGAATCCGGTGGCGAAGTGGATCCTGATTGCCAACATGTTGTTTGGTCGTCTTGAAGTCTTTACGCTGTTGGTGCTATTTACCCCAACTTTCTGGCGCGAGTAAGGGAGCCATTTTTTGAAAACGTTAATTCTTTTCTCTACCCGTGATGGTCAGACGCGCGAGATTGCGCATTATCTGGCTTCAGAATTACAAGAGCAGGGCGTGGATGCTGACGTGATGAATCTCAACCGAACCCAGGAGATTACCTGGCAGGCGTATGACCGCGTGGTTATCGGAGCGTCTATCCGCTACGGGCACTTCCACCCGGCACTCGATCGCTTTGTGAAAAAGCACGCGGCGACGTTAAGCAGTATGCCTGGTGCGTTCTATTCCGTGAATCTTGTGGCTCGCAAGCCTGAGAAGCGTACTCCACAAACGAATAGCTATACACGTAAGTTCCTGCTGAACTCTCCCTGGCAGCCGCAGCTGTGTGCTGTCTTTGCCGGGGCCTTGCGTTACCCGCGCTATCGCTGGTACGACCGTTTTATGATTCGTCTTATTATGAAGATGACCGGCGGTGAAACGGATACGCGTAAAGAGGTGGTGTATACCGACTGGCAGCAAGTGACCGGTTTTGCCCGCGAAATTGCCCAATTAAACGGCAATTAGTGGTTAAAATAAGCGTTAAGAATGAAAAATGAGCGAACGAAAAGTTTTTTGTATTTTCTGCTTGTCACCGCCGAAGAACTCCCTATAATGCGCCTCCACTGACACGGAACAACGGCAAGCAAGCCGCCGGGTCAGAAGGGTTCTCCCGCTGAGGCGGTTGAAGAATCCCGGAGAAAAGCAAAATAATTGCTTGACTCTGAAGCGGGAAAGCGTAATATGCACACCCCGCGCCGCAGCGAAAAACGAAGCGGCACTGCTCTTTAACAATTTATCAGACAATCTGTGTGGGCACTCAAAGTGACATGGATTCTTAATGTCTTCGGACAATAAATGAATACCAAGTCTCTGAGTGAACACGTAATTCATTACGAAGTTTAATTCACGAGCATCAAACTTAAATTGAAGAGTTTGATCATGGCTCAGATTGAACGCTGGCGGCAGGCCTAACACATGCAAGTCGGGCGGTAACACAGGGAGCTTGCTCCTGGGTGACGAGCGGCGGACGGGTGAGTAATGTCTGGGAAACTGCCTGATGGAGGGGGATAACTACTGGAAACGGTAGCTAATACCGCATAACGTCGCAAGACCAAAGAGGGGGACCTTCGGGCCTCTTGCCATCAGATGTGCCCAGATGGGATTAGCTAGTAGGTGGGGTAATGGCTCACCTAGGCGACGATCCCTAGCTGGTCTGAGAGGATGACCAGCCACACTGGAACTGAGACACGGTCCAGACTCCTACGGGAGGCAGCAGTGGGGAATATTGCACAATGGGCGCAAGCCTGATGCAGCCATGCCGCGTGTATGAAGAAGGCCTTCGGGTTGTAAAGTACTTTCAGCGAGGAGGAAGGCATTAAGGTTAATAACCTTGGTGATTGACGTTACTCGCAGAAGAAGCACCGGCTAACTCCGTGCCAGCAGCCGCGGTAATACGGAGGGTGCAAGCGTTAATCGGAATTACTGGGCGTAAAGCGCACGCAGGCGGTCTGTCAAGTCGGATGTGAAATCCCCGGGCTCAACCTGGGAACTGCATTCGAAACTGGCAGGCTAGAGTCTTGTAGAGGGGGGTAGAATTCCAGGTGTAGCGGTGAAATGCGTAGAGATCTGGAGGAATACCGGTGGCGAAGGCGGCCCCCTGGACAAAGACTGACGCTCAGGTGCGAAAGCGTGGGGAGCAAACAGGATTAGATACCCTGGTAGTCCACGCCGTAAACGATGTCGACTTGGAGGCTGTTCCCTTGAGGAGTGGCTTCCGGAGCTAACGCGTTAAGTCGACCGCCTGGGGAGTACGGCCGCAAGGTTAAAACTCAAATGAATTGACGGGGGCCCGCACAAGCGGTGGAGCATGTGGTTTAATTCGATGCAACGCGAAGAACCTTACCTACTCTTGACATCCACGGAACTTAGCAGAGATGCTTTGGTGCCTTCGGGAACCGTGAGACAGGTGCTGCATGGCTGTCGTCAGCTCGTGTTGTGAAATGTTGGGTTAAGTCCCGCAACGAGCGCAACCCTTATCCTTTGTTGCCAGCGGTCCGGCCGGGAACTCAAAGGAGACTGCCAGTGATAAACTGGAGGAAGGTGGGGATGACGTCAAGTCATCATGGCCCTTACGAGTAGGGCTACACACGTGCTACAATGGCGCATACAAAGAGAAGCGACCTCGCGAGAGCAAGCGGACCTCATAAAGTGCGTCGTAGTCCGGATTGGAGTCTGCAACTCGACTCCATGAAGTCGGAATCGCTAGTAATCGTAGATCAGAATGCTACGGTGAATACGTTCCCGGGCCTTGTACACACCGCCCGTCACACCATGGGAGTGGGTTGCAAAAGAAGTAGGTAGCTTAACCTTCGGGAGGGCGCTTACCACTTTGTGATTCATGACTGGGGTGAAGTCGTAACAAGGTAACCGTAGGGGAACCTGCGGTTGGATCACCTCCTTACCTTAAAGAACCTGCCTTTGTAGTGCTCACACAGATTGTCTGATGAAAATTAGCAGTAAAAAATCTCTGCAGGCTTGTAGCTCAGGTGGTTAGAGCGCACCCCTGATAAGGGTGAGGTCGGTGGTTCAAGTCCACTCAGGCCTACCAAATTCGCCTCCGTGCTGCGTTATGGCGATGCTCACATACTGAAGTATGCTTCGCATCACCATGCCTTGCCCGGAAACGAATTAGGGTAACAGAGATAAGTATTACGATGGGGTTATAGCTCAGCTGGGAGAGCGCCTGCCTTGCACGCAGGAGGTCTGCGGTTCGATCCCGCATAGCTCCACCATCCTTTTACTGCGATAACAAGAAAACTTCAGAGTGTACCTGAAAAGGTGCGCTGCGAAGTTTTGCTCTTTAAAAATCTGGATCAAGCTGAAAATTGAAACGACACACATGTTATGTGTGTTCGAGTCTCTCAAATTTTCGCAATCAGAAGTGAAACATCTTCGGGTTGTGAGGTTAAGCGACTAAGCGTACACGGTGGATGCCCTGGCAGTCAGAGGCGATGAAGGACGTGCTAATCTGCGAAAAGCGCCGGCGAGGTGATATGAACCTTTGACCCGGCGATGTCCGAATGGGGAAACCCAGTGCAACTCGTTGCACTATCGTTAACTGAATACATAGGTTAACGAGGCGAACCGGGGGAACTGAAACATCTAAGTACCCCGAGGAAAAGAAATCAACCGAGATTCCCCCAGTAGCGGCGAGCGAACGGGGAGCAGCCCAGAGTCTGAATCAGCTTGTGTGTTAGTGGAAGCGTCTGGAAAGTCGCACGGTACAGGGTGAAAGTCCCGTACACGAAAACACACTTGCTGTGAACTCGAAGAGTAGGGCGGGACACGTGGTATCCTGTCTGAATATGGGGGGACCATCCTCCAAGGCTAAATACTCCTGACTGACCGATAGTGAACCAGTACCGTGAGGGAAAGGCGAAAAGAACCCCGGCGAGGGGAGTGAAAAAGAACCTGAAACCGTGTACGTACAAGCAGTGGGAGCACCCTAGTGGTGTGACTGCGTACCTTTTGTATAATGGGTCAGCGACTTATATTCTGTAGCAAGGTTAACCGTATAGGGGAGCCGAAGGGAAACCGAGTCTTAACTGGGCGTTAAGTTGCAGGGTATAGACCCGAAACCCGGTGATCTAGCCATGGGCAGGTTGAAGGTTGGGTAACACTAACTGGAGGACCGAACCGACTAATGTTGAAAAATTAGCGGATGACCTGTGGCTGGGGGTGAAAGGCCAATCAAACCGGGAGATAGCTGGTTCTCCCCGAAAGCTATTTAGGTAGCGCCTCGTGAACTCATCTTCGGGGGTAGAGCACTGTTTCGGCTAGGGGGCCATCCCGGCTTACCAACCCGATGCAAACTACGAATACCGAAGAATGTTATCACGGGAGACACACGGCGGGTGCTAACGTCCGTCGTGAAGAGGGAAACAACCCAGACCGCCAGCTAAGGTCCCAAAGTCATGGTTAAGTGGGAAACGATGTGGGAAGGCACAGACAGCCAGGATGTTGGCTTAGAAGCAGCCATCATTTAAAGAAAGCGTAATAGCTCACTGGTCGAGTCGGCCTGCGCGGAAGATGTAACGGGGCTAAACCATGCACCGAAGCTGCGGCAGCGACACTTAGGTGTTGTTGGGTAGGGGAGCGTTCTGTAAGCCGTTGAAGGTGTGCTGTGAGGCATGCTGGAGGTATCAGAAGTGCGAATGCTGACATAAGTAACGATAAAGCGGGTGAAAAGCCCGCTCGCCGGAAGACCAAGGGTTCCTGTCCAACGTTAATCGGGGCAGGGTGAGTCGACCCCTAAGGCGAGGCCGAAAGGCGTAGTCGATGGGAAACAGGTTAATATTCCTGTACTTGGTGTTACTGCGAAGGGGGGACGGAGAAGGCTATGTTAGCCGGGCGACGGTTGTCCCGGTTTAAGCATGTAGGCGGAGGTTCCAGGTAAATCCGGTTCCTTTTTAACGCTGAGGTGTGATGACGAGGCACTACGGTGCTGAAGTAACAAATGCCCTGCTTCCAGGAAAAGCCTCTAAGCATCAGGTAACACGAAATCGTACCCCAAACCGACACAGGTGGTCAGGTAGAGAATACCAAGGCGCTTGAGAGAACTCGGGTGAAGGAACTAGGCAAAATGGTGCCGTAACTTCGGGAGAAGGCACGCTGATGTGTAGGTGAAGCCCCTGCGGGTGGAGCTGAAATCAGTCGAAGATACCAGCTGGCTGCAACTGTTTATTAAAAACACAGCACTGTGCAAACACGAAAGTGGACGTATACGGTGTGACGCCTGCCCGGTGCCGGAAGGTTAATTGATGGGGTTAGCGGCAACGCGAAGCTCTTGATCGAAGCCCCGGTAAACGGCGGCCGTAACTATAACGGTCCTAAGGTAGCGAAATTCCTTGTCGGGTAAGTTCCGACCTGCACGAATGGCGTAATGATGGCCAGGCTGTCTCCACCCGAGACTCAGTGAAATTGAACTCGCTGTGAAGATGCAGTGTACCCGCGGCAAGACGGAAAGACCCCGTGAACCTTTACTATAGCTTGACACTGAACACTGGTCCTTGATGTGTAGGATAGGTGGGAGGCTTTGAAGCGTGGACGCCAGTCTGCGTGGAGCCATCCTTGAAATACCACCCTTTAATGGCTGGTGTTCTAACGTAGACCCGTAATCCGGGTTGCGGACAGTGTCTGGTGGGTAGTTTGACTGGGGCGGTCTCCTCCTAAAGAGTAACGGAGGAGCACGAAGGTTAGCTAATCCTGGTCGGACATCAGGAGGTTAGTGCAATGGCATAAGCTAGCTTGACTGCGAGAGTGACGGCTCGAGCAGGTGCGAAAGCAGGTCATAGTGATCCGGTGGTTCTGAATGGAAGGGCCATCGCTCAACGGATAAAAGGTACTCCGGGGATAACAGGCTGATACCGCCCAAGAGTTCATATCGACGGCGGTGTTTGGCACCTCGATGTCGGCTCATCACATCCTGGGGCTGAAGTAGGTCCCAAGGGTATGGCTGTTCGCCATTTAAAGTGGTACGCGAGCTGGGTTTAGAACGTCGTGAGACAGTTCGGTCCCTATCTGCCGTGGGCGCTGGAGAATTGAGGGGGGCTGCTCCTAGTACGAGAGGACCGGAGTGGACGCATCACTGGTGTTCGGGTTGTCATGCCAATGGCACTGCCCGGTAGCTAAATGCGGAAGAGATAAGTGCTGAAAGCATCTAAGCACGAAACTTGCCCCGAGATGAGTTCTCCCTGACTCCCTGAGAGTCCTGAAGGAACGTTGAAGACTACGACGTTGATAGGTCGGGTGTGTAAGCGTAGCGATACGTTGAGCTAACCGATACTAATGAACCGTGAGGCTTAACCTTACAACGCCGAAGCTGTTTCGGCGAAGAGACAGAGACAATTTTCAGCTGTGATACAGATTTAACAGAATTTGCCTGGCGGCTTTAGCGCGGTGGTCCCACCTGACCCCATGCCGAACTCAGAAGTGAAACGCCGTAGCGCCGATGGTAGTGTGGGGTCTCCCCATGCGAGAGTAGGGAACTGCCAGGCATCAAATAAGTGAAGAGCCCATCCGGAAGGATGGGCTTTTTGCGTTTTTGCATCTACGAACCTGCACACAAAGATATCCCCCTAACCCATCGCATATACGGTAAACTATCCCGGTTTTTGCATCTGGATAGCCTCTATGAATCACTCCCTTAAGCCCTGGAATACCTTCGGTATTGACCGAAATGCCTTACAGATCGTGCAGGCCACTGACTCTCAACAACTGCTGGCGGCATGGAAGCACGCAACGCAACAAAATCAACCTGTTCTCATTCTGGGCGAAGGCAGTAACGTACTGTTCCTGGAAGATTATTCAGGCACGGTAATTATTAATCGCATTTCCGGGATTGACGTTGAAGAGACGCCAGAGCGTTGGCGTCTGCACGTGGGCGCCGGCGAAAACTGGCACAATCTGGTGCAATTTACCCTTGATAACGGCATGGCTGGTCTGGAAAATCTGGCCCTGATCCCTGGCTGTGCGGGTTCATCTCCTATTCAGAATATCGGTGCTTATGGCATCGAGCTTAAGCATGTCTGCGAATACGTGGACTGCATTGAACTGGCGACCGGGAAAGCGCTGCGTTTAACCGCAGAGCAGTGTCGCTTTGGTTACCGTGACAGTATTTTCAAACATGAGTATCAGGACAAGTTTGTGATCGTGGCGGTGGGACTTCAGCTGACGAAACACTGGCAGCCGGTACTCTCTTACGGCGACTTAACCCGTCTCGATCCTGCGACCGTCACCCCGCGGCAAATTTTTGATGCGGTTTGTCATATGCGGATGAGCAAACTTCCCGATCCTAAACAGCAGGGCAATGCCGGTAGCTTCTTCAAAAATCCGGTGGTCACCGCTGAGGTGGCAAACGCACTGCTCGCACAGTGGCCCGCTGCACCGCACTATCCCCAGGCGGATGGTAGCGTGAAGCTGGCCGCGGGCTGGCTGATCGATCAATGTCAGCTTAAGGGTACCACTTACGGCGGAGCCGCAGTCCATCGCCAGCAGGCACTGGTATTGATCAACGAAAACAGAGCGACCAGCGACGATGTTGTGCAACTGGCACATCAGGTTCGTCTGCGCGTTGGCGAAAAATTTAACGTCTGGCTGGAGCCTGAAGTTCGCTTCATTGGCGCCCACGGCGAAGTAAATGCGGTGGAGACGATCGCGTGAAAGACAATACGATTCCCTTGACGTTAATCTCTATTCTGGCCGATGGCGATTTTCACTCTGGCGAGCAACTTGGCGAGCGCCTGGGTATGAGCCGGGCGGCGATTAACAAGCATGTTCAGACCTTACGCGACTGGGGCGTGGATGTCTTCACTGTCCCGGGGAAAGGCTATAGCCTGCCGGAGCCCATCCAGTTACTGGATCAGAATCTCATCCAGGGTCAGTTAGAGGAGGGGAAGGTTGCCGTGCTGCCGGTCATCGACTCCACTAACCAATATCTGCTGGACAGAATTGGCGAGCTGAACTCTGGCGATAGCTGTGTGGCCGAATACCAGCAGGCGGGCCGCGGTCGTCGCGGGCGTAAATGGTTTTCACCCTTTGGCGCTAATCTCTATCTCTCTATGTACTGGCGTCTGGAGCAAGGACCGGCTGCCGCCATGGGACTAAGTCTGGTCATCGGTATCGTGATGGCCGAGGTTCTGCAGTCGCTGGGCGCAGATAAAGTGCGTGTTAAATGGCCAAACGATCTCTACCTGAACGATCGCAAACTGGCAGGTATTTTGGTGGAAATGACCGCCAAAACCGGCGATGCGGCCCACATCGTGATTGGCGCTGGTATTAACATGATTATGCGTACGGTACAGAGCGATGTGGTAAATCAGGGCTGGATCAACCTGCATGAGGCGGGGGTAAATATTGATCGCAATACCCTGGCGGTGCAGATGATCAAAGAGTTGCGGACATCGCTGCTCAGCTTTGAACAGGATGGTTTGACACCGTTCCTGGCGCGCTGGGAAAAGCTGGATAACTTTATTAATCGACCGGTGAAATTGATTATTGGCGATAAAGAGGTGTTTGGCACCTCCCGCGGTATCGATGCACAGGGGGCACTGCTGCTTGAACAGGATGGGGTGATCAAACCCTGGATGGGCGGCGAAATCTCGCTTCGTAGCGCGGAGTAGTAAGGCAATGCACTTCCCCTCTCTCGTAAGAGAGGGGAAGCCGTAGATTACTGCGGGTAAGGCACCCAGTCGCCGGCATTCAGACGGACATACGGCTTGTTCTGATACTGAATGACCACCGCATTGGCGTTTTCAGACACTTTTGCCGTTTGCGGCAGATCCTTGATGTACTGATCCCAGTTAACGTTATCTTCAACGAAGATTTTGCCGTCCACCGCGCGGGCTACCAGTTCAGAGATGGCCAGGTAGCTTGTAGGCTGGGTGATCTCAATCGCTCCACCCTGATGTGGGGCTTTCATACCGAAGAATTTCACCCCGGCCGGCACGTTAGTAATTGAGGGGCTCGGGATATCGCGCAGGCCAGAAACCTGCATCTTATCGCCCTTCAGCGCACCGCCGTGCTCGGGTACCACTACCACCATCACTTTGCGCCCGGACTTCTCCAGTTGGGTGAAGAAGGCATCCAGTTCGTCAAACAATTTCTGGGCACGCAGCTTGTAATCCGCCACTTTGCTCACACCAGGGAAGTGGTTCCCATCATGCAGCGGCAGGGTGTTATAGAAAGTCGCACTGCGCGGGTTCTGGTCTTTCTCAATGGTCTGCATCCAGCGCTCAAGCACCGCGGTGTCGTCATACACTGGCGAACCGTCGAAGCCCAGCAAGGTCACCGGCAGCCCTTTCTGATCCATCAGCGGCGCGTGCATGCCGCCGTTTTCCTGCACTTCTTTCAGGAATCCACCGAACACGCCGTTGTGACCCAGCATCAGGTGCTGCGTGAAGCCCAGTTTCTCCAGATTATCGAACAGATAGCACTGGTTACCGGCTGGCTGGTAGAGATTTTTATGCGACGGCTGACCGCAGCTGGCACGCAGCAGACGAATGGCCGCCGGGCCGCTGTAAGAGGTGGCGGAGTTGAAATCCTTGAACTGGATATCAAAGTGCGACCACAACGGATGCGACATTAGCCCTGCGGCTTCCACATCTGCCCACGACAGGGAGCAGATATTGATAACCAGCAGTTCAAACGGCTGGGCATCGGCTGGCAGTGCGTCCGGGAATTTGGTCTGGCGTTTTTCTTCGGCATTATAGAACGTAGACAGCCAGGCATTAAGATTGGCCGTCGTCGGCGGTGCCGTCTGAGCCGGTATATCACCCACCACGGCGGTGTTACCTGCTGCCGCTACCGTTGGGGCTACCGAAGCGCCGTCGGTGGTGACGGTGGTAGTGGGTTGGCCGCCTGGCCACAGGGTAAGGGCTGGGCCGGCAATGGTCAGCACGTTCAGCCAGATCATGATGGCGACAACAAACACCGTAACGCGGATCCACTGTGACAAGAACAGCCATGCGATAAACAGCACAAACAGCGCGCCAATCATCTGCAGGTTAATAAAACGTGTCACCAGGTCGAGCATATAGTCAGCGCTAAAGCCTGCAACCTGAGAACCCTGGCTCATAATACTCTGTGGACCCGGCAGCCAGGTGTCATGCCAGAAGAGGGCGAAGCCGATGGGGATCGCCACCCAGTGGCGCAGGCGATGCAGACGATACTTCGGGATCGGCATCAGCAGGAAGGCCATAAAGACCAGGTTCGGCAGGGGATGGAAATTCAGGTATCCCGCCCATAGCAGAGCGAACTTCACCAAAAAGTAAAAGTTCCAGCCAGAAAGGCCGCGCCAGTACTGCCAGAGCGGCGAAGGCGCCGAAGTCGTATAAGAAGAATTTGTCATTTTTTCGGTTTGCCCTGTTGCGACGCTCTGTTCAGCGTACCGGCGGGTTTAACATAGCGAGGCTTACTAAAAACAATTCGCGCTGCATCACGGATCCGTCGTGAATAATGGCGCGTGTAATACCCTAGCGGGAAGAAGATGAGCGCACAGAGCACCACGAGCTGGATGATATCGCTGACGTTCATCATGATGGGTTCTCCACGGCATCATCCAGTAAGCGTAGCGGATGCGGAATGCGCCGCCAGGCATGACCATCGTGCGTGGCGTTAAGGATCGGTTTGATATCGGTCTCCAGCGGCAGCGGTTTGTTCCACTGTTCAGGTTTAACGGCGCGCATCTGCATAATCTCCGCGGCGATCTGGTTATCTTCAAACCAGACCACCCGGTTAGAGAAGATATCGCCGGTAGGCAGCGGGAAGATATGGTTCAGGGCGGTATCAAGATCGTTTATCCGGCAGAATGATAAGAACAGGACCAGCCGGTTATCACCGATGGTCATGATATCCCCGGTACGATTTGGACGGCACAACGTCAGCGCCTGCTCGACGCGAATGCCTGGAACCGGACGCAGCGCCACCATCACCCCTTTATTATCAGCAGGCAGCAGCGTGTTGCTCATCATATTGCCTACCGCGTCGCAGAAGGTATCCCATTTCTGGAAGCCGCATAGCTTCATAGGCTGGGTCATGGAGAGCAGTGTTGAAATATCTTCCGGCACGTGGCGGCTGAACTGCTGGCCCTGAATACTTTCGATAAGCGTCAGGCAACGGGAGAGCGGGGCATTCCACGGAATAACCATATTCGCACCGCAGCCCAGCAGAAGGCGCTCATCGGTGGCGCGCAGGCTGGTGAGATTTTCACGCACTACGATTTTCAGAGCGCTACCACGTTGGCGGCGTAGCGTGTGGATCTGCCGCGCAATGGCATCAATTTGGTTGTTCTGAGTCAGCGAAAAGATGATGGTTGCCGCCTGGGTGGAGCGGGCTTCGTTGAATAACGCTTCGTTGTTCTCAAATAACGACCAGTGTTCTGACAGCGGCGGTGCGCCTTCCAGTACCGAGACGTTACTGAGGATCCGTTTCTCATCGCTGCGAGGCTGCACTACCGCCTCTTCCTGCTGCGTAAGGTGCCAGGCATTACCCTGACGGGAAAGCGTTAATTGCTGACGAGCACTGACCCCTTTTTCATTGCACCAGAACGCAACATCGTAAAGATGAATGTCGGTTTGATAGCGCAGACAGGCAAGGCCGAACAGCGAACGGTATTCCCCCATTAATAATGAGAATTGCTTGTCATTATTCGTACCCGGACTCAGAACCAAAAGGGTACAATTGTAAAAGCGCGCCCATTTATTCATTTTTTCCAGCCAGCCGCGCAATTTATCAACCGGAATATTTAACCAGGCGTTATTTGTACATTTAAGGACAATTAAATAGTGATCGGGATCGAGGTTGCACTGGATGTCACGCGGCAAAAAGTAGAGACCCTTCTCTGTTTCCGGCATGGAAAATAGACGAACCGTATCCGGGCCGCCATTTTCCTCCAGCCTGACAATCGATTTAGGATCGTCGCCCATCGTAATAACCGCGACTTTGGCGCGCGCATCCTGAGCAGAAACTGTTTGATTAAGGAGATGTATTGCGTCTTCGTCGCGATCGGTGTTGATCCACCAGACACCGCCTGCTGGCATATGCCGCAATTCATCCCATAATGACTGGATGCCAATAGAAAAAATGGGGTTCACGATGTCCCTCTTTGCCACTAATTTGTCTGTATTCAGTTTACTAGCGAAAGCGAAGAAATAAACCTAACATTGAAATTAAAGAACCTCAGATTTAGCATGTAAATGAAATTTCTCTGGCAGGACGCCTGGCTACATCTGAGCATTAGAATTTCCTCAATGGGATGAGACGTGAATGTCTAACAATGAACCCGTAAATACGACGCTGGACTCCGGCCTCGGATACACCTTTCAAAATGACTTTCTGGCACTCAGCCAGGCTTTTTCATTGCCAGAAATTGACTACACCGATATTTCGCAACGTGAACAATTGGCTGCAGCGATTCGACGCTGGCCGTTATTGGCCGAATTTGCTCAACAAAAATAAGGGAGCCGTGAATGGCCATAGTTGGATTGCAAGGCGTGCGCGGTGGTGTGGGTACCACATCAATTACGGCGGCGCTTGGCTGGTCATTACAGTTATTAGGTGAATCGGTGCTGGTGGTAGACGCCTGCGCCGATAATTTGTTGCGCATGTCGTTTAATGTCGATTTCAGCCATACCGGCGGTTGGGGTAGAGCACTGCTGGATGGTACGGACTGGCGTGATGCCGGGCAACGCTACACGTCGCAGCTGGACGTGCTGCCTTTCGGTCAACTGACCGACAGCGAACGGGAAAATGAATATAGCCTGTATGAGACGCTGGGGCAGTTCACCACTGCATTACAGACTTTAAAAGCGCGTAGCCATTATCAATGGATTTTGATCGACTTGCCTCATGGCCACTCGCCGCTGACGCGCGCGCTGGTGGAGCTTTGCGATCACACGCTGGCTATCGTCAAGCCAGACACTAACTGCCATATCCGCCTGCACCAGCAATCTTTGCCAGTCGGCGCACGTATTCTGATCAACGACCTGCGCATCGGCAGCCAGCTGCAGGACGATCTCTACCAGGTGTGGCTGCAGAGCCAGCGTCGTCTGCTGCCGATGGTGCTGCATCGCGATGAAGCGATGGTTGAGTGCATGGCGTCGAAGCAGCCGCTCGGGGAATACCGTAGCGACTCGCTGGCCGCCGAAGAGATGATGATCCTGGCGAACTGGTGTCTGCTGAACTTTAACGGTGACAAAATCGCCACCGGGAGCACCCCATGAATCGCCTGGGCGCCTTACTGCTTATTCCGCCGGTACGAGCGCGTCTGAGCGAGCGTTACCGTAATTACCGTCTGCACGGCGCCTCTCCCTTCAGTGCTGCTCTGGGCTGTTTGTGGATGATTTTGGCCTGGCTCTTTATTCCCCTTGAACACCCGCGCTGGCAGCGTATTCGTGCCCGGCATAATGAACTGTATCCGCATATCGACCCTGACCGTCCGCGTCCGCTGGACCCGGCGCGTTATGCCCTTCAGGCCATCTGGTTGCTGGCGACCTCGGGACGCAAAGAGAAAGCGTCGTCGCGCTGGGGCAGCATGTCGCGCTTTAAAACCCTGCGCGGGCGTTATCACCAGTGGCTGGACCATCTACCCACTCGCCTGCATAACAATACCAGCCATCTTGATTCCCAAAAGGAGCTGGGACATCTGCACCCGCGGCTGCGTCGCTTTATTCTCGGTGTGGTGGTCTTCTTCTCGCTGATTTTGGCGCTGGTTTGCATTACCCAGCCCTTTAACCCGATGGCGCAGTTTATCTTCCTGATACTGCTATGGGGCGTAGCGTTGCTGGTGCGCCGCATTCCTGGGCGCTTCTCTGCGTTAATGCTGATTGTGCTGTCGCTGACCGTCTCCTGCCGTTACATCTGGTGGCGTTACACCTCCACCCTCAACTGGAACGACCCGGTCAGTCTGGTGTGCGGCCTGATCCTGCTGTTTGCTGAAACCTATGCCTGGGTGGTACTGGTGCTGGGCTATTTCCAGGTAATCTGGCCACTAAACCGTCAGCCGGTACCGCTGCCAAAAGATACCCGCGTCTGGCCGAGCGTCGATATCTTTGTGCCGACCTATAACGAAGATTTGAGCGTGGTGAAAAACACCATTTACGCATCGCTGGGTATCGACTGGCCGAAAGACAAGCTCCAGATCTGGATCCTGGATGATGGCGGGCGCGAAGAGTTCAAACAGTTTGCCGACAGCGTAGGGGTGAATTATATCGCCCGTACCACCCACGAACATGCGAAAGCGGGCAACATCAATAACGCGCTTAAGTATGCCAAAGGCGAATTTGTTTCGATTTTCGACTGCGACCATGTCCCCACACGCTCATTCCTGCAGATGACCATGGGCTGGTTCCTGAAGGATACCAAACTGGCGATGATGCAGACGCCGCACCACTTCTTCTCACCCGATCCGTTCGAGCGCAACCTTGGCCGGTTCCGCAAGACGCCGAATGAGGGCACGCTGTTTTACGGGCTGGTGCAAGACGGTAACGACATGTGGGATGCCACCTTCTTCTGCGGCTCGTGTGCGGTAATTCGCCGTAAACCGCTGGATGAAATTGGCGGCATCGCGGTAGAAACGGTAACCGAAGATGCGCACACCTCCCTGCGCTTGCACCGTCGGGGTTACACCTCCGCCTATATGCGTATTCCGCAGGCTGCCGGGCTGGCGACAGAGTCGCTCTCTGCGCATATCGGTCAGCGTATTCGCTGGGCGCGCGGCATGGTACAGATCTTCCGTCTTGATAACCCGTTGTTTGGCAAAGGGCTTAAGTGGGGGCAGCGTCTTTGCTATTTAAACGCCATGTTCCACTTCTTATCCGGGATCCCGCGCCTTATCTTCCTGACGGCGCCGCTGGCCTTCCTGCTGCTGCATGCCTACATCATTTACGCCCCGGCGATCATGATCGCGCTGTTTGTACTGCCGCACATGATTCACGCCAGCCTGACCAACTCGCGCATTCAGGGCAAGTATCGCCACTCGTTCTGGAGTGAAATCTACGAAACCGTACTCGCCTGGTATATCGCCCCGCCAACCATGGTGGCACTGATCAACCCGCATAAAGGGAAATTCAACGTTACGGCGAAAGGCGGGCTGGTGGAAGAGGAGTATGTGGACTGGGTGATCTCCCGGCCTTACATCTTCCTGGTGCTGCTTAACATTGTCGGTATCATCGCCGGTGTCTGGCGCTATTACACCGGGCCTGAGAACGAAGTGCTGACCGTGTTTGTGAGTATGGCGTGGGTCTTCTACAACCTGATCATTCTCGGCGGCGCGGTGGCGGTTTCGGTGGAAAGTAAGCAAGTGCGTCGCGCCCATCGCGTCGAAATCGCCATGCCGGCTGCTATCGCCCGGGAAGACGGTCACCTCTTCTCCTGTACCGTACACGACTTCTCTGACGGCGGCCTGGGCATCAAGATCCACGGCCAGGCGCAGGTGCTGGAAGGGCAGAAGGCTAATCTTCTGCTTAAGCGTGGCCAGCAAGAGTATGTTTTCCCAACCCAGGTGGTGCGCGTACTGGGCAACGAAGTGGGTCTGCAGTTGATGCCGCTGACGAAAAAGCAGCATATCGATTTTGTGCAGTGTACCTTCGCCCGTGCCGATACCTGGGCGCTCTGGCAGGACAGCTTCCCGGAAGATAAACCGCTGGAGAGCCTGCTGGATATTCTGAAACTGGGTTTCCGTGGCTATCGCCACCTTGCCGAATTTGCTCCATCGTCCGTGAAAGTGATTTTCCGGTCAATTACTTCGCTGGTTTCCTGGGTTGTGTCGTTTGTTCCTCGCCGTCCTGAGCGTGGCGAGGCGGTACAGCAAGCAGACCCGGTTATGGCTCAACAACGATGATAATGCGATGAAAAGAAAACTATCATGGATTAGTGCAGTGGCGGTCGGGATGAGTGCGCTCCCCTCCTTTATGGTCTCGGCGGCACCGGAGACGACTCCTGCGCCAACGGTACCTGTTGTCGCAGCCCCCGCTGAGCCGGCAGCCACCGCCGCGCCGGGGCAAACGGAAGCGGTGATCCCGAATCAACCGACAACGGGCCAGACGCTACCGCCGTCGGACGCGCCAGTAGGCCGGGTCATGCCTGGCGTGCAGGGTGCCGATGCGCCGATTGTCGCCGACAGCGCACCGTCACGCGATGTGAAGCTCTCCTTTGCTCAGATCGCGCCACCGCCGGGTAGCATGGTGTTGCGCGGTATTAACCCGAACGGCGGTATCGAGTTCGGCATGCGCAGCGACGAAGTCGTTTCTAAAGCATTGTTGAACCTTGAATACACCCCCTCTCCCTCGCTGTTGCCGGTACAGTCACAGCTGAAGGTTTATCTGAACGATGAACTGATGGGCGTCCTGCCGGTGACCAAAGAGCAGCTAGGCAAGAAAACCCTGGCGCAGTTGCCGATCAACCCGCTGTTTATCAGTGACTTCAACCGCGTGCGGCTGGAATTTGTTGGCCACTATCGTGACGTCTGTGAAAACCCGGCCAGCAGTACGCTGTGGATGGACGTGGGGCGTAGTAGCTCGCTGGATCTGACCTATCAGTCGCTGGCGGTGGCTAACGATCTTTCGCGCTTCCCGGTGCCGTTCTTTGACCCGCGCGACAATCGCCCGCTGAACTTACCGATGGTCTTTGCCGGTGCGCCGGAAATCGAACAGCAAAAAGCGGCATCGATTGTCGCCTCCTGGTTCGGCTCTCGCAGCGGCTGGCGCGGCCAAAGTTTCCCGGTCATCTATGACAAACTGCCAGACACCAACGCGATCGTCTTCGCCACGAACGCTAGCCGTCCGGCGTTCCTGCGCGATCATACTGAGGTGAAAGCGCCGACCATCGAGATGATGAGCCATCCGAACAACCCGTACGTGAAGCTGCTGGTGGTAATGGGTCGTGATGACAAAGACCTGCTGCAGGCGGCGAAAGGGCTGGCGCAAGGCAACGTGCTGTTCCGTGGTAATAGCGTGGTGATTAACGATGTGAAACCGCTGCTGCCGCGTAAGCCATACGATGCGCCAAACTGGGTGCGTACCGATCGTGCGGTCACCTTTGGCGAACTGAAAACCTATGAAGAGCAGCTGCAGGCCACCGGTTTGCAGCCCTCATCCATTAGCCTGTCGTTAAATCTGCCGCCGGATCTCTATCTGCTGCGCAGCAACGGCATCGACATGAATCTGAACTACCGCTACACCGCGCCGCCGGTGAAAGACAGTTCGCGGATGGATATCAGCCTGAACAACCAGTTCCTGCAATCCTTCGCGCTGACCAGTACGCAGGATGCGAATCGTCTTCTGCTGCGTCTGCCGGTTCTGCAAGGGCTGCTGGACGGTAAAACGGATGTTTCGATTCCGGCGCTGAAGCTGGGTGCGGTAAACCAGCTGCGCTTTGATTTCCAGTACATGAACCCGATGCCGGGTGGTACGGTTGAAAACTGTATTACCTTCCAGCCAGTACAGAACCATATGGTCATTGGCGATGACTCCACCATCGACTTCTCGAAGTATTACCACTTCCTTGCCATGCCGGATCTGCGCGCATTCGCCAACGCCAGCTTCCCGTTCAGCCGTATGGCTGACCTCTCGGAATCGATCATGGTAACGCCGAAAGATCCGAACGAAGGCCAACTGACGACGCTGCTGGATGCCATGGGCTCCGTCGGTGCGCAAACCGGGTTCCCGGCGCTGAACTTCACGCTAACCAGCGATGCCAGCCAGCTACAGGGTAAAGATGCCGATATCCTGCTGGTTGGGGCGATTCCGGATGCGTTAAAAGATGACAAGCGGGTTGATCTGCTGGTGCAGGCGACAGAAGCCTGGGTGAACACCCCGCTGCGCGAAAGTTCTTTACCGAGCATTATGCCGGATGAGAGTGACCGTCAGGCTAATGCCCGCGCGGAAGTCTCTTCCACCGGCCCAATGGCCGCTGTTGTGGGGTTCCAGTCGCCGTATAACGACCAACGCAGCGTGATTGCCCTGCTGGCAGACAGCCCGCGCGGCTATGAACTGCTGAACCAGGCCATGAACGACAGCGGCAAACGTGCGGCGATGTTTGGCTCGGTATCGATCATCCGTGAGTCTGGCGTCAATAGCCTGCGCGTGGGGGATATTTACTACGTCGGTCATCTGCCGTGGTTTGAGCGCGTCTGGTATGCCCTGTCAAACCATCCGGTGTTGCTGGCGATCTTCGCCGCGATAAGCGTCGTGCTGCTGGCCTGGGTGTTGTGGCGTCTGCTGCGCATCTTCAGCCGTCGTCGTCTCGATCCGGATCATGAGTAAACCGTGATGAAGGGGTTTCGCTACGGTTTGTTGGCGCTGTTTATGCTGACCGCGTGGAATCTTCAGGCCGCCTGCAGCTGGCCGGTCTGGGATCGGTTCAAACAGGCTTATATCAGCGAAGATGGACGGGTTATCGATCCCAGCGATGCCCGTAGCATTACCACGTCGGAGGGGCAAAGCTACGCGCTGTTCTTTGCCCTGGCCGCTAATGACCGTAAAACCTTCGACCAAATCCTGCGCTGGACGCAGGATAACCTGGCGAAGGGCGCGCTAAATACGCAGCTTCCTGCCTGGCTATGGGGTAAAAAAGCCCCCGACAGCTGGCAGGTGCTCGACCCCAACTCCGCCTCGGACGCTGATATCTGGATTGCCTGGTCGCTGCTGGAGGCCGGTCGTCTGTGGAAGGAGCAAACTTACACCGATACCGGGCGGGCGCTATTAAAGCTCATCGTTCGTAAAGAGGTGGTGAAGGTGCCGGGTCTGGGCTACATGCTGCTGCCGGGCAAAGTGGGTTTTGCGGAACAGAATCTGTGGCGCTTCAACCCAAGTTATCTGCCGCCTCAACTGGCACAATACTTTACTCGCTTTGGCGCGCCCTGGAGCACGCTGCGGGAGACCAACCTGCGCCTGCTCCTGGAAACTGCGCCGAAAGGATTTTCACCCGACTGGGTACGTTATCAAAAAAACGGCGGCTGGCAGCTCAAGCCAGAGAAAACGCTCGTCAGCAGCTATGACGCTATTCGCGTCTGGCTGTGGGTGGGCATGATGCACGACAGCGATCCGCAAAAAGCGCGGTTGTTGGCACGGCTGAAACCGATGGCAACCCTTACCGCTAAAAAAGGGATACCGCCGGAAAAAGTGGATGTCGCCACGGGTAAACCGACCGGACAGGGCCCGGTGGGCTTCTCCGCTGCGCTGCTGCCTTTCTTGCAAAATCGCGATGCACAAGCCGCGCAGCGTCAGCGTGTAGCAGACAACTTTCCTGGCGATGACGCTTATTACAGCTACGTACTGACCCTCTTTGGACAAGGCTGGGATCAGCATCGTTTTCGTTTCACCGTGAAAGGTGAATTACTACCTGACTGGGGCCAGGAATGCGCAAGTTCACAATAAGTTTACTCAGTTTATCGCTCGGTCTGGCCTTACTGCCGGCCGCGCAGGCGGTGAACTCCCCACAGCAAAAACAGCTGCTTGAGCAGGTACGGCTGGGCGAGTCCACGCAGCGCGAAGACCTGGTTCGCCAGTCGCTGGATCGCCTCGAACTGATTGACCCGAACAACCCGAACGTGATGGCCGCACGCTTCCGCTATTTGCTGCGCCAGGGCGACACCGCCGGCGCGCAAAAAGAGCTGGACCGCCTGAAGACGATGGCGCCAACCTCAGAAGCTTATAAATCGTCGCGCAGTAGCATGTCTCTCTCCAGCCCTGACGGACGTCAGGCGCTGCAGCAGGCCCGTCTGCTGGCCACTACCGGCCATACCGCCGAAGGGATTGCCGCCTACGACAAGCTGTTTGCTGGCAGCCCGCCGGATGGCGATATCGCCACCGAGTACTGGACGCTGGTGGCGAAGGTGCCTGCCCGTCGCAATGAGGCGATCAACCAGCTTAAGAGCATCAATGCCAGCCGCCCCGGCGATAGCCAGCTACAGAACTCACTGGCCCAGCTTCTTTTTCAGAGTGGGCGTCGTGATGAGGGCTTCGCCGTGCTGCGTCAGATGGCGAACTCCAACAGCGGGCGTAACGCCGCGTCGTCTATCTGGTATCAACAAATTAAAGACACGCCGGTCAGTGATGCCAGCGTAAAAGCCTTACAGGATTATCTGCAGGTGTTCAGTGAAGGGGATAGCGTGGAGTTAGCGCGTACCCAACTGGCGCAGCAGCAGCAACAGCTTTCCGACCCGGCGTTCCGTGCGAAGGCGCAGGGGCTGGCCGCCGTTGAGGCGGGTCAGGGCGAGCGGGCTGTGTCAGAGTTGCAGCAGGCGGTCAGCGCGAATCATGCGGACAGTGAAGCGGTAGGCGCTCTCGGACAGGCTTACTCCCAGAAAGGCGAGCGTGCCAGGGCGGTGGCGCAGTTCGAGAAAGCGATCGCGCTCGATCCGCAAAGTGAAAACCGCGACAAGTGGGACAGTTTGCTCAAGGTTAACCGCTACTGGCTGCTGATCCAGCAGGGCGACGCGGCGCTGAAAGCCAATAACCCAGGCCAGGCCGAACGCTATTACCAGCAAGCGCGCAACACGGATAATACCGACAGCTATGCCATATTAGGGCTGGGGGATGCGGCCATGGCGCGTAAAGACAGTGCCAGCGCCGAGCGCTACTACCGTCAGGCGCTGCGCATGGACAGCGGCAACAGCAACGCGGTGCGTGGACTGGCCAACCTCCATCGCGCCGAATCACCGGAAAAAGCGACCCAGTTTATACAATCGCTCTCTGCCAGCCAGCGCCGCAGTATCGATGATATTGAACGCAGCCTGAGCAACGAGAAGCTGGCCCAGCAGGCCGAGCAGCTCGAAAATCAGGGTAATTATGCTCAGGCGGCGGAGATCCAGCGCCGCCGACTGGCGATGGATCCGGGCAATGTCTGGATCACTTACCGGCTGTCACGCGATCTTTACAGCAGCGGTCAGCGAAGCCAGGCCGATACGCTGATGCGCAACCTGGCCTCGCAGAAGCCGGGCGATCCGGAGCAGGTTTACGCCTACGGACTTTATCTCTCGGGCAACGATCAGGATCGTGCCGCGCTGGCACACCTGAATACGCTGCCCCAGAGTCAGTGGAACGATAACATCCGCGAACTGGGCGATCGTCTGCAGGGCAACCAGGTGCTGGAGACCGCGAACCGCCTGCGTGACAGTGGTAAGGAGCGGGAGGCGGAAGAGTTGCTACGTCAGCAGCCACCCTCGACGCGTATTGATCTGATCCTGGCCGACTGGGCACAGCAGCGCGGCGATACGGCGGCGGCAAAAGCAGCCTATGAAACGGTGCTAAAACGCGAGCCGCAAAATGCCGATGCGATACTTGGCCTGACGGAAGCGCACATCGCCGCGGGCGACAAGTCTGCAGCCCAGGCCACGCTGGCGACGCTGCCTGCCACGCCGCAGGGCGAGCCCCCTTCTATCAATATGCAGCGTCGTATCGCGCTGGCCCAGGCAGGGCTGGGTAATACCGACACGGCGCAACAGACCTTTAGCCGCCTCATTCCGCAGGCGAAATCGCAGCCGCCGTCGATGGAGAGTGCGCTGGTACTGCGTGACGCGGCCCGTTTCCAGGCGGCGAACGGTCAGCCAAAGGCGGCGCTTGAGACTTACAAAGATACGATGGTGGCCTCGGGGATCACCCCGACCCGTCCGGTGGATAACGACACTTTCACCCGCCTGACGCGCAATGATGAGCGCGATGACTGGCTGAAGCGCGGCGTACGTAGCGACGCGGGCGATCTCTATCGTCAGCAGGATATTAACGTCACCCTGCAGCACGAGTACTGGGGCTCCAGCGGTACGGGGGGCTACTCTGACCTTAAAGCCCATACCACCATGCTGCACGTCGACGCACCGCTTTCCGACGGCCGAATGTTCTTCCGTACGGACATGGTCAATATGGACGCGGGCTCGTTCTCTACCGCAAGCAATGGATCTTTTAATCCGAAGTGGGGCACCTGTGCCAGTACGCCATGCTATGGTCACACCAGCCAGACGGCGGATGGCGCCAGCGTTGCGGTGGGCTGGGAAAACAGCACCTGGGCGATGGACATCGGTACCACACCGATGGGCTTCGAGGTCGTCGATGTTGTTGGCGGTATCAGCTATAGCAGCGATATCGGTCCGCTGGGCTATACGGTTAACGCGCACCGTCGCCCGGTCTCCAGCTCCATGCTGGCCTTTGCCGGACAGGTTGATCCCAATACCCATAAAACCTGGGGCGGTGTACGTTCCACCGGGGGCGGGGTCAGCGTTAGCTATGACAAGGGTGAGGCGAATGGGATCTGGTCTAGTCTGAATGCCGATTCCCTGACCGGCGAGAACGTGGCGGACAACTGGCGCGTGCGCTGGATGACCGGCTACTACTACAAACTCATCAATGCCAATAACGAGCGCCTGACCGTCGGCCTCAGCAATATGCTCTGGCATTACGATAAAGACCTGAGCGAGTACACGCTGGGACAGGGCGGCTACTACAGCCCACAACAGTATGTCTCCTTCGCGCTGCCCATCAACTGGCGTAAGCGTACCGAGAACTGGTCCTGGGAGCTGGGTGGCTCGGTCTCCTGGTCACACTCGAAAAGCAATGACGGTAAGCGCTACCCGATTCAGAGCCTGATCCCGGTTGAACCGGGCAGATACGGCGATCGCAGTGAGCCGGAAGAGGGAAGCAGCAGCAGCGGTACCGGTTATACCGCCCGGGCTATTATTGAACGTCGTGTCACCTCCAACTGGTTTGTTGGGCTGGGGGTCGATATTCAGGAGGCGAAGGATTACACCCCAAGCCATGCGCTGATGTATGTACGCTACTCCGCCGCAGGCTGGCAGGGTGACATGGACATACCACCGCAGCCGCTTATGCCTTATGCGGAATGGTAACCAGAATAACCTTAATCGTTTTGTTAGCCTCTCTTAAATCGATTGCGATGGGGTATACTCAGGCGGCAGCGGGGTCATATCTGATTACCCCGCGTGTCGTGTTCTCTGGAGAGTCATTTTGCGTGTCAGCCGTTCATTAACTATCAAACAAATGGCGATGGTTTCCGCCGTCACTATGGTGTTTGTTTTCATCTTTTGCCTCATTCTGTTGGTTCATTCCATTCAGCAGAATCGCTACAACACGGCTACGCAACTTGAAAGCATTGCCCGTTCGGTTCGTGAACCGCTCTCTGCGGCCATCCTGAAAGGGGATATCCCGGAAGCAGAAACCATCCTTAAAGGGATCCAGCCGGCCGGCGTCGTCAGCCGGGCGGATGTGGTGTTGCCTAATCAGTTCCAGGCGCTGCGTATGCGCTTTATCCCTGAGCGTCCGGTGCCGATGATGGTAATGCGAATGGTCGAACTGCCGGTGCAAATCTCGCTCCCCATTTATTCGCTGGAACGCCCGGCAAATCCGCAGCCGCTGGCTTATCTGGTGCTCCAGTCAGACTCTTATCGCATGTTTAAATTTGTGATGAGCTGGCTATCAACGTTAGTGACTGCTTACTTACTGTTGACGCTGATGCTGACGGTGGCATTGACCTGGTGTATTAACCGACTGATTGTGCATCCGCTACGCCGTCTGGCCCGGGAACTCAATGATCTACCGGGAGAGTATCAGGTGGGTCACCAGCTGCCGTTGCCGCGCCTGCATCATGACGACGAGATCGGCATGCTGGTCCGCAGCTACAACATTAATCAACAGCGGATTTTGCGTCAGTATGACGAGATGAACTGCAATGCGACCCGCTTCCCGGTATCGGATTTACCGAACAAAGCGTTCCTGATGGGTCTGCTGGAGCAGACGGTCGCCCGCCAGCAGACGACGGCGTTGATGGTCGTGGCCTGTGAAACCTTGCAGGACACCGCCGGGGTATTGAAAGAGAGTCAGCGAGAGATGTTGCTGCTCACGCTGGTGGAAAAGATGAAATCCGTCCTTTCCCCGCGGATGGTGCTCTCTCAGGTCACGGGGTACGACTTCGTGATTATCGCCCATGGCGTGAAGGAGCCATGGCATGCCATCACATTAGGTCAGCAAGTGCTCACTGTCATTAACGAGCGGTTGCCGGTTCAGAGCATCCAGCTGCGCCCCAGCGCCAGCATTGGCATTGCCATGTATTACGGCGATCAGAGCGCCGAGCAACTTTACAGCCGGGCCTTCTCCGCCGCCTTTGCTGCGCGTCGCAAGGGTAAAAACCAAATCCAGTTCTTCGAACCCGAAGAGATGGAAAAGGCGCAGCAGCGCCTGACGGAAGAGAGCGATATCCTTAACGCGCTGGATAATCATCAGTTTGCCATCTGGCTGCAGCCGCAGGTTGAATTGAGTACGGGCCGGGTAAAAAGCGCCGAAGCGCTACTGCGTATGCAGCAGCCGGACGGCTCCTGGGAGCTGCCGGAAGGGTTAATCGAACGTATTGAAAACTGTGGGCTGATGGTGACGGTGGGCCACTGGGTGCTGGAGGAGTCTTGCCGGCTGCTCTCAGCCTGGCAGGCTCGTGGTATTACCCTGCCGCTGTCGGTCAATCTCTCTGCGCTGCAATTGATGCACCCGACGATGGTTTCAGAGCTGCTGGAGTTGATTCATCGCTATCAAATCCAGCCTGATACCCTGATTCTTGAGGTAACGGAAAGTCGCCGTATCGACGACCCGAACGAAGCGGTGGCGATTCTGCGTCCGCTGCGCAATGCCGGGGTACGTATCGCGCTTGATGATTTCGGTATGGGCTATGCGGGGCTGCGTCAGCTGCAGCATATGAAAACGCTGCCGGTGGACGTGTTGAAGATCGACAAGACCTTTGTGGAAGGTTTACCGGACGACAGCAGTATGGTGCAGGCCATTATTCAGATGGCGCAAAGCCTGACGCTGGACGTGATTGCCGAAGGGGTCGAAACCGAGGCTCAGCGCGACTGGCTGGCAGAGGCTGGCGTGAAGTATGGGCAGGGTTATCTCTTCGCCCGTGCCGTTCCACGCGATCTCTTTGAAGCGCATTACCTTTCTCCCCATGACACCCCCGCGTTGAATTAAAATGTTGCTGGCTTGTGCGAGCCAGCTCAAACTTTTTAACATTTGTGTTTCATTTCTGATCTGAGTCTGTATCTGTCCTGAGAGCCGGGTGGTATTTTAAATCCGCAGGTAATTATTACCCCTATAGTGCCTGTGGTTTTTCTTCCCAAGGACATCATATGAAAACCTCACTCTTCAAAAGTCTCTACTTTCAGGTGCTGACTGCGATTGCTATCGGCATTCTGCTGGGCCATTACTACCCTGAACTGGGCGCGCAGATGAAACCGCTAGGCGATGCGTTTGTTAAGCTCATCAAGATGGTTATCGCCCCGGTTATCTTCTGTACCGTGGTGACCGGTATCGCGGGCATGGAAAGCATGAAGGCGGTCGGTCGCACTGGCGCGGTCGCGCTGCTCTATTTTGAGGTGGTCAGCACCCTGGCGCTGATTATCGGCCTGATTATCGTGAACGTGGTGCAACCCGGCGCCGGCATGAACGTAGACCCCTCTACGCTCGATGCCAAAGCGGTCGCCGTCTACGCCGATCAGGCAAAAGATCAGGGTGTGGTGGCCTTCCTTCTGGATGTGATTCCCGGCAGCGTCATTGGCGCTTTTGCCAGCGGTAACATTTTGCAGGTACTGCTGTTTGCCGTGATGTTTGGCTTTGCGTTGCATCGCCTGGGAAGCAAAGGGCAGCTGATTTTTAATGTGATTGAAAGCTTCTCTCAGGTCATCTTCGGCATTATCAATATGATTATGCGTCTGGCACCTATCGGGGCCTTCGGGGCGATGGCGTTTACCATCGGTAAATATGGCGTGGGCACCCTGGTACAGTTGGGCCAGCTGATTATCTGCTTCTATATCACCTGTATTCTGTTTGTAGTGGTGGTGCTGGGGAGTATTGCAAAGGCCACCGGCTTCAATATCTTTAAGTTCATCCGCTATATCCGCGAAGAGCTGCTCATCGTGCTGGGTACCTCCTCATCCGAGTCGGCGCTGCCACGTATGCTCGATAAAATGGAGAAGCTGGGCTGCCGCAAATCGGTGGTGGGGCTGGTCATTCCGACGGGCTACTCTTTTAACCTGGATGGCACCTCGATTTACCTGACCATGGCCGCGGTATTTATCGCTCAGGCGACCAACAGCCACATGGATATTTTCCATCAAATCACGCTGCTGGTCGTGTTGCTGCTCTCTTCGAAAGGGGCGGCCGGGGTGACGGGCAGCGGCTTTATCGTCCTGGCGGCAACCATTTCAGCGGTGGGTCATCTGCCGGTGGCGGGGCTGGCGCTGATCCTCGGTATTGACCGCTTTATGTCTGAAGCTCGTGCGCTGACTAACCTGGTCGGTAACGGGGTAGCGACCATCGTGGTCGCGAAGTGGGTGAAAGAGCTGGATCATAAAAAGCTCGACGATACCCTCAATAATCGTGCGCCAGACGGCAAAACGCACGGTTTATCCTCCTAAAATCTGCTCTCAGGCCCGCATTCCCTTGTCGGAGTGCGGGCTCCTGCGCATAATGGCCCCTCATACCTGTCATAATTCGACAAGATTTTTTTCGGGTATATTTCACTTCATGCCGTGACGTTTCGCTTAACGCGCGGTCTAATCGGAGTGTTTTGAATATCGTCTTTAGAGTGCTCCAGGGCGTGTAGCACTCTTTTTAACCAGGAATGTTGATCAGGGGTTCACATGCAGGGCACAAAAATTCGACTCTTAACCGGCGGTTTGCTGATGATGGCAGCAGCCAGTTACGTGCACGCTGATGCGCTCCAGCCCGATCCTGCATGGCAACAGGGGACGCTGGCGAACGGCTTCCAGTGGCAGGTCCTCTCGACGCCTCAGCGTCCCAGCGATCGGATTGAAATCCGCCTCTCGGTAAATACGGGCTCCCTGACGGAAAGCACGCAGCAGACCGGCTTTAGCCACTTTATCCCCCGGCTGGCGCTGACCCAAAGCGGCAGCCTGCAGGCTGTGCAGGTGCGTTCACTGTGGCAACAGGGCATCGACCCGAAACGCCCACTCCCGCCTGCCGTGGTCTCTTATGACTACACCATGTTTAACCTCAGCTTGCCGAACAACCGTAATGATTTGCTCAAAGAGGCGCTGACCTGGCTCTCTGATACCGCAGGCAACGTCTCCATTACCCCTGAAACCGTTAACTATGCGCTGAGCAACAGTGACATGGTTGCCACCTGGCCGGCGGATACCAAAGAGGGCTGGTGGCGCTATCGCCTCAAGGGATCAACGCTGCTCGGCCACGATCCGGCGGAGCCGCTGAAGCAGCCGGTTGATATTGAACAGGTTAAATCTTTCTACCAGAACTGGTACACCCCGGATGCGATGACCCTGATTGTGGTGGGTAACGTCGACGCCCGTGCGGTAGTAGAGCAGATCAATAAAACCTTCGGCGAACTGAAAGGTAAACGCCATACGCCGGCGCCAGTGCCGACCTTGTCGCCGCTGCGTGCCGAACCTGTCAGCATCATGACCGACACAGTGCGTCAGGATCGTCTCTCAATCATGTGGGATGGCCCGTGGCAGCCTATTCGGGAATCCGCAGCCCTGCTGCGTTACTGGCGTGCAGATTTAGCCCGTGAAGCGCTGTTCTGGCATGTTCAGCAGACGCTTAGCAAGAACAACACTAAAGATATCGGTCTGGGCTTTGATTGCCGGGTACTGTTCCAGCGTGCACAGTGCGCCATTAACGTTGAGTCGCCGAACGATAAGCTGAACGCGAATATGGCGGTGGTGGCGAAAGAGCTGGCGAAGGTACGTGACAACGGGCTGCCGGTAGAAGAGTTTAACGCGCTGGTGGCGCAAAAGGGCCTTGAGCTGCAAAAGCTGTTTGCCACCTATGCGCGCACAGATACCGATATCCTGATCAGTCAGCGTATTCGCTCCCTGCAAAACCAGGTGGTGGATATCGCGCCGGAGCAGTATCAGAAACTGCGCCAGGACTTCCTGAGCGGCCTGACGGTGGAGATGCTGAACCAGGATCTGCGTTCGCAGCTTTCACAGGATATGGCACTGATTCTGCTGCAGCCGAAGGGCGAGCCTGAGTACAACATGAAAGAGCTGCAAGAAACCTGGAGTAATATTATGGTGCCTGCGCAGAGTGCGGCTCCCGTTGTTTCTGGCGATCATCAGGACGTGACGGATATTCCGCAGGCGCAGTAAGGTGGGCGTTCGCGCAAAGATAAACGGTGGTAATGCCGATCGGTTAAGTGCGGTGGAATTGTTCCGTTCACCTCATGTTCAGCAGAATATGGCATTACACCACCCGTGAACGTGACAAGGGGGACCGCCGGGTCCCCCTTGTCAATCCCCGCGGCCCCGCAACGAAATCGGTGCTTCGTACTGCGCTCACCTCCCGACCTCCTGCCTGCGGTCGGCTCAACTCGACATCCCTGTCTCGCTTCGCCTCTGGCCGCCATCCATGGCGTCCAGCCCTTGTCATCCGGTCTCCGGTTCGCCGATTTCAGCGGGGAGTCAACACCCGTGCCCCGGTCAGGCCGCAGAGTGGCCGACAAAAAGCAGAGATGCCTTAGTGAACGGAACCTTTCCACTTCAGTGACATAGAAATACCGGATTGCTTAACCGATCGGCATTACAACCCAGGTAGCCGTTTTTTAGTGCGGCATCGCCTCACGGGGAATAATCGCCCCGCGATACTGAATCACCGTACTGGCAGTGAGGTGGCCGCGCTGGGCTGCCGCTTCCGGCGTGCCGCCTGTCAGGCGTACGGCCAGATAACCGGCGCTAAATGAATCGCCCGCGGCTGTAGTATCAATCACTTTTTCCTTCGCCAGCTTCACTGCCGGAACGTCGATAACCGGCTGACCGGCAACCGCGACCAGACAGGAATCGGCACCGCGCTTGATCACCACCTCAGAGACGCCTGCCGCCTGCGTCCGGGCAATCACCTCATCCACCGGCTTTTCGCCCCACAACGCATCTTCGTCGTCGAGGGTTAAGAAAGCGATATCGGTACATTGCAGCATCTGGGAGTAGACCTGCTGCGTCTCTTCGCGGCTGGCCCACAAACGTGGACGGTAGTTGTTATCGAAGATTACTTTGCCACCATTAGCCCGGCATTCACGCAGCAGAGAGAGCAGCTTATCACGGCTACCCTGGCTCAGGATGGCGAGGCTGATGCCGCTCAGATAGAGATAGTCGAACGTAGCCAGCTCTTCGCAAATGCGCGCCGCGTCATCGCTCTCCAGCCAGAACTTCGCCGCCGCTTCATTGCGCCAGTAGTAGAAGGTACGCTCGCCAGTGCTGTCGGTTTCGATGTAGTAAAGCCCAGGCAGACGATTTTCCATGCGCTGAGTCAGGGAGGTATCGACGTTCTCCGCCTGCCAGCTCTCCAGCATCTGCTGGCTGAAATTATCGGTACCCAGTGCCGTGACATAGTTCACTGACAGCGCATCAGGGGAGACCTGACGGGCAATGTAGACCGACGTGTTCAATGTATCGCCACCAAAGCCGCGGCTCACTTCCGCGTCTTTTTGGGAGAGTTCAATCATGCATTCGCCAATGACGGCAATCTTTTTGGACATAATCTTGAACCTGAAGAGTGAAATTAGAGGTAGTGTGCTCTGGCACCGTTTAGTGGTCAACCATATTAAAACGACGTTCCATTATTTTTTTGAACTGGAACAGGTTCCGCTTCAGTTTCTGTCATCAGAATTTCATTTTCGCCTGCAACCAGCCTTAAAGTTCTTATCTCCTGCGCCGATAACCTTTGACGAGTCCCGTCAGCTCATCTCCCATTCAACAGGACATCTGAAATGAAGTTACAGCAGGATATCCAGCGGCTAGTTGTTCCTCAGGCAAGTATTGAGAACTTGCAGGAGCATCGCTACTGGCTGCAATGTGAGCGCGCTTACACCTGTCAGCCCATCTATCGCATTGATGGCACGCTGATGGCCGTTGAGATCCTGACCATCGTGACGCATCCGTCAACGCCCGATCAGCGTATCGCGCCGGATCGCTACTTTGCGGAAATTCCGGTGCGCAAACGTCTGGATGTGCTGGAAGAACAGCTCACCATGCTGGCGGAAAAGCAGCCCTTTTTCATGCAGCATAAGATCCTCGCCTCGGTAAACGTCGATGGCCCTACGCTGATGGCGGTGCGTCAGGATGAGACGTTAAAGCAGCTCATCGCTACGCTGCCGTGGATCCGCTTTGAGCTGGTTGAGCATATACGCTTACCGCAAGATTCGACCTTCGCTGCAATGTGCGAGTTTGCTCCGCTGTGGCTGGACGACTTCGGTACCGGCATGGCCAACTTCTCGGCTCTGAGCGAAGTGCGCTATGACTACATCAAAGTGGCGCGCGATCTCTTCATCATGCTGCGCCAAACACCGGAAGGGCGGAACCTGTTCACCCTGTTGCTTCAGCTGATGAACCGCTACTGCCAGGGGGTCATTGTCGAGGGCATCGAGACGCTGGAAGAGTGGCGAGACGTGCAAAGCTCTCCGGCCGCTGCTGCGCAGGGTTACTTCCTCTCTCGCCCCGTCCCGATGGACACGCTCGAAAACGTCATCCTTACTCTGTAGGTTTTGGCTGCTTCCCATAATAGTGCGTGAATGACGCGCTATTACCGGACGCAGCCGCCGCTTTCCCGTTGCCTGCGCTATATTCTAGAAAGACAAGCGAAAAAGGGAGTGCGGAATGACCAAGACAACAAAGATAATCACCTGGTCGCTAGGGATCTTCTTGTTGTTGATTGTGGTGATAATCGTCATTATTGCGACGTTTGACTGGAATCGCCTCAAACCGACCATCAACCAGAAAGTCTCGACTGAGTTAAACCGGCCATTCGCCATTCGTGGTGATTTGGGCGTAGTGTGGGAGCGCCAGAAAGAGGAAACCGGCTGGCGCAGCTGGGTTCCATGGCCACACATCCATGCTAACGACATCATTCTCGGCAACCCGCCGGATATCCCCGAAATTACCATGGTGCATCTGCCGCGTGTAGAGGCCACGCTGGCGCCGCTGGCGCTGTTCACTAAAACGGTCTATCTACCGTGGATCAAGTTGCAACAGCCGGATGCCCGGCTGATCCGTCTGTCGGAAAAAAAGAACAACTGGACCTTTGATCTGGCGGGGAGTGACGAAGAAAAAGATCCCAACGCCAAACCGTCCTCCTGGTCTTTCCGCCTGGATAATATCCTCTTCGATCGCGGACGGATCGATATCAACGATGCGGTGACGAAGGCAGATATTGAGATCTTTGTCGATCCGCTGGGTAAACCGTTGCCCTTTAGCGAAGTGACGGGGAACAAAGGCAAAAAAGATAAGGTCGGTGATTACGTCTTTGGCCTGAAGGCGGAAGGGCGCTACAACGACCAGCCTTTAAGCGGCAAGGGTAAAATTGGCGGTATGCTGGCCCTGCGAAGCGAAGGCACGCCGTTCCCGGTACAGGCTGATTTCCGCTCTGGCAATACGCGGGTGGCCTTCGTTGGCACGGTAAACGACCCGATGAAAATGGGTGGTGTTGATCTCCAGCTGAAATTTGCCGGGGATTCGCTGGGCGAGCTTTATGAGCTGACTGGCGTGCTGCTGCCCGATACTCCACCGTTTGAAACCGACGGTCATCTGGTCGCGAAAATTGATACCGAAAAGTCGTCGGTCTATGACTATCGCGACTTTAATGGCCGCATCGGCGACAGTGATATCCACGGCTCGCTAACCTACACCACCGGCAAGCCGCGGCCGAAGCTTGAAGGGGATCTGGAGTCCCGGCAGCTGCGCCTCGCCGACCTGGGCCCGCTGATCGGGGTGGATTCGGGCAAGGGTGCCGAGCGCGCGAAACGCGCCGAGCAGAAAAAGGGTGAGAAAAGCGCTCAGCCTGCCGGCAAGGTGCTACCAAACGATCGTTTTGAAACAGATAAATGGGACGTGATGGACGCCGATGTGCGTTTCAAAGGCCGCCGTATTGAACATGGCAGTAGCCTGCCCATTAGCGATCTCTCTACCCATATTCTGCTGAAAAATGCCGACCTGCGCCTGCAGCCGCTGAAGTTCGGCATGGCGGGCGGAACCATCTCATCAAATATTCATCTGGAAGGGGATAAAAGCCCCATGCGTGGGCGGGCAGATATTCAGGCGCGGCGGCTGAAGTTAAAAGAGCTGATGCCTGACGTCGAATTAATGCAGAAAACCCTCGGTGAAATGAACGGTGATGCTGAGATCCGCGGTACCGGTAATTCCGTGGCTGCTCTGCTGGGTAACGGCAACGGTAACCTGAAGCTACTGATGAACGATGGACTGATCAGCCGTAACCTGATGGAGATCCTCGGCCTGAATGTGGGCAACTTTATCATTGGTCAGATTTTTGGCGATGATGAAGTGCGGGTGAACTGCGCGGCGGCCAATATCGATCTGGCCAACGGCGTTGCCCGACCGCAGATCTTCGCCTTCGATACGGAGAATGCGGTCATCAACGTGACGGGCACCGCCAGCATGGCCTCTGAGCAGCTCGACCTCACCATCAATCCGGAAAGTAAGGGCATCCGTATCGTTACGCTGCGCTCGCCGCTGTACGTACGCGGAACCTTTAAAAATCCGGATGCGGGGGTGAAAGCCGGGCCGTTGATTGCCCGTGGTGCGGTGGCCGCGGCGCTGGCAACACTGGTAACGCCGGCGGCGGCGCTGCTGGCGTTGATTTCACCGTCTGAAGGGGATGCGAATCAGTGTCGGAATATACTGGCACAGATGAAAAAGTAAGGCGCAGGACGTAAAAAAAACGGCAACCCACAGGTTGCCGTTTTACGTTTACAGCGACTGATGCCGCGTTTCGTGCGTCAGCAGCAAGGCAATCAGCGTCAGAGCTGCCATCGCGGCCAGGTAGACACCCACGTAGAACAGTCCGTAGTTTGCCTGTAACCAGGTGGCGATGTAGGGCGCCACGGAAGCCCCCAGAATCGACGAGACGTTATAGGAGAACGAGGCACCGGTATAACGCACTTCAGTCGGGAACAACTCAGGCAGAAGCGCACCCATCGGGCCAAAGGTCAACCCCATCAGGCTCAGGCCAATCAGCAGGTAGGCCATCACCAGCGCCGGGCTGCCGGAACCCAGCAGCGGCGGGAAGACGAACAGCGCAAACAGGATAATCAGCGAGGTGATGGTGATCATGCTCGCGCGGCGGCCAAATTTATCCGCCAGCAGGCCGGCGATAGGCACCATCACGCCAAAGCCAATCACCGCCATCATCAACATCCACAGCACTTCATTACGCGGCAGCCCCAGGCCGACCGGCGCAGGCGCGGTGCTGTAGGTCATGGAGTAGACGGTCATGATATAGAACAGGGTATAAGTTGCCAGCATGATAAAGGTGCCGAGCACGGTCACGCGGACATGTTTGGTCAGCAGCGTACCCATCGGCACTTTAACCTGCTTTTTGGCCGCTGCGACTTTGGCGAATACCGGCGTCTCGTGCAGCGAGACGCGCACATACAGGCCAATCAGCACCAGCACGGCAGAGAAAATAAACGGAATACGCCAGCCCCAGTTCATAAACTGCTCATCATTCAGCAGCCAGGAGAGCAGCAGGAAGGTCCCGTTAGCAAAGAAGAAGCCAATCGGGGCACCCAGCTGCGGGAAGGAGCCGTACAGTGCACGTTTACGTGCGGGGGCGTTCTCGGTGGCCAGCAGCGCCGCGCCGCCCCATTCACCGCCCAGACCCAGACCCTGACCAAAACGCGCCAGCGCCAGCAACACCGGCGCCAGAATGCCGATGGTCTCGTAAGTGGGCAGCAGGCCGATGGCGACGGTAGAGATCCCCATGGTCAGCAGCGAAGCAACCAGCGTGACTTTGCGGCCAATACGGTCACCAAAGTGACCAAAGAGCGCGGAACCAATCGGCCGCGCCACAAAGGCGATGGCAAAGGTCGCCAGAGACTGCAGCGTCGCGGCGGTCGGGTCGCCCTGCGGGAAGAAGATATGTGGAAAGACGATAACCGCAGCGGTCGCGTAAATGTAGAAGTCGAAAAACTCGATGGCGGTGCCAATCAGAGAGGCGACAACGACTTTGTTACGTGAGTTAACCGGGGCGTTTTCCTGTTGTGAATCGAGAGTTGTGGTTGTGGCCTGCATAAACTTTTCTTATTTTTGGCGAACGAACGGCCATATTACGCACAGCAAAAGCGACATTTCAATCTGTAACAAACCCGGCGGGAGGGCAAAAAAGCAGCAAAAAGGGGATAATGTTCAGCCCGCTAAAATAGCTTCTATGAAATGCTTCACATAAATTTAAACTTGGTGGAAAAAACTGGTTTTTGGTTAAATAAAAGTTACAGGCTGGATTTATATGCTGAAATGATGGATCGGGCTGAAATTTTGCGTTTTTATTCAGCCCGATGATGTCACTAGCGGTGGGTTTTGCCCGGCATTCGCCGGTCATCTTTGTACTCGGCGGTGGCGATCCACGCTGCGCAGAACAGGGTCAGACGCGCAAAGAAGTAGAAGAATGCCATCAGCCCCAGCACCGAACCAAAGGCGGCGCCAGAGGGGGATTTCACCAGCGAAGGCAGCGTATAGGTCATCACGATTTTGATGATCTCAAAACCGATAGCGGCAATCAGCGTACCCCGCATCAACGCCTTACGACGGGGCCGATGGCGTGGCAGGCGCCAGAAGATCCAGAAGAAGAGCAGATAGTTCGCCAGGATTGAAATAGCTAATCCAATCAGTCGCCAAGCGGGTTTTAGCCACTCGATATTATCAAGATAGAGCGCTGAGATAATCATCTGCTGTGCCGAACCGGCCACCGAGGTGATAGAGAGAGTGACAATCAGCGCCACCAGCAGGCCAATCAGCGAGATAAAATCACGGAAGTATTTCAGCCAGATCTTCTCCTGATCCTGCGGCGTGCGCTCCCAGACGTCACGCGACTGGGCGCGGATCGCCTCGCGCAAGTTCCCCATCCAGTTAATACCCGAGTAGAGGGCAATCAATAGCCCGACAATCCCTACCGTGGTGCGCTGCTGAATCGCAGTATTAATGGTGCTTTTCAGAGTGGAGGCAAGCGTCGGATCGCTAACGTTCATCAAGATTTTACCGAAGATATCCTGCAGCAGGGTCGGATGCGACGCGAGCACAAAGCCTGCTGCCGCAAAGGAGACCATCAGGATGGGAATCATCGATAAAAACGAGAAGTAGGTAATGGCGGCGCCAAACTGATTACCCAGCCGATCGTTAAATCGCTCGGTGGCTCGCAGGATGTGGGCAATCATTGGGCGCTGCTGTACGAGCTGAACCAGCAGCTTCGCTTTTTCGACCAGGCTTCCCGCACTGCTTACATCGTGGCTTGTCACTTCCGCGTTTTCTGATGCCGCGGAAGGCGGGGTGGTGTCCATTTTTTTGACTGGTTCGTAATCCAGTTCCTGTACAGGGCGTTGCTGGTTGTTGTCCGGCATCGGTGACGTTTTCCTTTTCGGTACGCAGGATGTTCCTGAAATTATATACCCTAAATAATTCATGCTGCTTGCCACGGCCCCGGCGGCTAAGGCTCGGGAGAGCGAATCACAGGCCAATGCCTGGGCCGCGTGAAGTATCACGGGTACAGATTCAGTCTAGTCTACGTACGCCTTCATTAATTCTGTTAGCCACTCCATAAACAGGCGAACCCGGCGGGAGAGGTTGCGGCGGTGGGGATAAATTAGCGAAACCGGCATCGGGCCCGGACGATATTGTGGCAGGATCTCCAGCAGCTTTTTGGCGCGCAGCGCGTCGCGAGCCCCGACGCGTGGCACCTGAATAATCCCCAGACCCGCCAGAGCGGAGGCGTGATAAGTTTCGGTACTGTTCACCGTCAGGATGCCGCCGGTTTTAACCCAGCGGGTGCTCTCACCGTCATAATATTCAAAGCCCTGCGGGCGACTCCCCAGATTGAGCGCATAATGCACCACCGCGTGAGAGGCTAAATCGTCCAGCGTCTCCGGATAGCCAAAACGCGTCAGATAATCGGGGCTGGCGCAGTTGATGACTGACAGTTTGCCCAGCGGGCGTGCAATAAGACCAGAATCTTTCAGAGTGCCGACGCGCACCACGCAGTCGAATCCTTCCCGAATCACATCCACCAGACGGTCACTACTGCTCAACTCCAGTTCGATACCGGGATACTGCTGTAAAAACTGGGGCAGTCGCGGAATGACTAAATTTCGTGCAATGGCCACCGGCATATCCACCCGCAGTCGTCCGCTGATACTGGCAGGGTCGAGCAAAAAAAGACCATCCAGTTCGTCGAGGTTTGCCAGCAGATCTTTTGCCCGCTCGTAATAGACCATTCCGTCCTGCGTAAGGCTGACGCGGCGGGTGGTCCGGTGCAGTAATTGCGTGCCAAGCCCGTTCTCCAGCGCCTGAATTTGCCGGGATACGCTCCCTTTAGGCAGGCCTAAAGAGTCCGCTGCGCGAGAAAAACTCTCCAGTTCCGCGACACGAATGAAGAGCTGCATTGCGTGAATTTTATCCATAGGTTGCGCTCATTGTTGTTCAAGTCGAAACAGTAAAGCGTTACTGGCTACCTTTATTGATTTTCTATCACCTTATAAGCTCTTTCTCAACGACCACAACAGCCGAAACGAGGTTTCTTATGAGTGAACGTATAGCCATTGTGACCGGCGGCAGCCGGGGATTGGGGAAAAACGCGGCGCTGAAGCTGGCTGCGAAAGGTGTCGGAATTATCCTCACCTGGAATAGCAGCCAACAGGAAGCGCTCGATGTTGTTCGCGAAATTGAGCAAAAAGGGGTGAAAGCCGCAGCGTTACAGTTGAACGTCGGCGAAGTTGCCGGCTTCGAACATTTTGCTCAGCAGGTCGGGGAGACCCTCAGGCAGCACTGGCAGCGCGACAGCTTCGACTATTTATTGAACAATGCTGGGGTGGGTTTATATGCCCCCTACGTTGAAACCAGCGAAGCGCAATTTGATAACGTCATGAACATCCATTTAAAAGGTCCGTTTTTCCTGACGCAGCGTCTCCTGCCGCTGATGAGAGACGGGGGACGGATTTTGAACGTCTCTTCCGGGCTGGCACGCTTTGCGCTACCAGGGTCCAGCACCTATGCAGCGATGAAAGGGGCGATGGAGGTGTTAACCCGCTATCAGGCGAAAGAGCTGGGGGAACGCGGCATTAGCGCCAATATCATCGCGCCAGGGGCGATTGAAACTGATTTCGGTGGCGGCATGGTACGTGATAATGCCGAGCTGAATCAGCAGATCGCCGCGCAAACCGCGCTGGGGCGCGTAGGTCTGCCGGATGATATTGGTGATGCTATCGCCGCGCTGCTCAGCGATGAGCTGGGCTGGATGAACGCCCAGCGCATTGAAGTCTCGGGCGGTATGTTCCTGTAAGCCGGTTACGCCTGCTGATACTCTTTTTTCAGCAGGCCAAACAGCCAGTCATTATGCCACCGGCCAGCCAACTGATAATTTTCTCGCAGCTCGCCTTCCAGCACAAAACCCTGCTTCTCCAGCAGCCGCCTGGAGGGCAGGTTTCCGGCCGTCACGGTGGCAGTTAACCGGCGAATTCCCCCCTCGTTAAAGGCAAAATCACACACCGCTTTTAACGATTCAAAGCCATATCCCAGACCCTGCGCCTGCGGGGCGAATAAGAATCCCACCTCGGCAATATCCTCTTCATGATGCAGATATCCCGTTACGCCCAGTGGCGTCTGGCTGAGGGTGTCCCGAACCAGCAAGCATAACCAGTGCGCGCTGCCAGGCGTCCACTCGGGCAGGCGGGATTCAAAGGCCTCCCGGATCGCCGTTTCCGGGCGGTTATCTGCAACGTAGCGCATCACGTCCGGGTCTTGCTGAAGCGCCAGGAAAAAGGACCAATCCGCTTCGCCCAGCGGCGAGCAGGTTAAACGCGGGGTATGCAGTACCGGCATCAGGCTTATCCCATAAATTGTGTTAATGATTATACGGCTGTCACTGTAATACCATAGATTCTCAGGTATGGTTAAGCCTGTATAAATAAAAGAAAAAAGTCGCATAGAGACGACCCCATATCTGTTTTCATTTTACGGAAAGGAAAATGATGACCCTCAGCAAAACGCATCACGTCCGGGAACAGTTTGAACACTGTCTGGGTATCATTCGTCAGGCGTCGGTGGAGATCCTACTGCTCCTGAAAGTGCATGTATCGGAAGGCAAGGATCCCCGCTGGTTTCTGGAACAGCTAGATAACGCGCGCCTCGGCCTGGGCGGTTGGGCGGCGGTGGCGAAGCGGCTACACCTGAACGACGCTGAAATGTCGAACTTCACGCTCCAGCTGCGCCTGCTGCAACAGCGTGTACCACAGTATGAGAGTGGACAGGATGTCAGCGACAACCAGCTGATTGCGGCGACGCGTTTTGTCACGGCCCTTGAGCATGTGCGCCAGCAACAGCCCCTTCTGACCTACAGCACCGAGCTTGCCCCGGCGGATGAGGCGCAACAGCTGCAGGCGCAAAAACAGGTGCGCGCAGTCGAGATGATGCTGAAAGCGCTGGTGCTAAAAGCCTGGCCCGATCCTACGCGTCTGAACAATCACCTAAAAACCCTGTTCAGCGCCGATCAGGTTCGACGCTGGCTACGACAGGGCGAACGCAACGATGTGCTGAGCGGCATGAAATTCAGCGAGCTGGCGCTGATGGTCGTGGATAAAAAGGAGTTTTCCCGCTATTACGCTGCGCTTTTCAGCGATCAGCACCATCTCACCCTGCTGGTGGAGCCGCGAAAAACGCTGCAAACCTTCCTCGACGATATACGCCAGATCCGTAATACGCTGCTGGCCGGAGAGGCCTTGACCCCGGCACAGATTGTCTTAATGGACAGCTACTACGACCAGATTGCCAGCCCGGTGCAGCGTGCCTTTGAGCAGGGGCGTACCCGGGTTAATCCGGCAGCGTTGCTGGCGGTGGAGACCAACGACCTGCACCGCTTCTGGGAGCATGCGCAGCAGAAAAACAAGGCGGCCGGCGGCGATAGCGATGAAATTGGTGAGAATATCGATAAACCGCAACGACGGGCAGAGCGCACGCCGGAGCAGCGCGATCAGCTTATCTCCGGGCTGCTCTGGGGGGCTGTAGGGGTCATGGTGCTGGCGATGCTGGCAGGGGGCGTCTGGCTCTTCGTTGGCGATTCGCAGCCCCGGGCCGCGGAAGTGGTCGTTCAGACCCAGCAGCCGGAAGATATGCGTGACACCCCTTCATCGCGGGACACCCTGACGCGGATGGGCATCACCTGGGATGAGAACAACTTCCGTTCGGCCATCGATCGTAATGATGCCCGCGTGGTGCAGCTCTTTCTGAAAGGGGGAATGGACTGGAAAGTCTCCTGGACTGAGCAGGCGCACTCGGCGGGTAACGTTGCCGTACTGGAGATGTTGATGCGCTATCGCCTGCAAATGACGGAGCAGAAGCCCTGTCGGCGGTTTATCACTACCCTGAGCCATGCCATGTCATCCGGCGAGAAGCTCACGAGCACGCGCAAAACCTGGCTGCAGGCTTTTTGCACCGTGCCGGCGGTAGTGGCGCGTCAACGTTATGAAGTTGAGCAGGCCACCCGCCGGGCGCAGGCGCAGCCGGATGCCAGCAGCAAAAAGTGGCAGGGTATCCAGACGGAAATTTATGAAGTGATTCGCTAGCGCGCTGAGGGGAGCTACGGCTCCCCATATAGCCCAATCAGGCGACGAATCACGCCGTTTGTCCAGCCAAAGCCATCCTGCAGCGGGTACTCCCCCCCGCCACCTTCACGAGGCGTACTGCTGGCGATGTGGTACTTCTCGATCAGCTTGTGGTGCTCCTTGTAATAGTGGTTCACCGTTTGCAGCCAGCTCCAGGCAATTTCATCGCCGAGCGAGTCGTTGCCATACTGTTTGAACCCCTGGATCGCCATCCATTGCAGCGGGGCCCAGCCGTTGGGTTTATCCCACTGTTCGCCGGTCTCATACTCCGTGGCCATGATGCCGCCTGGCGTCAGCAGACGCGCTTTTACGGCATCGGACAAACGTTCGGCCTGCTCATGCGTCGACATTCCTACGTACAGCGGCACGATGCTGGCTGCAGAGAACAGGGCCATTTCCTCGCGTCGCCAGTCGTAGTCACGATAGCAGCCCGTCTCTTCATCCCACAGATAACGGTTCACCGCCGCGCGACGATCGCTCGCCTTCTGATGGAAAATCTCTGCGGTCTCTTTATCCCCTTTCGACGCCGAAATGTTGGCGATGGCGCTCTCCAGCTTGAAGAGGAACGCGTTCAGGTCGATAGGGATAAACTGCGTCGTGCGGATGCTCGCCAGCCGTGACGGATCGCGCAGCCAGCGGGAGGAGTAGTCCCAGCCCGAAGCCGCCCCGGCGCGCAAGTCGCGATAAACTTC